>JAVBPB010000048.1:0-137134 GCA_031549965.1 Mobilisporobacter sp. | reverse complement strand
ATAAAAGAGAAGGAAGGGATAAATTTATGTCAGTTAGTTTACAAAAAGGACAAAAGGTTAGTTTATCAAAAGACAATGCGGGTCTTTCGAATGTAATGATAGGGCTTGGATGGGATGAGGTTCCACAAAAAAAAGGTTTGTTTGCACCAAAACCACAATCTGTTGATTGTGATGCATCAGTGTTATTATTGCAAAATGGTAAACTATTGGATAAAGGTGATATTGTATATTTTGGAAATCTAAAACACAGCTCTCAAACCGTACAACACATGGGAGACAACTTAACTGGCGCGGGAGATGGAGACGATGAGCAGATTATAGTTGACTTGTCAAAAATTCCTTCCAATTATGACCGTTTGGTAATTGTAGTTAATATATATCAGGCAGTACAGAGAAATCAGCATTTTGGAATGATTCAAAATGCATTTTGCAGAATTGTAGATGGTAATAAGAAAGCAGAAATGTTTAAATATAATCTCACAGATGATTACTCTGGAACAATGGCACTTATATTTGGAGAAATTTACAGACATAATAACGAATGGAAATTTAATGCAATAGGACAAGGTACAAATGATCCCGGACTTGGAGAATTGGCAAATAGATATAGTTAGCTGATTTTTAAGGAAGAAGCATTCTGATTTAAGTGTTTCTTCCTTTTATTTGATTGATAATAAGGAGAGAATTTATGAAATTTAATGGACTTACAGACAAGGAAGTTAAGGAGAGACGGGAAAAATACGGATCAAATGCACTACCTGACTCAAAACCTACAACCTTTTGGGATGAATTTAAAGAAACATTTAAAGATCCAATGATTAGAATATTATTAGCAATAGCAGCATTAATGATTGTTATGTTTTGTTTTGGATATGCCCAAATATATGAACCGGTTGGAACAATTATAGCTATATTAATTGTTGCATTTGTGTCTGCTAAAACTGGTGTTGCCAGCGATACTAAGTATAGAGAATTAAAAAACAGCACCAAAAAAGATATATGTAAGGTTTATCGAAATGGTGTTGTAACAGTTATAGATGTTGATGATGTGGTTATGGGGGATAAAGTATTATTACAGTCAGGGGATAAAATTCCTGCGGATGGAATATTTATATCAGGAAAAATGACAGTAGATAACTCCGCATTAAATGGAGAAGCGGAGGAATGTAAGAAAACCGGAGCAGATGAAAGCGTTCAGCTATCAGAGGAGATTACAGGTGACACTTTTGTTGATAAACATTCCCTTTTTAGAGGGGCTGTTGTATTTGACGGAGAAGGTGTTTTAGATGTAAGAAAAGTTGGTCTTAAGACAATGATGGGTAAAATGGCAGAAGAAATGCAGGATGATGAGCCAGATTCTCCATTAAAAGTTAAACTGTCAAAATTAGCAAGCCAGATTTCAACATTTGGATATATTGGTGCAATTGTAATTGCTCTTATGTATTTTGGATATTTTATTATTTCAGCAGGAGGATTTTCTGAATATTTTTCTATTGGATTTGGAGAAATATTAAAAGATGTTGTAGAAGCAGTATCTTTAGCAGTAGTAATCATTGTATGTGCAGTACCAGAAGGCCTTCCTCTAATGATTTCTCTTGTATTAATGCAAAATACAAGTAAAATGCTTGACCATAATGTATTAGTAAGGAAAGCAGAAGGAATTGAAACAGCCGGCTCATTAAATATCTTATTTAGTGATAAAACAGGTACAATTACAAAAGGAAAGTTAGAGGTCGTTGAGTTTTTTACAGCAAATGGACAAACAATTCCGCTACCTCAATTAAGTAAGCATAGTATGGTAAAGGGAGCAATCGATCTGGCAATCGGTAAGAATACCCAGTCAATGTTTGATGCTGAACACAGAGTAATCGGAGGAAATGCAACAGAGCAAGCCCTTATGAAGTTTATTGGAGAGGATACCTTTAAGATTTTATCTACTAATGAAGAATGTGTTGTGGAGCGTTTCCAAAGTTTTAATTCATCCAATAAGTTTAGTCAGGCTCAAATAAAGAGTTCCGGAAAAACTTTTTATAAAGGTGCTCCAGAAAAATTTATTACAAAAGCTAAAAAAGCATTGGATAAAGATGGCAATGAGGTGAATCTAAACTATGATGAAATAAATATGAAGATTAACTATTTAGCTTCAAAGGCAATGCGTGTGTTGGCTTTTGGATATTCCAACAAATCGATGGTTGAAAATACCATTAACGATGATATTGTATTAATTGGATTTGTAGCAATAAGAGATGATGTACGCCCAGAGGCAAAAGAGGCTATAAAAGAGGTAAAGGAAGCCGGAATTCAAGTTGTTATGATTACGGGTGACAGATTAGAAACTGCGGTTGCTATTGCAGAAGAAGCAGGTCTTATAGTGGAAGACACTGACAAGGCAATAACTTCCGCTGAGTTAAACGAAATGTCTGATGAGGAAATAAAGAAAATTGTTAAAGATATTAGAGTAATTGCCCGTGCACTTCCAACTGATAAATCAAGAATGGTTAGAATATGTCAGGAAATGAATCTTGTAGTTGGAATGACTGGAGATGGCGTAAACGATTCACCGGCATTAAAACGTGCAGACGTAGGATTTGCCATGGGAAGTGGTACAGAAGCCGCAAAAGAAGCCGGAAAAATTGTTATTCTTGACGATAATTTCAAATCTATCAAAGATGCTATTTGGTACGGCAGAACTATTTATCATAACATTTTAAAGTTTTGTAAATTTCAATTGGTTATTAATGTTGCAGCAGTTTTAGTAAGTGCAATTGCTCCATTTTTCGGTGTAGAAGAACCTCTTAAAGTAACTCACTTATTATTTGTAAACCTTGTAATGGATGGTTTAGGGGCCATTATGCTTGGAAATGAACCTGCTCTTGAAAAATATATGAAAGAGAAACCAAGACGTAGGGATGAAGGTATTATAAACAAAAAGATGATGACCCAGATTGTTACTATGGGGTTATATTTAACGATACTAAGCTTTATATTTTTGAAAGCACCTGTATTTTCAAATCTTTTTGAAAATGAAGAACAGCATTTGACAGCGTATTTTGTATTATTTATTGTAAGTGCACTATTTAACGGTTTTAATGTTAGAAATGATAAGCTTTCTATATTTAAAGGGTTAAGTTTAAACCCAGGGTTTTTAAAGGTGTTCTTTACTATTATTTTGGTTCAGATAGTAATCGTTAATGCAGCGATTGTTCCATTTGTGGCATTTCATTGGATTGGAAATATGTTTAGCTGTGTGCCTTTTGGTATTCAAGGTTGGCTGGTTGTGGCTGTTTTGGCGTTTACTATGATACCTGTTGATATGGTTAGGAAGTGTTTTAACCGATAGGGTTTTTGTTTTAGGTTTTTGAGTGGGTACGCTTTGCTATTTAGTCTTTTGACCCTCATAGGAACTTTATATTCTATTTAAAAGCAGATATGACAAACATTTCAATGAGCCTATAAACATCATGTTCCATGATGCTTATAGTCTCATTTCCATGGCATATAATGCTTCTTTCATAGAATATAAAGTTCCTATGAGGGAATTTAATTTATTGAGCAAAGCGGGGTATTTAGAAGTTGGTTATTAAGATTTTTAAAAGTTTATTGTTAGTATAATTGAAAAATAGATAGTTTGTGGTTGATTTGAAATCTATTAAAGGGGGATTTTATGATTATTTTTAGTTCGGATTTGGATAATACTTTGATTTATTCTTACAAGCATGATATTGGATTTAATAAAAGGTGTGTTGAATGGTTTGAGAATAGGGAAATTTCTTTTATGGATAGGGAGTCAATTGAGGTTTTAAGGAGGATACAAGAAAAAGTTGTTTTTGTTCCTAATACTACTAGGAGCGTGGAGCAGTATAAGCGAATTAATTTGGGGGTTAATGATTCTGAGTATGCTTTGGTTTGTAATGGGGGAGTTTTGTTGTATAAGGGATGTTTTGATAGGGATTGGTACATGGAGTCTCTTTCTTTAATTGAGGATGGGAAGGAAGAGATTGAGAAGTCAATGGGGTTATTAAAGAAAGATGGGAATGTTTGCTTTGAGATTAGGTGTATTGAGGGGTTGTTTGTTTTTACTAAAAGTGAACAGCCAGTGTGGACAGTTGATTTTTTGCGTTCAAAATTGGATGAAAGTAAAGTAGATGTTTTTAATAATGGTTCTAAAGTTTATGTTCTCCCTAAGGAGCTTAGTAAGGGTAAGGCAATTCTTAGGCTGAAAAAGAAATTGTCTGCGGATAAAATAATTGCAGCAGGGGATAGTTTATTTGATATTTCTATGCTGATGGCTGCTGATGTGGGTTTATGTCCTAGAGGATTGGTTGATGAGAAGTGTTTAAATGTTATACAGTTTAACAAGGAAGCTTTTACAACTGAAATGCTTTTAAAGGTTTGGGAGCTGATAGTTTAGTTAAGGTAGTGATATCTAATTTTCGTATCTTGGGGATTAGAATTACTAAAGGGTTTTTATTTTTACATCATCCATTTAATATGGTGTAACATCGATGAAACAAAATGCACTACAATGAATATAAAAAATGAGGCTTTTGTACTACTTTTAACAATTGAATTAATTGTTAAAATATAGCAAAACATACTCTAAATAGCAATATATCAAGAAAGAATGCAACTATAAATTTATATAAAGTAAATTATTTGAAATGGATACATCGTAAAAAGTGGTTTATTTTTGTAAGAATATAAAAAAATGACACCAAATAAAAAAAATGAATACTTACAATTAGTAACTAATTATGGTATATTTTGTTTATCACAAAGAAACAAGCCAAGAGCGCAAAGCTTAATTAAGAAAGGGGTACACAAATGAAACACAATTGGTTTACAAGCACAAAAAGGTATTTTCGCAAAGGAGTAACAGTAGTATTAACAGCTTCAATGTTAGTTGGAGGTTCATTCTCACTATCTTTTAATGACGGACACTATTCATTGGCAAAAGATTCAGTTGTTATGGCAGCAGCACAATCAATTCAATCAATGTCATATTACTCAACTAATGATGGACCAATATTAACAGCATCAAGCACAGGAGCAGCAAGTTATGGCTTTGTAATGCCAGTATTTAACGGAGGAGATTTAAGTTATGAAGATGCAGCAAGTGACTTGGCAGTTAACGTAAAAGTAAACGGACAATGGGTAGACATTGGTAATGTGAGCGATTTTGTGTACAGTTCTAATTGGGGAATTTGGCATGATGGAGGATTTTCAGGATACTGGTTTAATGTAGCAGATACTACAAATTTACAATTAGTATCAAAAACAAATCCAAATGTATCACTTGAATACACATTACAATATAATCAATTAGCTAAAATGGAAATCACATCAATGAACGCTAATGGAGGTAATGTTTTAACAGCTAACTATGTAGGTGGTTCAGGATTTACATATCCACAATTTAATGGAGATTCTTCAATAAAATATGAACAAGTTGCAGACGATTTAGATACATTTGTATGGTCAGATGAAAGCAACAGCTTCATACCACTTGGAAACAATCCAACAAGCGGATGGATTTATGAAAAGAACTTCGGACAATTCTGGGAAGGTGGCGGCGGTTTCTGGTTTAATATTGAAAAAACAACCATAGTAAGACTTGTATCAAAATCTTCACCAAACGTATATGTAGACTATACAATTAACTATCCAAACACAGTAAGAAACAACTATATTATTTCTGCTGACGAAACAACTCTAAGAGCAGGAGAGACAGGTTCAGTTGGTATCGTATTACCAAAGATTGACGGTGGATTCCCAGTTAATGCTGAAATTGATAAATATACTTACGAAATTAAAGTTAATGGTAATTGGGTAGCACTTTCAGATGTAGCACAAAGTGGTTTCAGTTATCAAAGCAGTGGATACAACAAACTATCAGATAAGAACCAATGGGGATACTTTGCAGACTATGTTTACGGACTTTGGTTCCAACCAATTCAAGAAGACATGGAAATACGTATTGGCTACCCACTTAACGGTGTTAAAGGCGGAGCAATCGGAACTAACTATGTATATTATAATATAATTGGTAATCCAAATGCAGTACGTCCTGACGTTTCAGACCTTGGTAATATTACACTTGGAACATCAAGTGATTCACAAGTTGAAAATTGGAACTTAATCTGGAATGATGAATTCTCAGGAAATACTTTAGATACTAACAAATGGGATTACAACACAGGATACTACATTAACTCAGATCCAAACACATGGGGATGGGGAAATGGTGAATTAGAATATTATACAAGCAGCACAAAAAATGTTTTTGTTCAAGATGGTAACTTAAATCTTAAAGCATATTATGAACCAACTACATTTGAACAAGATCCAAATCGTGTAGCACCATATTCATCAGGTAAAATTATAACTAAAGATAATTTCACATTTAAATATGGAAGAATTGATTTCAGAGCTAAACTTCCAGCAGGAAATGGATTATGGCCAGCATTATGGTTACTTCCAAATGATGATTCTTATGGAACTTGGGCAGCATCAGGTGAAATCGATGTTATGGAAGCAAGAGGACGTGTGCCAGAAGCTACAAGCGGTGCTATTCATTATGGCGGAACATGGCCAAACAATAGAAGTATGGGTGCTGATTTTGTATTTGAAGATGGCCAAAGATTTGATACTGATTTCCATGTATACAGTTTAGTTTGGGAAGAAGACAGTCTAAAATGGTATGTTGATGGAAAATGTTTCTACAAAGCAACTAACGAACAATGGTATTCAGCAAATTCAAACGGCAATAAAAATGCACCATTTGACCAAGAATTCTATATTATTATGAACTTAGCTTTAGGCGGATGGTTTGATGGAGGACTTAATCCAAATCTTGAAGATTTACCAGCAACAATGCAAGTAGACTATGTACGTGTTTATCAGGCAGAAGGTTCAACAGACGGCTCATATACAATTAACTATGATGAAAACACTGAAACTCCACAAGAACCAGAAGCACCAGCAACTACAGATGTTGCAATAGGAAAGAGTGTTACTGCATCTGGATCAGAGAACTTAGTATTTGGTGTAGAAAATATTAACGATAACAATACAGGAACGAGATGGGCTTCAAATTTTGCTGATGATGCTTGGTTTGTAGTAGACTTAGGTCAAACTTATAATATCAATCAAATAAAATTAAATTGGGAAGCAGCATTTGGTAAAAAGTATGAAATTTTAGTTTCAACAAATGGAACAAACTACACAAGTGTTGCAACTCAAAATGATGGTCAAGGCGGAATGGAAACATTAAACTTTAGTGCTACTTCTGCAAGATATGTAAAATTCCAAGGAATTGAACGTGCGTTACCATATGGTTATTCTTTATGGGATGTTCAAATCATGGGTAGATAATATTAAAATTAAGGGATTGCTTCTTAGGGGCAATCCCTTAATTTTATCTTAAGGTTTTTGTGTTGAAGACGTATTGTAAGGAAAATATGTGTAGAATATTACATATCTTGACAAAATACTGCTATTATTTTGATGTAGAAAAAAGTAAATGCTGAGAATTAAAAGATGGATGCTAAAGGTAAAAGTGCGTTAATGATATTTGACAAACACCCTGAAAAAGGAAGCAAATGGGACAGAACTTTTTGGGCTAGAGGATATTATGTAACAACAGTTGGTAATATCAAAGAAGAAGCTATAAAGAGATATATAGAAGAACAGCAAGAAGAGTCAAGAAAAGAAGAAAAAAGATAAGAGCCTCTTTTAGAGGCAGATGGTAGTAGTGCTTGCGATGCCCGCCTTTAAGGCGTGCAAGTAATAATCCCTTATAGGGCTAATATCAAACCACCACTTGAAGTGGTGGTCATGACTAAAATGATTTGATATCCATTTTTTGGTAACTTGAAAATATAATGCTGAAAAACAAAGGTTTTTCAATGACCTCCTATAAAGCTATACCTTTTTTATGAAGAGGTTAATCTCTATAAAGTTGATTTATAAATGAAAGTATAAATTTATTACTCTTAAAGTTGGGTAGTGGAAATAAATTAACAATAAACTTGAATTGTTTTACTACCTGACGAAGTTAATACAGTATCATTTCCTTCAATCTGCATGTCAGCACCATCTGCTGACGTTGCGTTTCTATTTACTAAACGTATTGTATATTCTTCTTTAGTTTCAATCTGAATCGTAATATTCCTATTATGATTTTCAGCCAATATAGTAAGAGAAACTTCATTATTCATGTCATAAATCACATCTGAAGCTTTGCATCCATCGTGCAATTCATAAATACGAATCTCTGAACTTTCGCCATAATTATAATCAGGACGATCATCACATTTACCTAAAGCTACAATAGAATTTTCCTTTACCATAAGTGGAATGCTAAGATAATCAAAGGTTTGTTTTACCCAAATGCCACCATTCATAACTTCACCAGTAAAGAAATCAGTCCATTTGCCCGCAGGAAGATAAAATTCTCCAACGCTTTCCTCATTAAATATTGGGGCAACTAACAAATTATCTCCAAGCATATACTGCTTATCCAGATAAGAGCAGTTTCTATCATCATTAAATTCAAGAACCATACTACGCATAGTAGGAATACCAGTTTTAGAAGCTACAACAGCAGTTTTATAAAGATAAGGCATAATTTTAGCCTTTAATCTGGTGAAAAAGCGAACAACATCAACAGCCTCATTATCATATACCCAAGGAACACGATAAGAAGTACTACCATGTAAACGGCTATGAGAAGAAAGAAGTCCAAAAGCTACCCATCTCTTATAAACATCTGGTGTAGAAGTGTGCTCAAACCCTCCAATATCATGAGCCCAAAAGCCAAAACCTGACATTAAAAGAGATAGCCCACCACGAAGGCTTTCTTCCATAGATTCATAATCAGACCAACAGTCACCGCCCCAGTGAACAGGAAACTTCTGTCCACCAACAGTAGCAGATCTTGCAAATAAAACCGCATTTCCTTTCCCCATCTTTCTCTCAAGCAATTCATAAACACATTTATTATAAAGGTAAGTATAGTAATTATGCATCTTTTTAGCATCAGACCCATCAAAATAAACAGCATCAGTAGGAATTCTTTCGCCAAAATCAGTCTTAAAACAATCAACGCCCATATCAATTAAAACTTCCAACTTATCCTGAAACCATTTGTAAGCATCAGGATTAGTAAAATCAACCAAAGCCATACCAGGCTGCCACATATCCCATTGCCATACATCACCATTTTCACGTTTCAAGAAATAACCATTCTTCTTTCCTTCCACAAACAAATGAGATTCCTGACCAATATAAGAATTAATCCAAACGCAAATATTTAAACCTTTAGCCTTAATACGTTTAAGCATACCTTCTGGATCAGGAAAAACTCTTTCATCCCAAATAAAATTAGACCAATGGAAATCCTTCATCCAAAAGCAGTCAAAGTGAAAAGTTCTAAGAGGAATTCCTCTATCAAGCATCCCATCAATAAAACTCATAACAGTAGCTTCATCATAATTAGTAGTAAAAGAAGTAGATAGCCACAATCCATAAGTCCAAGGTGCAGGAAGGGAAGGTTTTCCAGTCAAGTCAGTGTAATGAACTAAAGTTTCTTTCATAGTAGGCCCATTAATAAAGAAATAATCCAAATAACTACCTTCTACAGAAAATTCAACACGAGTAACCATCTCGGTACCAACCTCAAAAGAAACATTTTCCGGATGATTAACAAGCACCCCATATCCTTTATTAGACAAATAAAATGGAATATTCTTATAGCATTGTTCAGTACTTGTGCCTCCATCTGCATTCCAAATCTCCACAGATTGTCCATTCTTAACAAACGGAGTAAATCTTTCTCCCATACCATATATCAATTCATTAACAGAAAGACTTAATTGCTGTCTGATATAAGTATCAACCAGATCTCCCTTATCATAAGCCAAACCTCTCCAGTCTGTTTTCATAAGAGCCAAATCACGTCCACTACTCTTAGAAATAACAATTCCATCCCTCTTATAAGTCATAGACCAAGGCGATTTAGTAATCTCAAGAGACAAAGAACCGCTTTTTACAACAACTAAATCATCAGTTTCTACACAATCAAGAGAAACAGCCTCAGTCATTTCCAAATCAAACTCTGGAGTTTTCTCAAGCATACCCATATGATGATAAGTTTGCACACGAATAATTTCTGGTCCAGGAGAACTAATCTTCAAAGTCAAATTAATTCCTCCAAGAGTAGCCCCCCGGCTTTCAATCCTTCCAGTAGGTGCACAAATAACTACCTGCTTCTCCTCAACCTTAGTAAAATAAGCCTGTGAAGGTGCAAAACATTCGCACCCTTCCTTTTGTAACCAACATCCATTACTAAATTTCATTGTAAATACCCCTTTCGTTCTGTTCTTAATAATATAATTATATTATCAAAACGAATTAAAACAAGGAACAATATTATCGCTTTGTATAAATATATTAACTTAAATTGAAATAATCTGGAAGCTTAGCTTTAATAATCACGCATAAACACCATATGTTTGAAGTAAAAAAAACAGTATTTATAATTTAAACAGAAAATGGACTGACTATATTATGTTATATTGAATTTATTTGGTAATTGATTAGTTGGTATTAATGTATTATAATTAAAATAAAGTAAAGGACGTGAATCATTTGGCAGAGAACATACATGATAAAGGTTATAAAAGATTACTTGGAAAAAAGAAGCATTTTTTAGATTTACTTAAAAGCTTCATTAATAAATCCTGGGTGAAGGATTTAAGTGAAGCTGATTTGGAAATAATAGACAAAGAATTTATACCAAAAGACTTTAAAGAAAAAGAGGCAGATTTAATATATAAACTTAAAGTAAAAGATCAAGAAATAATATTTTATTTTTTAATGGAATTACAGTCCAGTGTCGATCATACAATTCCGTTTCGGTTGTTAATATATATGGTAGAATTATATAAAAGATTGTTTCTTGATACAAATGAACAAGAAAGAGAAAGAATTGGTTTTAAGCTACCCGCAATAATACCTTGCGTTCTTTACAATGGTCAAGATAATTGGACAGCAGTAAGAAATTTTAGTGAATACCTAAATGGTTATACACTATTTGAGGAAAATGTTGTTGACTTTAAATATATATTTTTTAATGTAAATCAATATACAGATGAATCGCTTTTTGAAATAGGAAACTTAATTTCTAGTGTTTTTGCGTTAGATAAAAAGCAGGATGAATCGCATTTTAAATTAAAATTAGCTAAGGTTGCCAACATAGCAACGAAATTAACCAAGGAAGATCAAATTGATTTAGCAGAGTGGCTAAGAGATGTTTTAAAGAAAAAAGCTAAAAACAATAAGAAAAATAAGGTAGTGGATGATTTTATTGAAAACTTATTTAAAGGAGAAGTGATTCAAATGACATATGCAATTGAAAGAATGATTGATGAAATAGAAGCTCAAAAGAAAGCAGAAGGAAAAGCAGAAGGAAAAGCAGAAGGAAAAGCAGAAGGAAAAGCAGAAGGAAAAGCAGAAGGGAAAGCAGAAGGAAAAGCAGAAGTTGCCATAAAAATGCTTTTGGCGGGATTGAGTATTGAACAAGTGCAGACATTTACAGGTTTTAATATTGAAAAAATTATTGAATTAAAGAAAAGTATAGACAGATAGTTTATTATTTAAATTTACCTTAATATTGCTATATTCAACAAATGAAAATGGAGGATGAAGTCAGATTATTAAAGGAGAGCTTCATCTTATCACATATGCTAACATAAATAGAATAACGAAAAAGAAGGAAAAAGAGAATGTAAATTTATCTACAGAATGTTTTTTCTTCTTTTTTTAGTAGTTATTATAAAGCGAGTAATGTTAATGTTTTTTGGAATTAAGATGGCCCATTCCAATTTTAAATGGTGATAGATAATTTAATAGGAATTAGTAAAAATCTAAAAATAAATCATACACATCTCTAATTAATAGAGTATACAAAAGAACATATTTAATTTTATTCTATTAAATATATAAAAACAATATATGGTGCAGCCTGCTAAGATGATGGTTATTTATAGGCTCATTGGAATGTTAGACCATAAGCATACAATGAATAGTTAAAAAACTCAGAGGGTCAAAGACTACAAAGCAAAGCGTTCATAAAATCAACCCCTACCCAAAGGAGTACTAATAAATGAAAAAATCAAAAGAACAAGACCTACAAGAAAAAACACAACACGGAACTCTACACTTCCCCATGGACGTATATTGGAACGATTTCAAAAAATACGTAGCCCAGATCATACCATGGCATTGGCATGAAGAACTGGAATTTGTAGTAATAATTAGCGGAAAAGTCCTAATATCCGTAGGCAATAACAACTTAGAGCTTAAATCAGGAGAAGGAATCTTCATTAATTCAAACGTACTCCATCAAATGATACCAACAGGCGAAGAAGAAACCTTCATGTTTACAATAGTAATGCATCCTGGACTACTAGGAATAGAAAAAGGATATCTGCTAGGCACCAGATACGTAATGCCATATATTCAAAACGACACCTTAAAATTTCAAAGCTTTTCACCAGAAGTTTTCTGGCAAAAAGGGGTTTTGGAAAGATTAGCCGAGGTATATGAAATTAATCATGAAAAGACATTTGCTTATGAGTATGCACTTCACAATAAAATGTGCGATATCTGGTTAATTTTACTTCAAAACTTGTGGAAAGATCAAAAAGAAAATAAAGAGGTACCATCTATTGATGAGGGCAGAATCTATCAGGCACTACAATACATACATAGTAATTATGCTGAGAATATAACATTAGATGATATCTGTGAATATATAAGCGTAAGTAAAAGTGAATGCTGTCGCTGCTTTCAGAGAAATCTCCAAACCACGCCCTTTGAATATTTAATGTTACATAGGATTGGAGCAGCGGCCAAATTATTAGAAGAAACAAACGAGTCAATAACCTCAGTTGCATTAATGACCGGATTTAACAGTAATAGTTATTTTGGAAAACAATTTCGTAAATATATGAATTTAAGTCCTAATGAATATAGAAAATCAGCTCGTGAAAAAGAGGAAGGAGCAAGAAAATATGAAACAATTAGTAAAAAGGTTACAAACCCTGTTTAATCGAATGAAGATTAAAAAACAATTGTATTCAATCTACTTGATTTCAATTTTTGTGCCTATATTATTAATTGGAGGTTTTTTAATTGGGAATAATTCAAGGCTTTTACTTAACTATCATAGAGATTTAATAGAGTCAGATAATCTTCGTACCCGTACTATATTGTTTGAAATAACATCACAAATTTATAATATATCAGAAGTTATTTCCTTTGATGATGGTCTTGAAAACTTATTAACTAAGGAATATCTGTCCATGGCACAATTTGAAAAACTAAGCACTAACTATAAAATTGTAGAAAATTATGCACTTAATTATGCAGAAGTGGAAGATATTGCTATTTATACAGATAATCCAGGTATTAGTGATTACAAAAGATTTCACCCAGTAACAGATGAAATCACAGAAAGTGAATGGTATAAAATTGCATACAACCAATCCAGTGTATCGTGGATTCCTATTATGCTAACAGATAAATACGATAATAATTATTGGAATTTAAGTTTGGTTAGAAAAATCCCTCTGGCAGGTTCTCCTTATCACGCTGTATTAGTAATAAAGATTAGCAATAACTATTTAAAGAGTCGTATAGATACTAACGATTATTATACAGAACTTTCTTTAAATGATGAGGTGGTTTTTTATAGTAATATACGAGACAGGTATGGTGTAAAAGAAGATATACCTATTAATTACAATGATCCATACTATCAATACACAGGTTCTTATGTGGGAAATTACGAGCATGGAAACATAAAATACTTAATATCAGTATCGTCACTAGCAGTTTACCAATCATCTTCTAAGGTTTATATTTGTACCCTGAATACAGGTGCATACAAAGATATTAATAAAATATTATTTACTTGTGGATTAATTATTTTTGTGGCGATTGTTTTACCGGGAATTGTAATACACTATTTTGCTCATTATTTTACAGGAAGGGTAGAGATTCTAAGAGAAGAAATGCATAAGGCAAGTAACGAAGATTATAATATTATCCATACATTCTATGGACAGGATGAGCTTTATGAAGCGTTTGCTGATTTAGAGATTATGGTACAAAAAATCAAGAAAAAAGATGCACAAATGTATGAATCTCGGATCAATGAGCAGAAGCTAAAAAACAAACAACAGGAAATGGAATTTAAGATGCTGGCAAGCCAGATTAATCCTCATTTTCTTTATAATACTTTAGAAACTATAAGAATGAAAGCATTGACCACTGGAAACAGAGAAGTTGCTAATAGTATTAAACTACTTGGAAAATCAATGAGATATGTGTTAGAGAACACGGGAACTGCATGGACAACACTAAAAAATGAATTAGATTATATTCAAATATATTTACAGATTCAAAAAATGCGTTTTGATGACAAGGTAAATTATGAATTAATTATTGGGGAAGAAGTAGATGTAAATCAATTTGAAATATTACCTCTTTTACTCCAGCCAATTGTTGAGAATGCCATTATTCATGGATTAGAGCAGGTAGAAAGTAATGGAAGAATTAAAATTGAAGTAACTAGAAAGGATATTAACTTATGTATTACTATTTCTGATAACGGATGTGGAATGGATGAAGAAGAATTACAAGCATTAATGAAAAAAATTCAAACACCTAAATCTAATTTGCGTTCCAGTATTGGACTTTACAATATTCAGCAAAGAATACGTCTATGTTATGGAGAAAATTATGGTATGTCAATAAAAAGCATAAAAGGAGTGGAAACAGTTACAACCCTTGAACTTCCACCTAGAAATTATTCAGTAGAAGAAGATGAAAAATGAATGTATAATAATGTGGGTAATTCATGTAAAAAAGGAACGGTTTCTTTTTAGGTAAAAATATAATAAACTCTTATTAAAGGTAATAGTACCTATACAGCTTCGGCTGTTAAAATATTATATAGGAGGAAATGATATGAAAAAAGTTTTTAAGAAATTATTTGTTTCTTTAATGATGATGGCACTAGTTTTATCTACAATGACAGTACCATCTGTTGAAGTAAAAGCTGATGGGGAAACAACAGCGTACTTAAGTTTTGCAGACAGTGAATGGAAAGTTCAGTATTGGTTTGACGGAAATGATTATGCACCAATTAAAGCAACTAATGCAACAGTAAACGGATTTGGACAATATACAGTAGCACTTGATTTTACAGGTGTTGAAGGTGGAGTTGCTCCAAACATTGAATTTTTTGACGTTGAGGTTAAAGATGGTGAAACGCTTTATCCAAACAGTTACATGACAATTGATTCAGTTAAAATTAATGGTGAAGCAGTTGAACTTGGAAAAACTTACACAAGCACAGATGATAAAATTAACACTCGTACTAACTTATATAACAAATGGGTATCAGAAGTAACAGAAGGACGTACAGCAGACGGCAACGGAGACGGATGCAGTCCAGCACCTATTGCAGGAGATAAGTATACTAATATTAAAACAGTTGAAGTAACCTTTACTTTAGGAGATGGAGTTGTATTCGGAGCACAAACAATAGCAGCTACAGAAGCAAAACCATTACCAGCAGAAGGAACAACAACTTACATATCTATGGCAGATAGTAACTGGACTTACCAATACTGGTTTGACGGAAAAGACTATGCACCTGTTGTAGCTAACAATGCTATGGTAACAGGAGTTGGACAGTATACAGTATCACTTGATTTTTCAGGAGTTGAAGGCGGAGTTTGTCCAAATATTGAATTTATGGATGTAGAAATTGATGACGGTGAATTATATTTCCCAAATTGCTATATGCAGATTGATTCAGTTAAAATTAACGGAGAAGCAGTTACTTTAGGAAAAACTTACACAAGTTCAGACAATAAAGAAGACACACGTACCAATCTTTACAACAAATGGGTTAGTGAAGTAACAGAAGGACGTAGTGCTGACGGCAACATTTCAGATGTTACACCAACACCAGTAGCAGGAGATACAGTTACTAATATTAAAACAGTAGAAGTAACTTATACTTTAGTGGAAGGTAAAGCTTCTGAAGCTCCACAAGAAGAATATGTTATCCCTACAGAATTTAATGCATTTATGATGTTTGCTGATGGAACTGGCGTGTGGGAAAATTATAACCCAGGAGTAGCAGGGGATGCAAAAATCTTAGGAGATGGAAAATGGGAAGTTGTTACTACAGCAGCACAATTAGGTGCAACAGCTCAGGCAGCTCCAGATCCAGAAAAATTAGTATTTTTAGTAGATATTGAAGGTCTTGGAGATGCAATGAAAGCAGTTGGCACTTTAAGAGAAGCAGCAGACGGTTCATTTACTGATACTGATGCAAAAGCAACAGTTGAAGTATATGTTGACGGTGTTAAAGTAAACAGCAAGAACAAAAATATACTCATGGGAGACTTAGAAGGTAACGGAAGATTTCGTTTAGAATTATACAATGCTTACGGAAGCGGAACTAAGGATAATCCTGTTGTTATGCCAGAAACAATGACTCCAAACAGTGAAGTTAAAGTAGTATTTACTTTAGAAGGAACTGGATTTAATACAGGTGCAGTAATTGAAGAACCTACACAAGCAACAACTGTAGCAACAACAGAGGCAACTACAGCCGCAACAACAGAGGCAACAACTCAAGCAGCAGATACAACAGATGAAGGTGGTCCATCAACAATGATTATTGTAATTGTAATAATTGCTATTGCAGCAGCAGGATGTGCAGCATATGTAGTAATGCAAAAAAATAAGAAAAAATAATTAAATAACTTAGATGGAGGCAAATGATGAAATACACCATTTGCCCCATTCTTTTTAATCCCATAATATTAATAAGAATTAGTAAGGCAAACTTTTTGCACAATTTTGAAGTGCAAAAAAGTACTGTATTTTTCGTCAAGTATTGACCGTAGTTTTATAAGCTATCCTTTTGTATAATAAATATAAGATAGAAGATAAAAAAAGGATAACTTAAGGAGGAGTTACGAAATGAATCAAGTAGCAGTATCAAAGCAAGAATTCATTGCAGGAAAAGTGTACATTTTACTTCGTATAGGTATATTATTCTCTGCAATTATGATGTTTTTTCCTGCCATTAATCCGGCAAAAATTTCTGGATTAATTAATAAGAACATGTCATTATTCACATCAGGACTTTTTTATTCTAACCTGACAGCAGAGTGCGGCAGAGCCTTTACAAAAGGATGGGTACAAGAATCTACTTTCATGTTAGTATTTGTTTCCAGTTTGTTTATTTGTGTAGGTATTTTTGCAGCATGTGCCTGTGGATGCTTGTCCGTAGGAAATCTAAAATGCAAAAAATTCGGAAACTGGTTTGGAATTGCTGGAGGAGTTTTACAGATAATTGGACTAGTAGGAATCTACATTGGCTATACACAAATACTACAAACAACAAATGAATCAAAAGTTTTACCATCGTTTCCAACAGGATTTTATTTCTTTTTATTGATTGCTTTAATTACATTAATTGTACCATTAGTAGTACAGTTTTTACTTCCAAAAGTAGATAAAGAATCTAAATTTGAAATGGAATCAAAGTATAAATTATTCTTAATGTTTTTACCATTTGCAGCACTTATTTTTGTATTTTCATACCTTCCACTATGGGGATGGAGATATGCATTTTATGACTATAAATCAGGAGGAACATTATCCTCAGATAATTTTATAGGATTTAAATGGTTTACCTCTTTATTTGAAAATGAAGCAACCAAAAGAGATATTTTAAGAGTTCTTAGAAATACTCTTGCAATGAGCGGACTTGGAATTGCAACAAGCTGGGTAGCAATGGCATTTGCAATATTTCTATCAGAAATCAGAAATATTCGTTTCCGCCGTTTTGTACAGACATTTACAACTATACCAAACTTTATTAGCTGGGTTTTAATGTATGCAGTAGCCCTTGCAATTTTCTCAACAGACGGATTTATTAACACTCTTATGGTAAATTCAGGTCTTTTGGAAGCTCCAATTAACTATTTAATGGGTGATTCACACACATGGCTTAAGATGTTAGCATGGGGAATGTGGAAAGGACTTGGCTGGAGTGCAATTATTTACATAGCTGCCATATCAGGAATTGATCAGCAATTATATGAAGCGGCAACAGTTGACGGTGCCGGAAGATTTCAAAAGATGAGACATATTACTTTACCAGGCTTAATTCCAACATACTGTGTACTTCTTTTAATGGCAGTAGCAGGAGTATTAAGTAACGGTATGGATCAATACATGGTATTTGAAAATGCAACAAACACAAGCACTATTACAGTACTTGACTTATATGTATATCAATTAGGTATTAAAAGTGGTGTTATTCCACTATCTACCGTTATAGGTATGGTAAAATCTGTAGTCAGCGTAGCATTATTATTTGCTGCAAACGGTGTTTCAAAATTAATTCGTGGTGAAAGCATAGTATAGGAGGTGAAAATATGGCTAAGACAAAACAAGAGAAATTAGACGCAAAAGCAGAAAGAAAGTATGAAAGTAAAAGGAAATATCGTTTAACAGCAGGAGACATTAGTTTTAATATAGTAAACTATTTATTCTTTACTATATTTACATTAAGCTGTATTTTCCCATTTTATTACTTATTTATAAATACCATTTCTTCAAATGATTTGGTAAAAAGAGGTGTAATTAACTTTATACCACAAGGAATACACTTTGATAACTACATTGCCCTTACAAGTGTTGGTGACTTACTATCAGCATTTACCGTATCCATAGGCAGAACATTAATTGGAACAGCATTAATGGTTTTAGCATCAGCATTTATAGGATACCTAATGACAAAAAATGAAATGTGGAAACGTAAATTCTTGTATCGTTTTTTAGTTATTACAATGTATTTTAACGCAGGATTAATTCCTTGGTATTTAAATATGGCTATGCTTGGACTTACAAATCACTTCATGGCATACATCATTCCAAGTATAGTAGCACCTTATAACATAATATTGGTTAAGACTTATATAGAATCAATACCAGCAGAACTTGAGGAAAGTGCATTTTTAGATGGTGCAGGATATATGGTTATTTTCAGAAGAATCATATGGCCACTTAGTAAACCAATTTTAGCAACAATAGCAATATTTGGAGCTGTAGGACATTGGAACTCTTTTACAGATTCCTTAATATTAATGCAAAATGCACCAGAACTATACACTTTACAACACAGATTATATATTTACTTAAATACAAGCAATAACCTTGCAGCACTTATGCAATCAGGAGGCGGCAGTGGAGCGGCAGCAGCTCTTTCAGGAGTTTCTAATGGAAAGGTAATTAAATACACCATAGCAATGGTATCCATAATTCCAATTCTAATGGTATATCCATTTATGCAACGTTACTTTGAAAAAGGAATTATGCTTGGAGCTGTAAAAGGTTAATAATAGTTTATAAATTTATAAAATGTAGGTAACTTCCAAAAGGATTACTTTTGGTAATTATAGAAAATAAGGAGGAATTTATATGAAAAAAGTAAAAAAATTAGTATCCCTTTTAATGATTATGTCATTAACATTTTCCATGCTGACAGCATGTGGCTCAAAAGGCCAGCAAAATAATAACAATAATCAAAACAGCAATGAGGAACAAACCACAGAAAAAAATACAGATAGAGAGCCAGTAAGCCTTACAGTATACAGCCAGACTGCAAACTATTCAGGTCAATTAACAGGATGGTTCGCACAGGTATTAAAAGAAAAATTTAACGTAACAATTAACGTAATTCCAGACGCTGACGGTGTTTACGATACACGTATGGAAGCTGGCGATTTAGGAGACATAGTAATTTGGGGAACAAATGGTGATGACTATTTAAATGCAATAGATGCAGGATTATTATTTGATTGGGAAGAAGAAGACTTAATAAGTGAATACGGTCCATACATTAAAGAACACATGCCATTTGCATTAGAAAGCAATAAAGAATTATCCGGCGGAAAATTATACGGATTTGGTCACGCAGTAGCAACAAGTAGCGAAGATCATCAGGAATTTTTCTACACATGGGATTTACGTTGGGACTTATACAAACAACTTGGTTATCCGGAAGTAAAATCATTAGATGATTATGTAACTTTATTAGAAAAAATGAAAGAAATCTGTCCAAAAGACGACAATGGAAATCCAACATATGCAGTATCATTATGGCCGGACTGGGATGGTACAATGGTTATGTATGTAAAATCTACTGCAACAGCTTACTATGGTTATGACGAACTAGGTATGGGTCACTACGATCCTGAAACAGGAGTATTCTACCCTGCTTTAGACAACAATAGCCCATATCTTGAAATGTTAAAATTCTACAATGAATTATACCGTAAAGGCTTACTAGATCCAGACTCAATGACTCAAACATACGATCAAATGATTGCAAAAGTACAAAACGGCGGAACATTCTTCTCAATATTTAACTATTCAGGTTCATTAGGATACAACACAGATGCACACGTTAACGAAAACAAAATGATGTGTACATTCACACCAGCAGAAGCAACACCAATTGTTTATGGTATGAATGTATACGGAGGCAATCGTATCTGGTCAATTGGAGCAAAAACACAATATCCAGAACTTTGTATGGAAATCATTGACTGGCTTTCAACACCAGAAGGCAGAATGGTTTCAGAATACGGACCAAAAGGTGTAACTTGGGACTATGATGCAGAAGGAAATACTATTGCAACAGAACTTGGTAAATTATGCCACTTCGATCGTAACACAGAAATGACTGGTGGATACTCAGGAAAATTCAACGATGGTGCAAACCAATTAAACAACATCACATGGTCACTTGATGCAGAAAATCCTGATTCAAACGGAGAAACCTACAACTACAACAACTGGAAGAGCAACCAAATCGACGCAAGATGTGATATTGAAGCTGACTGGAGAACAAAAACAGGTGCAAACAATACACAAGAATACTTAGACAAAAAATCATACAAATTAGCAGTTGGAACAACATATGCAGAAAGCTTAAAAGATGCAGAACTTAAAGTAACATGGGAACAAGTAATCAAAGCAATAACAGACTACTCATGGAAAGCAATTTATGCTACAACACCTGAGGAATATGACAATATAGTAGCAGAAATGATTACAGTAACAAAGGGCTACGGTTATGATAAATGTATTGATTGGTCAAAAGGAGAAGCTGCTAAAAGACTTGCACTTGAAAATGAAGTTAAAGGTAAATAATTGGCTTTAGATTGAGCTTTGAATTAGGTCTTTGACCCTTTGGGCTTTAGGAAATTTCCCTAGGGTGCCCTTTGGGTCATTTGGCTTATTAATAGATACTTTATCCAATGACTTACATAGAATTTTAAGATAAGAAGGAGATTAGATTTTTCGAAATAAAGCTGGTTGTTCAAGAATTTTAGACTGTCCAGTAGTTATAGAGACTTTAAATACATTTTAAATTTTGAATAACCAGCTTTGCTTCAAAAAACTAAATCTCCATGGAAGGAGGCTTATTATACTGTGAAAATGCCTTTAGTGCTATGGAAATGAGACTATATAATTTTGAAAGCTTTGCATTCAAAATTTATATAGGCTCATTGGAATGTTTGGCACGTGGGCATTTTCACAGTATAATAAGCCTCCTTCCATGGAGTAGAAAGACTAAAAGCAAAGCGTCCGTCATACAACCCCCCCACACAAAAAAATCAGATTGGAGAGATATACATGAAAATTTTTAGCGTAGATAGTGGTTTATATAAGTTCTTATTAAGGTTTTTAGATATGATTAAACTAAATTTCCTTTGGTTACTTTTTAGTCTCCCTATTGTAACAATGGGAGCTGCAACAGTAGCAGCATATTCCGTTACCCTTAAGATGGTAGAGGATAAGGAAGGGTACATTGGGAGAACTTTTTTAAAGGCATTTAAGGCAAATTGGAAAAAAGGTATTCCATTAGGGTTATTGGGTATGTTGGCAGCTTATGCAATTTATTTGGATTTTCAATTGTTTAAGGGGCTTGAGGGCTCAGTGGGATTTTTGATTGTTGGAGTCGTGGGGATTTTTGTATTTTTGTTTTCTTTTTTGTATGCATTTGCGTTAATGGCAAGATATGAAAACTCATTGGGAAAAACTTTACGTAATTCAATGGATATTGCTGTGCGTTATCTTATTAGAACTGTTTTTTTGGTATTACTGTTAGTTGTTGAGGTAATGCTTTTTATGTTTAATAGTACTACTTTATTTTTTGGCATTTTAATTGGGCCTGCTTGCCTTATGTTGACAGTGAGTGGATTTGCAATTTACTTTTTTAGAGAGATTGAAAGGGAGCCGGGAGCAGTCAGTAGAAAAATAGAAGAGGAGGAATAGGTTAAATAAAAATTATAAAATTTCCTTGAAATTTCCAACTTCCAATGCTAAAATAAATTAACAAATACATCAAAGTAATGTGAAATTAGCAGGCAACTATTAAAAACAATAATACAGACAAAATACTTAGTAGCTGATTTTAAATAAAATGAGGTAGGAAATGGTAGAAATAATTATATATGATGTTTTAGAAGTAACTAAGTATGTACCTATTAGTATAATTGTGGCAACTATATTGATACTGCCAACTATATTATTTAAGTACAAAAAAAGTAAAAAGATAGATTTAAAAGGAACTGTTATTAAGTATATATTCCTTATATATTTAGCTGCGATCCTGGAGATTACTCTGATTTCAAGAGAGTCTGGTTCAAGAGGTTCTATTGATTTGGTATTGTTTGGTACATGGGGACATACCGATTATTCAAAAGCATTTGT
This sequence comes from Mobilisporobacter sp., assembly GCA_031549965.1. Taxonomy (GTDB): domain Bacteria; phylum Bacillota; class Clostridia; order Lachnospirales; family Lachnospiraceae; genus JAVBPB01. The sequence continues at coordinate 114,250 of JAVBPB010000048.1, read as the reverse complement.
GGTAGAAAACATTATTATGTTTATTCCGTATGGATTAATTCTTCCTAAAATTTTAAGTATTTTTAATAAATTTCTTCCGTCAGTAGTTATATTTTTATTTTCCAGTGTATTGTTAGAAACTGTACAACTTCTGACTAAAAGAGGGTATTTTCAGTTAGATGATATTGTTATGAATATTATTGGAGGAGTTATAGGATGGGCAGTATTCTATACGTTTAATTTAATTGTATCTAAATTGTTTGATAAAAATAAAATATGATATTCAAGACTTTATTGTAGAACTTTAAGAATATAAGTAATTGTAATGAAAAAGACTGCTGCAAAAGTAATTATAAGTTAATAATATTAACCTAAAATTACTTTTGCGGCAGTCACTTTTTTAATTATTCTTAACCCAATAATTCTTCAACAAGTTCCTTTACGTCATCTATACATGCCTCGCAAATAGTGCCTACTTGAGTCATTTCCTCAACCTCTTCATAAGATTTTGCTCCATTTGATATTGCATCTTTGATATCTTGGACAGTAAGATCTAAGCAATCGCAAACAACTTTATTCATTTCCATGTTTTCATTCTCCTCTATATTATATAATAATTTAATTATTTCCATTTTAAATAATAATATACAAAAATGAAGTTAAAATCTAGTATTCACAATTTATAACAATACCTCATAGAATATAAATATCTAATGCTAAAATTTTTAAGTATTAGAATAGCACATGAAGAAAGGATTTGGTAATATGAGAGACATCAAACAATGCCATCCAACATTACAGGAGTTAGCTAATAAATTAATCATAGACTGTAAAAGACAAGGATATAATATAGGAATTTCAGAATGCCTTCGTACTATAAAGGAACAGGATGATTTATACGCAATTGGCCGCACAAAACCCGGAAAAATAGTAACAAATTCAAAAGGCAGCAGTTTTAGTTCAATGCATCAATGGGGGGTTGCATTTGATTTTTATAGAAATGACGGAAAAGGTGCTTATTATGACAATGACAATTTCTTTACTAAGATTGGAGGAATTGGAAAGAAGTTAGGACTTGAATGGGGTGGAGATTGGAAATCTATTATAGATAAGCCTCATTTTCAATTATCTGATTGGGGAAGCACAACAACTAAGTTAAAAACACTATACACTAATCCGGACAAATTTATTTTGACATGGAATGGTCAAATAGTTAAAGAAACCATAAATGTAGGCTCAAAAGTTAAAGTTAAAACAGGGGCAAAAACATATACAGGTGGGAAAGTAACTAACTTTGTATATGATGGAATATATACAGTAGATGCTTTATCTGGAGATAGGGCGGTTTTGGATAAAAATGGAATATGCACACCATTTAATATAAATGATCTAAATTTACAAAAATAATTTTTTTGCTACTTGCACTTGTGTAAAGTAGTAAATGTGTAAAAACATAAAAACCCAAGAAATTCAAAAAAATTCTTGGGTTTTTTGTGTTATGACTTATAAGATTATAATGTATAAACTAGTATTTACCAAAATTATCTTCTAGTGAAATGACACTTTGCTTTTGAGCTTTTTTCTGTGGTATAGAGCAAGAAATAACACTATTACCTCTGTTAGAATTATTACCTCTGTTAGAATTATTACGAAGTTTAAATTGTGAAACAAGTTCTGTTAATAAATATGACTGACTTGACATTTCCTGTGCAGATGCAGCACTTTGTTGACTGGTTGCACTATTTTGTTGAACAACTTGAGCCACCTGATTTATACCTGTATTAATTTGATTAATTGCAGAGGATTGTTCTTCTGAATATGTAGAAATTTTACTAATAATATTACTGCTCTCATTAATTCCATTCACAATTTCGTTTAGGCTGTTGGCAGTTTCCTCAGCTATTTTTGAACCTAATTGTGCTTTTTCTATTGAATTATTTATTAACTCGCCAGTATCTTTAGCAGCTTCAGCACTTTTAGCAGCTAAGTTTCGAACCTCTTCTGCAACAACAGCAAACCCTTTTCCATGTTGTCCAGCTCTTGCGGCCTCAACAGCAGCGTTTAATGCTAAAATATTAGTTTGGAAAGCAATATCATCAATAACTTTAATTACTTTGCTTATACGCTGGCTGGCTTCATTAATTTCTTTTACAGCTTTCATCATATTATCCATTTGCTGGTTACTTTTTACTGCATTTTCTTTAACTGAATCACTTAATTCTGAAGCATTGTGAGCCAATGATGTGTTTTCTGTAGTAATTCCGGCAACATGTGCAATGGAAGCTGAAAGTTCTTCAATAGCAGAAGCTTGTTCAGTTGCACCTTGTGCTAATGATTGAGCACCATCAGCCATCTGTCTTGAAGCGTCTGATACTTGTTCAGAAGAAGAACGTAAATTTTCAAATACATTGTTTAGCTGATCAAGTAATGAGGTAGCGATTAAGCCTACAGTACATTTATCGGAACGTAATTTTACATAGCCACTTATATCTTTGTCAGCAATTTTTTGCAAGATACTTCCTTGGAATAACATTAAATCAAATAAACTATTTGCAGCTTTAACAATTTGACTTACTTCGTCATTACTTGAAGAGTATTTTTCAGATAAAGCAACATTTTCCTTAACTAATGAAAGGTTTCCTGTTTTTGCAATACTGTCAATATAATTTGATACAAAAATCATAGGTTTTTTTATGCTATTAGATAGCACAATTGCAATTGCAATAGCAATTATAATTGAAAGCACCGTCAGACCAATAACAATATAAATTGAATTCTTTAGTGATGAAGTTAAATAAACAGTAAAAATTGTTACAATCATTAAAACAATTACAACTACAAAACCCAGGACAATTTTGGCACCAATTTTTAAATTTTTCATATAATCACTCCTAATTAGAATTTTGATATAAATCCGCTAACATACATTAACAGTTAAATAATCTAATTATAATTATATATCTTGTATTAATATTTGTCAAATATATTGTATGAGAAATTAATATAAAATTAAGAATATTTCAATGTGTATTCTGAAAATTCTAAAAATTAAAAATGTATTAATCATATAATGAGGTCACTGAAAAAGTCCTTTCAAAACGGTAAATTAATTGTAAATATATCTATTGTTATTATTAACCTAATTGCAACCATTTCACAAAAGTTAAAATATTTGTAGAAATCATGTAGAAAGGCTGGCTTATAAAGAATTAAGCAGTTCTAGCGTATCTAAATATCTGCCTTCCTTGGTAGAATCCATAACAATTATAATATATGAACGTTTGTTTATAATGGCAGTTGAAATTAAACAACACCCAGCTTTATTTGAACTTCCGGTTTTTAAGCCTTTCACATTTTTATTAAAGTAAGGTGAATTTTTGTCTAATAATAGGTTTGTGTTTTTGTAAGTGACTTCTTGACCGTTTAAAAAAGTTTCGTGAATAATTGGTTTTGAAACTATTTCTTTTAATGTGTTATAGTTTAGAAATTCTTTAGAAATAATGGTCATATCCTTAACTGTAGTGTATTGATTGGGGCTGTCAAAACCATCAGGAGTAGTGAAATTGGAACAGACAGCATTTATGTTTTGGGCTTTTTGATTCATAGTTTCTATAAAAGTGTAGATGGAATCTTCTATAGTGTGATTGGTAATGTTGAATTGTTCTAGCATTTTGTTACCTACATAGTTGGCTAAAACATATGCGGCATCATTTCCTGATGGTAATAGTAGTGCTTCTAATAGCATTTTTATGGTGCATTTATCACCTAATTTTAAATGTGCAGTTGAAGAATTTGGGGCTATTAGAGAGATTTCATTACCAACGGTAACAATTTCATCTAATGAGCAATTATCTAATACAACCATAGCGGTTAATAGTTTTGTAGTGCTTGCAGGGGCAATGGTGTCATTAAGCCCTTTGGAAAATATAAAATCATTTTCGTCAATTGAATAGACGCAGGCATTGTTCGCTACTAGATTAATTGAATCTTGCATACTTACCTTTATCATTCCCATTTTTTCAGGTGGGGTCGAAAATTGTGTAGGAAAATTTTGTGTGGTTGAAAACTTTGTAAAGCCAGTAATGCACACACATGTTGCCATAACAAATGTGCAAACAATAATATATTTACCATCCTTTGGAAAATAATTTTTTTCTTCATTAATTATTTTAATGGTACCACATAAGGTTCTGATTAAAGGAAATATTCTAATTACTGTTTTGTATATTGTATAGCCTAAAATTGTACCAAATGTGTTTAATATAACATCATCAATATCTGTTCCTCTTGATAGAAAAAGCTGGCAGAATTCTATGAGAGATGAGGTAAGAAATCCGGTAATAAGTACTGGTATGAATCTTTCATAACGATTTGATATAATGGGATAGGATATTCCAAGAGGGATAAACATTATAATATTCCCAAAAAAATTTAAATTAATATGATAGCTTCCTAAAGTTATTGAATTTATATATTCACCAATGGTATAGAATGGTATTAAATTAATTCTAGTGTTAAGATTTATGTTAGGGTTGAAGCCAAATACAGGTGATATTGTTGCTGAAAACATAATTATCATATAAATGGATAAGCAAAAACTTACAATCTCTGTTAATAAGGAAGTTTTTTTGTTTTGATATTTTAAAATTGCTTTATATAGGACTCTTAAAATTAAATAGGAAAACATTCCTGGAACTACATAGTTTAGGGAGGCATAAATATAATTAATAAGCATAAAAAACTCCAATCTGTTTTAATATAATGTGTAATCTTTATACAGATATTATATCAATATAGATGGAGTAATTTATTTGAAAAGGCTTATGTATTTATTCTGATTTTCTTCGGAAATTCTTAAGAATTTCTTACAATAGGTTATTGTATTGAACATTAAATTTATTTGTCAAATACCAAATGTACTTTCTGTATTATAAATAGAAGAGACCAGAGATTTTGTTTTAAAAAGCTTGTGTTTGGCTTATATTGTTGGAAGATATATAGTGAATTCAATGATTTCATCTGCACTGTGGGCTGTAATTTTACCACCATGTAATTCAACTATTTCTTTGGAAATGGAAAGCCCAAGACCAGAGCCTCCGGTTTTACTTGATCTTGAAGAATCAAGTCTGTAGAACTGCTCAAAAATCCGTTCTAATTTTCCCTCTGGAATGGTATTTCCAAAGTTTTTAAAATGAATTTCTAAAAAATTATTGTTCTGATTTATATTGATTTCTATGTTTGTGTTGGGATAACTATAATAAACTGCATTTCTGATTAGGTTGTCAAAGACTCTTTGCATTTTATCTACATCACATTTTATCTCTTGATTTGGGGCAATTTGTAGGGAATATGTTAGGTTTTTTTCTTGAAACATGGGTTTAAATTCATATGAAATTTGCTCAAATAATCGTGTTAGGTTGACTCTGCTTAATTCAAGGGTTAGGTGGGTTAAATTGAATCTGGCAATTTCAAAAAATTCATTTATTAGAGATTCTAATTTTTCTGCTCTTTCTAATGAAACGGATAAGTATTTTTCTCTTAGAACAGGTGAAATCTCCAATTCATCTCTAAGTAGGGTTAAATAGCCAATAACAGAAGTTAAAGGAGTTTTTAGATCATGTGCAAGGTATACAATTAGGTCATTTTTCCTTTGTTCGGTGTCTTTTGCAATACGTACATTTCTGATGGCATCTTGTTTTATTTGGTTCATTTTTAATTCTAATTCTTTTAAAGTAGAAGGAAGAATTATAAAGTCATCCGTTCCATCAATAATTTTTTCACTTGCATTTCCAATCAAGCTTAAATTTTCTACTAGAGAATGCCAATTTATATATAGTACAATTAATGCAACTAAAAGTATTAACATAATAAAAATTATGACTATATTATCTTTAAATTTATTGGCTATTATATATATATGATCGGTCGCTTTAAATGAGTATTGTCTGTAAATTATTTGAACCAAATATGAAATCCCAAAAAAGATTATACCGGTAAATAGAATAGACTGTAAAATATTTAGTGTTAACTTTTTAATGAAACTTTTTTTAATGGAATTTTCTATATTATTCAATGGTATACCCAACTCCCCAAACAGTTTTTATGAATTTTGGATTACGGGAAGACTCGTTCATTTTCTCACGCAATCGGGCAATATGTGCCATGACAGTGTTATTGCTATCTAAATATTTTTCGTTCCATACAGTTTCAAATAATTCTTCTGAGGGCACTACTTTTCCTTTGTTTTCGCATAAATACCATAGTATGGAAAATTCAATTGGAGTTAAAGAAACTTCTTTACCGTAAAGTGTGAATTTATGGGTTTCTTTGTTAATAATAAGCCCAAGAAAGTCAAATTCTACAATTTCATTTGGAGCATTGTCCGTATGATTTTGATTGTATTTTATATATCTTCGCAACTGGGTTTTTACTCTGGCAATAAGTTCTAAAGGATTAAATGGCTTAGTTACATAATCATCTGCTCCGAATGTTAAACCTGTTATTTTGTCCATGTCTTCTACTTTTGCAGTAAGTAAAATAATTGGAAAGAAGTATTTTTCTCTAATTTTTTTACATATGGTAAATCCATTAATATCAGGTAACATTACGTCTAATATTGCCAAATCATAGGAAATGTTTTCTAATGATTTTATGGCATCTGATCCATTATAAAACTTGTATACAGTATAATCTTCATTAGTTAAATATAGTTCAACTAAATCTGCAATTGGCTTTTCATCGTCTACAACTAAAATATTCATGCTAATTACCTTCCTTTGGTTAGTATTATATGATAAAAAGGATAAAGTTGCAAGAAAGAAAAATTTTGATGGGTTTAGAATGCAGATACGTAGCATAAGATATTTAATAAATAGAAACAGTAGTGTTGATGTTTGATCTGAAGTTACAAGACAATACTTGTAAAGTAATGTGGTTTTATAGTATAAGAGGAGTGGTGGTTATGGCATTAGTTAATTGTCCAAAATGTAATTAATGAGGTTAGTGATAAAGTAGATGTATGTATTTATTGTGGATGCCTAATTGAAGATGAAATTGATAAAAACTATAGGAATAAGCATATAAGAATATTAGTAATAGGTTTTAAGTTAAGCAACTCAGATTTAAAATTAAATATATCTGATGTTAAAAAGTTTGAGTTAAATTATAAAACTAAAAAAATTATTAATGATGATGAAGTAGTAGTAGTAGTAATGCTAGAAAATTATTTTAAAGCTATGCAAGAACAATTTAGGATTGCTGAGAAGAGTAAAACTATTGCAGAGGATAATGATGTATCCATATCAATATGTAATGAATGGTTTAGTAATTATTTTGACATTTAATGAATATAATGGTACAAATAATAAAAATAAAGATTCAATTTATCTTGATTTTTACGAATTATCTTATTTAAAAGCTAATGCACTCCTTGAATGTAATTACAAATGGTTTATTTTAGAAGAAAGACCGTCAGAGCTTATAATTGATGAAAAATAAAGATGCAATTAAGTATTTAAAAGATGCTTATTTTAAATAATAATAGAATATATTAACCTTTTGTGAAAATGTCTCACTTATATTTTGTAAAAAATTAGTTGACAAATTTTTAAATAAGATTTATAATAGTTGTGTTGTTAAATATCGACGCGGGGTGGAGCAGTCTGGAAGCTCGTCGGGCTCATAACCCGAAGGTCGTAGGTTCAAATCCTGCCCCCGCAACTCTTGAAAGTCTTGTAAACAGTGCATTTGCAAGGCTTCTTTTTGTTCTTAAATAATTAGTAATGATGTCTTTTCTAACACTTTTCTAACAAAAGGTATTTTTATATAAAAATATGCTTCTACAGAAAATATTTTAAAATCATCATTAGATAAACTTAAAATGACAGAAAAATTTAATAAGATAAAAATAGAAATAGGAGAAATTTTAAAGATTGATTCAGATGGGAGGGTATGTAGAGATTTGTTTGAATGTAATAATTTAGCTATAGATGCTTATAAGTATGACAGTAGTTATATAAGATTTGTGAGATTTGATGATTTTATGGTGAATACAAATGAAGAAGATATAAGTTCCTTAGAAGAACAATATTTGGGAGATATTATTAATTATGCTAAAAGTATAGGGGTATCCGAAAGCTGTGTTTATATGCTTTTAGAATATGGATATAGTTATGAAGATATAGAAGATATCTTATATGAACCTAAATGCTGGGAAATTTATTTTAATAGTTGAGAAATATAAATAAAAGTGTAAGAGTAGGAATGAATAAAGTTACTATTATTTTGCACTATTACAAATGTGCCTATAATCATGGTTTTAACACAGTCCATTTCTAAGGAAAATGCAAAGAAACTAAAAAAATACATTAATGAATTAAATTTAAATATTGTTGGCGTAGTACCTATTTTGGCTGAAAATTTTGAAGTAAATAATGGACATATTGAAGCTTATGGATTACAAGAATTAATTGGATTAACTGCAAGTATACTTCCTGATTCAGCACAAAAAGCATTCATTAATGCACAAAAAATAGATATAGAGGCAAAAGTAAAGGCAGCTAAAAGATGGGCTAATACTTTTATAACAACAACCTTTGCTGCGGGATTTATGCCTATACCATTTTCAGATTCAATGGCAATTATACCAATGCAAATATCTATGCTTTCCGGAATTACTTCAGTATTTGGAGTTTCATTAGAAAAAGCCGTTTTTACAGCAATGGTAAGCTCCATTTTAGGATCAGGAGCATCAACTTACATAGGTAGAGCAGTTGTATCAAATGCTTTAAAGATGATACTAGGTGTAGATCGAATTTATATTTGACAAGCCTAAATTTGGCTGATGAATATGGCTATCAGTATTTTACCTTCTACATAGGTAGACTTGATGGTGTTTATGAGAATGACGAGCTTACTATATATGGGCTTCCACTAAGCACAAGTAGCTTTGACAATACTCAAGGTGGACAAACATTGGTTGTTGTTTTGGCGGGGAGTTTAATTAAGCCTTTAGAGACTTTTGATTATTAAAATACATAAAAAAGTGTTGAGATTATTTCAACACTTTTTTTGTACTATATATAATAAAAAAAATTAAAGTTTACTTGTTAGCAAATTAAAGTCGAAAAGACCTGTGATATAAATAATTATAATCAGTTATAGAGAATAATAATAAAGGGTACTTGCTAAATATATTTTAAAGAAAATTAGGCTGTCTTTTGTAAAAAAATGTGATATTATATATATAGCATATTTTAATTTTTTCCAGAGTATGAAATTAGTTACATATCATTATTGAAATTGTTAAAACTAAAGGTGACATGAAATGTTAAGTTTATACTTAGATATGCATTAATGAACATTAGAGTGTCATAGCATTTAGAGAATGCATACATTCAATGCTTTTTGAAAGTGCTGATATTTCAAGAGATCCAGAGGAAACTATTGAGTAAACATAAGCACTCACCAGATGATATATATTATGCTCTACAAATGGTTATGACATAGTGTGAACTTTGAATAAATAATATGATTTGGTAGAACATTGGGTGGTGCCGTGTGCAGATGTGTTGCAAAAGATAATAAATACGAGAAATAGGAAGGAGTATTATCATTGAATTATATAAAATCATTACATATTGAAGGATATAAAAAATTCCCTTTATTAGATATTGAATTCAACGAGCATATGAACATACTTGTTGGAGAAAATGAAGCTGGAAAAAGTAGATAGATGAAGCAGTACAATTTAATAAAGATAATACACAACAACATATTTTTATGGGAGAAGATATTGAGAAGTGGACATGGGAAGTATGTGTTTATCATATTAATCAGACTATATTGGACGAATTAGTTAAAATTCAAGCTGGAGCTAAATATCTTTTTCATGAAAAGGATTATGGTGCTGTACTTGGGAAGATGCTGAATAATAAAGTAGATACAGCATATCAGATGTTGATGTCTGGACGAACTTTTATAATGCCAAAGTATGTAGAGGATGCAATAACATGAATAAACGAGTAATATTAGCAGTAGCGGGAGCTGGTAAAACCATCATATATGTCATACGATTAATGAAAACAAGAAAAATTTAATCTTGGCTTTTTCAAACGAGAATATACACAATATAAAAAGAGAATTAGTTGATGCCTATGGAAAAGTTACTGAACTTACTAATGTAATGACGTTTGATTCTTTTGTGTATCGCTATATGCTTTGTCCATATGAGCCTTCAATATTACAACATTTTGGATGCACAGAATTTTTGAGTAAAGGTATCACAATGATTGACCCACCGCCACAACGTTTAAAGAATGATAAGGGTAATATGGTTTCAAATAGGAAATATGTAGCGAAAGATCAACTAGAACATTATGTATCTCGAAATAATCAATATTATTGTTCAACACTGTCAGAATTAATAATACAAGTAAAGAATGGGCGTAATTCTTTGTGTAAAAGAGTAGCAAAATCAATTAATTTGTTTTATGATCAGGTGTTGATAGATGAATTTCAGGATTTTAGAAAGCATGATTATGAACTGATTATGTCGGTGGCGAAGCATCTTCAGTGTATATTAATGGTTGGAGATTATCATCAACATTCAGTTTCAGGCATGAATAATTCTGGAAAACCGTTTAAAAAAGGTAAAGTGGATATTATGTACGAAGAATTTATAAAAGAAATAGAAATGCATAACTTTAAAGTAGATTCAGATACTTTGAATAAGTCTAGACGATGTTCTCCCAATATATGCCAGTATGTACAGAAAAAACTTGGTATAAGTATTCAATCATCTGGAGATAACTTTGGTACAGTTATATGGGGTGATGATAATGCAAAGGATATTATCGAAAATCCCAATATTTTAAAATTAGTTTATATGGATGCTACAAAATATACATTTAATGCAATGAATTGGTCTTATTCTAAAGGGGATACAGTTGATAATTCATGTGTAATACTAACTGAAAAATTTGATAATTTAGATAAAGATGAATTTAATATAAAAGGTATTTCAACTTCAACAATAAATAAATTGTATGTTGCGTTGACAAGAAGTAGAGGTAATCTTTATATAATAAGTGCATCAACATTTAAGAAATTAAAAGATAATTATAGAATATAAACTTTTTTTGTAAAAAATAAAAGGAAGTGAATTATATGGCGATACCTACAAATATAAAAACATTACTATCAGGAGATGTAGTTGAATGGGCAAGAATAGAATTTAAAGAAACATGGGATGCAGAAGCTTCTTTGAAAACTGTTTGTGCGTTTGCAAATGACCTTGATAATTGGGGTGGTGGTTATATTGTCATAGGTGTTGAAGAAGTGGACGGACAACCTATTAATCCGTTAAAAGGTGTTCCAGTAGATAAGATTGATGCATATCAGAAAAGCATTTTATCAAAATGTAAGATGCTTAGACCTCGGTATATGCCAATAGTGGAAGTATGTGACTTTGAAAATAAGAAATTCATTGTTCTTTGGTGCCCTGGTGGTGATAGTAGACCATATTCATCTCCTAAAACTATGGCAAAGGATAATAAGGAACGTATCCACTATATTCGAAAGGCGTCAAATACAATAGAGCCATCTGATGATGAGGAAAAGGATTTATTTAATCTGGCAAATAGAGTTCCTTTTGATGATCGTGTCAATCATCAGGCTGAAATATCCGACCTAAATATAACCCTTATCCAAAATTATTTAAAAGAGGTAAAAAGTTCATTATATGAAAAATCAAAAAAAGGAGATTTTATTGAAGTATGCAGTGATATGAATATCATCAGTAATCTTCCCGAATATACAAAACCTAAGAATGTAGGGTTAATGTTTTTTTGCATGGAACCTGATAAGTTTTTTCCATATACACAGATTGATGTTGTTCAATTCCCAGATGGTTTAGGTGGCAATGATATTATTGAGCAGATATTCAGAGGACCAATACAGCAGCAGTTAAGAGATGCGTTGCAGTATATCAGAAATACAATTATTACTGAAAAAGTTGTAAAACATCCAGATAGAGCAGAATCAGATAGATTCTTTAACTACCCATTTGCAGCAGTAGAGGAAGCCTTATCAAATGCAGTATATCATCGTGCATATGATGAGCGAGAACCGATTGAAGTTCGAGTGGAAAATGACAGAATAGAAATCGTAAGTTTCCCAGGACCAGATCGTTCAGTAACAATAGAGGGATTAAAAAACTATCGTGTGTCAAATAGAAGATACCGAAACCGCAGAATAGGTGATTTCCTAAAAGAATTGCATTTAACTGAGGGAAGAAATACAGGATTTAAGAAGATTATTAATGCTCTGGAGACTAACGGCTCACCAAAACCGGAGTTTGAAACAGATGATATTCGCAGTTATTTTATATCAAGATTGTTTATACACGAAGGATTTTTAAAAGGGTATAATGAAAGTGAAAATGCATTAGCACAAAAAATGTCTCATTCAATGAATGGAGTTTCAAACTCCATTCAAAAAAATGAAAGAAGTTTGAAAGAAGTTTTGAAAGAAGTTCTAAAAGCTAAAGACTATAATAAACTATTACCAATAATAGAGTATTTAGAAAGCAATGAGGAAATTACAACGCAAAAGGCGGAAGAATTGACAGGGAGATCATCGGCGACAGCATGGAGGTATTTGAAAAAACTGGATGATATTGGCGTTTTAAAGTCTGATGGAAATACAAATAATGCAATTTATAAACGTTGTTAAAAATTAGTGATTTAATCTGAAGTTTTGTTTTATAAAATCAGGCATAGATCCATAAAATTGGTCTTTCAAAATAAACTGATTAAGGCTTTGGAAAAAGCCAGAATGTGCCTTGATAAACAAACAGAAACAGTTAATTATTATTGAACAAGATTTCTAACAATTTTTCTAACAAACTACCTAAATTAATGACTCGGTAATTTCCTTTCCAATTGAATAAAAAACTTAAAAAAGGCAGTAAACCAAGGCTTTTAGTCTGATATTTAAGGAAATTATCAATCCAAAAAACAAGGGTAAAACGCCCTCATAACCCGAAGGTCGTAGGTTCAAATCCTGCCCCCGCAATTAAAAGATCCTAGTAAACATAATAGTTTGCTAGGTTTTTTGTGCATAAATACTTAGAGTGCTGAATAAGGAGAATGGGTTTTTGATAATTTAGGTGTTGAATTGATGGAGGACTATGAAATAGATGTGGCACTGTCGAACTAATTAACACTCTTATTAGAATTTAGAATAAATATTGCCTGTATCGCCATAATGTGTTAGAATATTATTATCTAAAGAATATTACATACAGGAGGATTTTTATGAAGAATTTAAAAATAGTTCAAAAGCTGATGGTTGGATTTGGTGGAACTATTGCGATAATGATACTAATATGCGTACTGGTTAGTATGTCAAATAATATGGTCATTGAGAAAGTTAATGCAATAGATAATTATTCCACTATTCAAACAATGTGTAAAAATTTAATTTTTAATTTTTATGAGGCAAGAATTAATGCAAGGATTATATATTTAGAATCTAATAATGAAGCGTACAATAAAGCTAAAGAAAATAATACAAAATTAGATGAGATTATTACTCAAATGATTGGATATATAGATGAATATAAACAACTAGATGTCTACACTGAACAATTAAAACAAACGGAACAATTAAAAAATGAATGGTATGAAGTGGTTGATAGCGTTCAGCAGTGTAATTTGGATATGGATCAGATTATTAGTGATATGCTAATGCAAGAGCAGGAAATGCTAAAATCAAAAGGTCTGGTAGATTTGCAGATGCAAACTATTCGTGATGAAATGGAAAAAGAGATTACACTTTCAGACAGATATAGAAGAGTAAATATGATTGAAAACATGAATAATGTAAATATTCAATTAGAAAAAGTAGTAAAATATACTACAGTTATGACAGGTTTTCTTGATGTTGAAACCTATTATCAGGAAACTATAGATATATTAGATACTACAATAGATACATTAGAAGCTTATTTATTGGAAGCAAGGAGACAAGAAGTAAAAGACCTAACATCAACAATACTAGATGCGGCAAAAAAATATAAAGATTTAGTAATTAGATATAGAGAAACAGTAATTAATCACGACAATTTTATCGATCAGGCAGCTTTAAAATCAGAGGCAACTATTTCAGTTGCAGATAAATTAATGATTTCCTTAGATGATTCTGTAGCCAATGAAGTAGATGATACAGTTACTAGATTAAAATTATCTATAACCATAATAATAATAATAATTGGAATAGCTATTGCATCATCAGCTATTATTGCAGTAATTATTACTAATGGAATAACAAGACCTGTAAGAAAAATGAAGGAAGTTATTGATAAAGTAAAAGATACAGGAAATTTAATTTTCACAAAAGAAATGTCAAAAGAATTAGAAGAAGCTTCTTTAAGTAAGGATGAAATTGGTACATCAATTAAGGCATTTTCTCAGATGCTTGAAAGGTTTGTTTACATTAGTAATCAATTAGAAGCCGTTTCCAAAGGAGATTTGTCCATCTCAATAAATACTATTTCTGAAATAGATACTATTGGAAACTCTCTAAAAACTATGATAATTAATTTAAATGAAATGTTTAGTCAGATAAATCAATCTACATATCAAGTTGCAGCAGGCTCAAATCAAATAGCACATGCAGCTCAGGTTTTAGCACAAGGCTCAACTGAACAGGCAGAATCAATAAAAGAACTATCAAATAACATTGAAGTAATATCAAGTAATACTGATAATAATTCCAGTATGGCAAATGATGCAGAAAGACTAGCACAAGATATTAAGCAAATTGCTCAAAAGGGCAGTGTACAAATGGATGAAATGGTTACAGCGGTTACTCAAATTAATGAAGCTAGTCAAGTAATTAATAAAGTAATTAAGGTAATAGATGATATAGCATTTCAAACTAATATACTTGCACTTAATGCAGCGGTTGAAGCTGCAAGAGCAGGAACACACGGTAAAGGGTTTGCTGTTGTAGCAGAAGAGGTACGTAATCTGGCAGCAAAGAGTGCAGATGCAGCTAGGGAAACAGGCGAATTAATTGCAAATAGTATTGAAAAGGCACAAATTGGAGTTAAAATTGCAAACGAAACATCCGCTTCTCTTCATGATATTGTAGAAGGAGTTAATAAAAGTAGTGATATTGTAATTAATATTTCAAAATCTTCAAAAGAGCAACTAAGCTCAATTACTGAAATCACTAAAAATATTTCTCAAGTTAATATTGTTGTACAGCAAAATAGTGCAACAGCAGAACAAAGTGCAGCAGCTTCACAGGAATTAAGTGGACAATCTGCAATGCTTGAAGAGTTAGTAAATAAATTTAAACTATCAAGTAAAACAAAAACAGATTTAAAGGAGTCAAAACCAAGTAAGAAAAAGAAGTTAATAAGTCTTACAGATAATGGATTTGATAAATATTAAGGTTGTTATATAAGACTGGAAAATCCAAAATAAATGGAATTTTTCAGTCTTATATTTTGAAGTAATTAAATCTTAATTATTATTTCTTTACAATTGATTTTATTATGATATAATACTTTTTAAGCATAAGTATCTATTATTAGATATAATAAAAAATTTTACAAAAATATATATGAGGTGAATAATGAAAGAGATAAAAATAAGTATCCAAATAAAATCAAAAGATATGTTTGACTTCTTAATATATCATACATATACTCATTTATCAGGATTAGTTGGACTTTGTATAAGTATGGCATCTTTAATTATGTTAATAGTTAATTTTAATACTATGGGTAGTACAGGGCTTCTAATATTAGCACTTGGAAGTGCGTTATTTACGGTAATTTATCCAATACAGTTATCACTAAGAGCAAAACAGCAAGTATTACTAACGCCTATGTACAAGGAACCTCTTAATTATACATTTAATGAAGAGGGCATTGAAATCAACCAAAACGATGAGGATGCAAAGGTAGTATGGGAGGACATAACTAAAGTTGTAAAGAGCCCTAAGTCAGTATTAATATATACATCAAAAGTCAGAGCTTTTATAATTCCCAAATATGTACTTGAATCAAATTATAATGAGCTTATTAATTTAATGACAAAAAAGCTTGATAAAAAGATACTAAAAATAAAGGTAAAATAAAAATACAGGGAAAGTGAAGTTATTTTCATGATTATAGAAACAAATAGCGAGAAAGAAACTTTTGATATAGGTAAAAAAATAGGTGAAGAGGCAAACCCAAATGATATATTTTGTCTCATAGGGGATTTAGGAGTAGGAAAGA
Organism: Mobilisporobacter sp.; assembly: GCA_031549965.1. Taxonomy (GTDB): domain Bacteria; phylum Bacillota; class Clostridia; order Lachnospirales; family Lachnospiraceae; genus JAVBPB01. Next base: position 97,977 of record JAVBPB010000048.1, on the reverse strand, counting down.
CAGTATTTACAGCTGGATTTGCCAAAGGCCTTTTGATAGAAGAAAGTATTTGTAGTCCCACTTTTACCATTGTACAACAATATGATGATGGAAGATTACCGTTTTATCATTTTGATGTATATAGAATTGGAGATATTAGCGAAATGGATGAGATAGGATATGAGGATTGTTTTTATGGAAATGGTGTTTGCTTAGTAGAATGGGCAAATTTAATTGAAGAATTATTACCTAATGATATTAAAACAATTACTATAGAAAAAGATCTGGATAAAGGCTTTGATTACAGAAGGATTATTTTAGAAGGAGTGGATATATGAGAATTTTAGCAATAGATAGTTCAGGAATTGTAGCTACAGTAGCAATAGTAAGCGAAGAAACAGTATTAGCTGAGTATACCATAAACCATAAGAAAACTCATTCTCAAACACTTCTTCCAATGATTGAAGAAATTACTGGGATGATTGAACTGGATATTAAACAAATTGATGCAATAGCGGTATCTGGAGGGCCAGGTTCATTTACCGGACTTAGAATAGGTTCATCTACTGCTAAAGGTCTTGGGCAGGCACTTAATATTCCACTGATTAATGTACCTACTTTAGAGGGACTTGCTTATAACCTATATCAAGTAACCGATTTAGTATGCCCGATTATGGATGCCAAAAGAAATCAGGTATATACAGGTATCTATGAATTTAATAATTATAATATGCAGAATGTTTTGTCTCAAAGAGCAGTATCTATTGATGAGATTATAGTAGAAATTAATAATATTGGAAAAAGTATTATATTTGTAGGGGATGGAGTTGGAGTATTTAAGGAGGTAATTAATGAAAAGCTTAAAGTAAATTATTCCTTTGCACCGCCTCATCTAAACCGTCAAAGAGCAGCAGCAGTAGGGGCATTAGGATTGATTTATTATAGGGACAACAAGATAGAAAATCCATCAGAGCATAAACCAGAGTATTTAAGATTATCCCAGGCAGAAAGAGAACTGGCACAAAAGCAAAAGAACCTAGAAACAACGTAGGAGAACTTTATGATTTATATCAGGGAAATGACAATAGAAGATCTTAATGAAGTTATAGAAATAGAAAATAAAACTTTTTCCCATCCATGGACAATAAAAGACTTTACAGATTCAATTAATAACAAAAATCATATTTACCTTGTGGCAATTGAAGGGGTAGAGCTTATGGGTTATTGTGGCTTATGGCAGGTACTTGATGAAGGACAGATTAATAATGTGGCAGTAAAGAAAGAGGCAAGGAATAAAGGAATAGGAGCACTTATGCTTCGTGAATTAATAGAAAGGGCTAAGAAAAGTGAAACTAAAGCATTTACTTTAGAAGTAAGAGTAAGTAACCAATCAGCAATAAAGCTATACACCAATCAGGGATTTAAATCAGTTGGAGTGCGAAAGGATTTTTATGATACTCCCAAGGAAGATGCAATGATTATGTGGCTTTACATTTGACGACCATAACCTTCGACATAAAACATTAATTTCCACTATAAATTTTGAAGTTTTTCATTTATAATAAATCTAAAGAGTTGATTTTTTTCTTGAAACTATCTGAGCGGATATTCTTATGAGGAGGATAAAAAGTATGAGAAAAATTAAATCGCCTTTAGTTGATAAAATAATAATTCATAATTGTAACATGTGTGGCAAAGAATTAAAGATTGAAAATGATATATTAAAGGAAGATGTTTTCAATGCTAAGAAAGAATGGGGCTATTTTTCAGAAAAAGACTGCGAAATTCATACCTTTAATCTTTGTGAAAAATGTTATGATGAGTTAGTGAAAAGCTTTAAATTGCCAATAGTAATAACTAATAAGGGCGAAGTATTAGGAAATTAGATTTAAAGGGGTGGGAAACTGCCCCTTTTTTGTATTAAAATTTATTGTTAAGGAATTATAATGGCTAAAAATATATTTTATTATTGATATTTCATTAAAATAGTGGTACAGTTTTAACATATAAATACTTGAAATGAGGAATACACATGTTAGATGTTTGTTTATTAGGAACAAGTGGTATGATGCCATTGCCCCATAGATGGTTAACATCATTAATGACAAGATTTAATGGAAGCAGTTTACTTATTGATTGCGGAGAAGGTACACAAATCGCTATAAAAGAAAAAGGTTGGAGCTTTAAACCAATAGATGTCATATGTTTTACTCATTACCATGCAGATCATATAAGTGGTTTGCCGGGACTTTTGCTTACTATGGGTAATGCTGAAAGAACACAGCCTCTTACACTAATAGGTCCTAAGGGTATTGAAAGAGTGGTAAATTCATTAAGAGTAATAGCACCAGAACTTCCATTTGAGATTAATTTTATTGAATTAACTGCACAAAAGGAAGTATTATATTTATATGGATATACATTAGAGGCTTTTAAAGTCAATCATAACGTAACTTGTTATGGATTTAATATATTAATACCAAGAGTGGGAAGGTTTATGTTAGAGAAGGCTAATGAAAACGGAATACCTAAGGAATTTTGGAATCGTCTTCAAAAAGGTGAAGAGATTGTACTTTCTCATGTAACCTATACGCCTGATATGGTACTAGGCTCAGAGAGAAAAGGCATTAAGCTTACTTATTGTACCGATACAAGACCAATACCTTTTATTGTGGAACAAGCTTATAACGCAGATTTATTTATATGTGAAGGCATGTATGGGGAAAAGGGTAAGGAAGCTAAAGCAGTAGAATATAAACATATGACTTTTTATGAAGCAGCAGGTATTGCAAAGGAAGCCATGGTTAAAGAAATGTGGTTAACTCACTATAGCCCTTCTTTAGTAAGACCGGAAGAATTTATGAAAGATGTTGAAAAAATATTTGAAAATTCAAAACCCGGAAAGGATGGCAAGACTATTACTCTTGAATTTGAAGATAGTATGTAAGCCAAAATAGGTGGATTTATGAAGAAACGATATGCCTTAAGAAATTTTTTTACTATTATCTTTATGGTGGCTTTGGCAGGTTTTATTTTATATTATTATGTATATTTGGGAAATTATTCAAAAAAGAATAATGAAGATGTTAAATCTAAAACAGAGGTAGAAATTCTTTTGGAGAAGGATTTTAATGTAAATTACCCTGTATCTCCAAGAGATACAGTTAAAATGTATAATAGGATGATTACTTGTTTGTATAATGAGGAAGGTATTAAGGACGATATTGTAGAAAAGATGGGAGTACAAATAAGAGGTCTTTTTGATGAGGAACTTTTAGAAAATAATCCAGTAGATACACATATCTCTTCTTTAAAAGAAGAAGTAACAATGTATCATACATTGCAAAAAATTATAGTTACATCTACAGTAGATGACAGTAGTGTTGTTAAAACATGGGAGAATGAAGGGAAAGAGTATGCATCTTTAACTTCTACTTATACTGTAAAACATAAAACTGACTATACAAAAGTATTTGAGAAGTTTTTGCTACGTAAAGATGGACTGAATAGGTGGAAAATACTGGGTTGGCAAATTACTGACGATCCGGAAATTAGTGGAGAATAAAAATGGAAAAAGACATACAAATATTAGCAATAGAAAGCTCTTGTGATGAAACTTCTGCGGCTGTAGTAAAAAATGGCAGGAAAATATTATCAAATGTGATATATTCACAGATAGATTTGCACAAGCAATATGGTGGTGTAGTTCCGGAAATAGCATCAAGAAAGCATATAGAAAAGATTAATCAGGTTGTAGATGAAGCTTTAACCAAAGCAAATGTTGAACTTAATAATATTGATGTAATAGGTGTTACATATGGGCCAGGGCTAGTGGGAGCTTTATTAGTTGGTTTGGCACATGCTAAGGCACTTAGTTTTGCCATGAATAAGCCTTTAGTTGGAGTGCATCATATTGAAGGGCATATTTGTGCTAATTATATTGATAATGAAGATCTAAAGCCGCCTTTTTTATGTCTGGTGGTATCAGGAGGGCACTCACATTTAGTTATAGTTAAGGATTTTGGCAAATATGAAATAATCGGAAAAACCAGAGATGATGCAGCAGGAGAAGCTTTTGACAAAGTTTCTAGAGCAATTGGCTTGGGATATCCGGGAGGACCTTTAATTGATAAGCTTTCTAAGGAAGGAAACAAAAAGGCGATTGATTTTCCAAGAGCGAATATGCAGGATGCAAAGTTTGATTTTAGTTTTAGCGGTTTAAAATCATCTGTTTTAAATCACATTAACGTGTGCAATATGAAAGCAATAGAATTAAATAAAGCTGATATAGCGGCATCCTTTCAGGCAGCGGTTATTGACGTACTAGTCTCAAAGACTATTCTTGCAGCAAAAGAGTATGGTTTAAATAAAATAGCAATTGCAGGAGGAGTAGCGTCAAATTCTTCACTGAGAGAAGAGATGAAAGTAGGATGTGATAAAAACGGTATATCCTTTTATTATCCAAGTCCTGTTTATTGTACAGATAATGCTGCTATGATTGGAGTGGCTGCTTATTATGAATATATTAATGGTGTAAGGCATGGTCTTGATTTAAATGCAGTACCTAATTTAAAGATAGGCCAGAGGTAGAGACGTGAGTAAGATAATAGGTATAGTTCTTGCCGGAGGGCAGGGAAAAAGAATGAATAGCAATATTTCTAAGCAGTATATAATTATTGAGGATAAGCCGATTTTATATTATTCATTAAAGACCTTTGAAGATGAAAAGGATATAGACGAAGTAATATTAGTTGTTGGTGATGGTGAAACTAAGTATTGTAAAGAAGATATTGTCGACAAATATAATTTTACAAAAGTTAAAAAAATTGTAGTCGGTGGAAAAGAAAGATACAATTCAGTATATAATGGTCTTCTTGCAATTGAAAATGATGATTCTTATGTATTAATTCATGATGGTGCAAGACCTTTACTTTCAAAAGACCTTCTTTTAAGAATGATTAAATCGGTATATGAATATAAGGCTTGCGTTGCAGCGGTTTTAGTTAAGGACACAATTAAAATGGCAGATGATAATAATTTTGTTGAAAGTACTCCCCTAAGAGAAAAGATGTGGTCAGTTCAAACACCTCAGGCTTTTAGATATTCACTAGTCAAAGAAGCTTATGATAAGTTAATTAAGGAAGAGGTGTCTGTTACTGATGATGCAATGGCAGTAGAGGCAATGCTTGGTTATCCCATAAAACTAATTATGGGTGATTATAAGAACATAAAAGTAACTACAAATGAAGATCTTTTAATAGCAAAGGCTTTACTTAATTCTTAAAATTTAAAAACCTTCTATACGTCTTTGTTTTCTTAAATCAAAACGTTTAATTGCTCCATTCCATTCAGCCTGTTCTGAAAGATTGTCAAGTACTAACTTAGGCACATGAACGGGCTTTTGATTTTCGTCAAGGGCAACCATAACTAAATAAGCCCTGTTTATAACTCTTCTCATTCCGCTTAGATCTTCTACATAAGTATCAACTCTAATTTCCATTGATGTATTTCCGGCATAGGTTATTCGACCAATAATCACTAAAGTATCATTAATATATGCACCTTCTTTAAATTGCAGATTATCAATAGCAGCAGTTATTACATTGTGTTCGGAGTGCCTTCTGGCAACAACTCCTGCCACAATATCAATCCATTCCATTAATTTTCCACCAAATAAACGTCCTGATCCATTTATATGTTCAGGCATTAAGATTTGAATTTGTTCAGTTAGTGAGTCAGATACATGTTTTTCAGATTTCATAATGTACTCCTTTGTGTTTACTTACTAATGCTCAATACATATTATTATTTAGTATACCATAGTTTGCGACTTAGTAAATATTTTTATTATTATGTAACAAGTTTTTTGTTTTTTCATAAAATAAAATTATGCTAATAATATGAAAGGAGCTGCTATTTAATGGATAATTTTAGACGTCCAATGTATGACTACCTTACCCTCGATACTTGCAATTGTAAGTCTAATAATGATTGCAGTAATAATGCAGACAAGATGAAAAAAGATTGTATGCATGAAAGATTTTCGCATGAAATGAAAAACGAAAAATCCTTAGCTATGGCTTATGTTCCATGGCAAAGATGGAATACAGTTTTTAGTGCAGAAGAGGCATTATGTAAGGGAACCATATTCCCAGAACTAGATTTACCTTTTTTATGTTATAAAACTGAAATGAGAGGTGGCAGGTCGTGAACATGAAGGATAGTGATAAGTTATTGCTGTATATTGATACTGTCAGCTTTGCCATTAATGATGTAGTATTATATCTTGATACACATCCAAATGATATGGTAGCACTAGAATACTATGAACACTATAAGCAAGCAAGGCAACAGGCAATTAAGGACTACACAACCTATTTTGGACCTTTGACATCTGATATGGTAAATATTAAAAATGGCTGGGCTTGGGTTGAAACTCCATGGCCTTGGGAAGTGGAGGGTTAGTATGTGGAATTATGAAAAAAGATTGCAATATCCTGTAAAAATTACAAGATGTAATCCTAAACTGGCACAGGTTATAATGAGTCAATTTGGTGGACCGGATGGAGAATTAGGTGCCAGTTTAAGATATTTATCTCAAAGATTTTCTATGCCTTATAGAGAGGTAGCGGGTTTACTAACTGACATAGGTACGGAAGAACTTGCTCATCTTGAAATAATTTGTTCAATTGTCCATCAATTAACGAAAGACCTTTCTGTTGAAGAAATTGAAAAATCAGGTTTTGCACCGTATTATGTAGACCACACACTTGGCATATGGCCACAGGCAGCAAGTGGTACACCTTGGTCAGCCACAACAATCCAGTCAAAAGGTGATGCAATAACAGACTTACATGAAGACATGGCGGCAGAGCAAAAGGCAAGAACGACTTATGACAATTTGTTAAGACTCATAAAAGATCCAGAAGTAGCGGATCCAATAAGATTCCTTAGAGCAAGGGAAATCATACACTATCAAAGGTTTGGTGAAGCTCTTAGAAGAGTACAAGATAATTTAGATTCCAAAAATTTCTACGCATTTAATCCAGAATTTGATAAGAATTGTATTAAATAGCTGCTACTAAAAGTATTACGAATAATTTAAAATAATTATATAAATTAATACGTCACTTGAAAAACAGGTGCGTCTCCAGAAACTGGAGACGGCACCTGTTTTTTATTTTATAATAGAGTCTAGTACCTGAATAAATTCATCCTCAGTTAATCCGGTAGTATTCACTATATATCCAATATCACTATATACAAACTCTGCATAATAAACATCCTGATAAGAACTTGGTTCATCCCCTCCATCAAATACCCCCTGTTTGGAGTAACTTGCAAGAATCTCATGACCATTTATTTTGGAAGGAAGTGTATTATCAGCTAAATACAAAGTACATGTTTGGGGTAGTTTACCTTTAGACACCTGAATGTTAATGGAGCGAACAGCAAAGGCATCAATATTTTCATAGTAACCATAATTAAAATTATCATATACAACATTACCTTCCAAGTCAAAAACAATTTGCTGAGGATAATCCTCCTGCTCAGTCAGATAGTCAGGAATAAAATCTGGTCTAAAATCCTCGCCTAAATAGTCAATAATTTGACTTAAACTATAAAACTCCTCTTTAGAATTTTCAGCATCAAAAAACAGTTTTCTATTAGTTGCAACTTGAGGTGCGGCCATAAAAGACAAATAAGTTTCCTTTTTATTACTAAAAAGATTTGATTCCTTCAAAAACAATCCTGAAACAATCAATACTGCAAAACAAGCAAAAACAGCAGAGTAAGTATACAGCGGTTTAGTTTTAAATCTTTTATTTTCAATTCCTTTTTTAGTTTTTTCAACTAATTTCTCATCAGGTACTATTTGATCATTTAAAGATTTATAATATTTTTTAAACATAATCATAATCTCCTTTCAGAATTTCCTTTAAACTTTGTCTTGCTCTTGTTAATCTGGTACGTATAGTTGATTCCTTAATATTTAATATTTCACTTATTTCCCGAACCGATAATTCTTCATAATAAAATAAATGAATAACCGTCCGATAATTAACAGGCAATTTACATAGTGCATAATTAATATCATTTTCCTCTTTAATCTCAAAGGTAAAGCTATCTTCCAGTGAAGTAGTACGCTTAAACCATGCGGAATGCCATAATTTTTTACAGCAATTAATAGTTACTCTAATAAGCCAAGCCTTAAGATGTTCTTCACTTTCAAAAGTCTTATTATATTTTATATATCTTAGAAACACTTCCTGAAAAATATCATCAGCATCACTTATATTTTTAGTTTGAGAAAACGAAAGTCTATAAACCATATTAGAGTATTTATTAATTACATCATCAGTTGTCAAATTCATGTTAAAACCTCCTTTCACCTATAATACCCCTGAGGGCATAAAAAAGCTACAAAGAATAAAAAAAATACAAGACTGAATAATCAATCTTGTATAAGAATAACTTTGGAATCCAAAGCCCTCACAAAAGAACTGTCATGCTCTACTAAAACCATAGTAGGCCTATATTCCTTAATTAGATTTTCAATTTGCATTCTTGAGAAAATATCAATAAAATTAAGGGGTTCATCCCATAAATACAAGTGTGCCTGCTCTAAAAGACTTTTAGCAATTAGTATTTTTTTCTTCTGCCCACTGCTATACTCTTCAATGTTCTTGCCAAACTCATATCTTTCAAATCCAAGCTTAAAAAGTAATGATTTAAAAAGGGCTTGATCTAATTGATTATGGTTAATAAAATCATTTAAATGACCATTTAAAAAAGAAGTATCCTGGGAAACATATGAAATTTTAAGACCACTTGCTACTTCAAGGCTTCCAAAAGATTCAATTGGATAACCTAATATTTTCTTTAAAATGCTTGATTTACCACAACCATTTTTCCCCTTTAACGCAACGCATTCCCCCCTTTTTACTTCAAAACTTAAATCAGAAAAAATAGTATTGCCATTATATGATATAGAAAAATCCTTGGCACTAATTAAAATGTCTTTGTGGTGGTTTAAAAAAAATAATTTTAATTCATCATTTGACTCAATATTTTTAAGAAGCAAAGATTTTTCATCAATTGCTTTTTCAACCCTTTGTTCAACAGACTTTGCCCGTTTCATCATCTTAGCTGATTTATGTCCGATAAATCCCCGATCCCCCACATGATTCCCAATTTTACTAGCTTCTATTTGATTTGACCAGCCCTCTGTTCTTTTAAAAGCTTCATTTAGTCTGCCAATATCCTTCTTTAATTGATCATTTACAGATAATTCATGTTCATCTTGTAATTGTTTATTATTCCACCATGTGGTAAAATTACCTTGAAAAACTTCAATATTAGTCCTATTAATAACTAATATATGGTCAACACATCCATCTAATAGATCCCTATCATGGGAGACTAAAATAAAGCCTTTCTTTTTACTAAGATAAGATTTAACTAATAATCTGGTAGATTCATCCAAATGATTAGTAGGCTCATCAATGAGCAGAAAGTGATTTTCCTTAGAAAAAAGCAATGCAAGCATTACTTTAGTTTGTTCTCCATTACTAAGTGTGGAATAACTTCTATAAAGTATATCAGCGTCCACATTAAGTAAAGTAAGCTCTCTAATAATCATCCATAATTCATAATCAGGTTCAATTTCTTCTATAATATCAATAGTATTTTTTTCAAAACTTACGGGATTAATCTGAAAAGGAAAATATTCAAAAGCCAGATTAGTTTGAACCGCCCCCTTATATTCATATTTACCCATTAAAATATTTAAAAAAGTGGTTTTACCCCGACCATTTCTTCCAATAAAACCAAGTCTCCAGTTACTGTCAAGGGTAAAAGAAACATTATTAAAAACATCATTATAACTCCCGTCATAGTAAAATGTCAGGTCAGAAATATTAATTTGAGACATATAGCTACCTCCTTAAATTTTAATAAAAAATAGGATGCAAGAATACTCTTACATCCTAATTAACATACTGACCAAATTTGAACAGTTCCTTAAAATACAAATAAATAATATTAAAGGATAAATGAAATTTAAATGGAATATGAAGTAAAGTTATAATATTATTCTTGCAAAAATGCACACAAATAAAAGATATGCATATATGTATTTAATTTATTTGCAAGACATATTGAACATTGCTACATCTCCTTTTTTAAGCTATAGTTACTATTCTTGTATTAAAAAAGCTACAAATTATAGCAATCTATTAACAATATATCAAAATGTAAAATGATTGTCAATGTAAATTAACTAATAAAAATATTAATTATAGTAAATCTTACATTTGACATTCTAATTGTTTAAGATTATAATTTATAATACGTCATATAATGTAGAATTATAAAAAATACAAAAAGGAATGAATTGTGTGAATAAAATTTTTAGTAGGGCGATTCTTAATACATATAACAAGGTAATATTTCATTTAGGTTTTGACGCCACAATTATTGCTCTTTCATGGTATCTTGCATTGGTTTTAAGATTTGATGGAAGAATATATCCTGAATTTAAAGCTGCTTTTGGCAGGCAGATTTTAATTTTAATAATTATCAATATAGTTGTTTTTACAATATTTAAGATGTATAGAAGAATGTGGAAATATGCTGGAATAACAGATTTTTTACAAATTTTTTATGCTACATTTATAGCAGCAGGTCTTAGCTACTTATATGGATTTATAGATGGGCAAAGACTTCCAAGAACAACATATTTTATATCATGGATGATTATATTCCTTGCCATGGTGGGAACGAGAGTATTTTATAGAATAATAAAAGGTTCCAATGTTCAAGGCAATATCAGAGCTCCTAAAAACAGAATAAATGTTATGATAGTAGGAATGGGATTTACAGGGATAACTCTTGTTAAAGAAATGTTTATAGCTGAGGGTGAAAGATATCCGGTGGTAGGGATAGATGATGATAGAGATAAAATTAGAAAATCTGTAAATGGAGTTTATGTTGCCGGAAACAGACATGATATACCGGAATTGGTAGAAGAATATAATGTAGAGGAAATAGTAATAGCGCTTCCATCAGCATCTAAGATAGAAATAAAAGAGATTTTTGATATTTGTTCAAAAACAGATGCAAAGATAAAAATTATGCCTGCACTTCATGAAATACTTGAAGGCGGAGTAAGTGTAAACAGAATCAGGGATGTAAGTATTTCAGATCTTTTGGGAAGGGATGAAATAGAACTTGTAAATGAAGAAGTTTCAAGTTATATATACGGAGAGGTAGTTTTGGTAACAGGCGGAGGAGGCTCTATAGGTTCTGAGCTGTGCAGGCAGTTGGTAAAGTTAAAACCAAAGCAATTAATAATATTTGATATATATGAAAATAATGCATATGACTTACAGCAGGAATTACTTAGAAAATACGGTAGTCGCATTAATTTAAAGGTTTTAATAGGTTCAGTAAGAGATAGAGGAAGATTAAAGGATGTATTTAAAGAGTATAAGCCAAGCGTAGTATTTCATGCGGCGGCTCATAAGCATGTCCCTTTAATGGAAGATAGTCCTTTTGAAGCAATCAAAAATAATGTATTAGGTTCTAAAAATGTTGCAGAATATGCTGAAAGATACGGAACAAAAAGTTTTGTGTTAATTTCAACCGATAAGGCAGTTAATCCAACTAATATTATGGGTGCCTCAAAAAGAGTTACCGAAATGATAATTCAAAATATGAGTAAAACCAGTAAAACTAAATTTGTTGCAGTAAGATTTGGAAATGTTTTGGGGAGCAACGGAAGTGTAATTCCTTTATTTAAAAAGCAAATTGAAAATGGGGGTCCGGTAACTGTAACTCATCCAGATATTACAAGATTTTTCATGACAATACCAGAAGCCTCCAGTCTTGTAATACAAGCAGGTGCAATGGCAAAAGGCGGAGAAATATTTATACTGGATATGGGTGAGCCTGTTAAAATCGTAGATTTAGCTATACAATTAATAAAATTATCAGGGCTTAAGCCAAATGAAGATATTGAGTTAGAATTTACAGGATTAAGACCAGGGGAAAAGTTATATGAGGAATTGTTATTACAGGAAGAGGGAATAACAGCCACAAAAAATAAAATGATATATGTGGCTAAGCCTGTAGAATATGGGGCTGAATTTATTGAAAAACTGGAAGTGTTAAAAAGATCCATAGAAATTAAAAATGTGCCGGATTTATATGAGATTGTAAGCGATATTATTGGTACAAAAATTAAGTAGTAACTAAAAAATTAATAGGCAAAAAATTCCTCTATTTATTGAGACTACTGAAAAAGTCCTTGATTTAGGTTGTGTATATTAACCACGTATGAGGACTTTTTCAGGAACCTAATTTGTTAGTTGAAGTTTTTTGCTCTTTTTAATTTAAAAGTAAAATATGAATATTTAATAATTTTTTGAAAAATAGACTTTTAGTATATTATTTTGAGTTAATAATAAAGATTTAAACAATGGTATTGATTATGTATTGAAATAACTACATATTTGAATAGATTTCATAATGTTGAAATTTTTAGCATATTTTTGGGAGGAAAAATGGATATTGAAGTTGGAGATATAGTAAAGTTAAAAAAACAGCATCCATGTGGAAACAAAGAGTGGGAAATTTTAAGAGTAGGGATAGATTTTAGATTAAAGTGTGTGGGGTGTGGGCATCAGTTAATGATTGAAAGGAAAAAATTAGAAAAAAATATCAGAGCAATAACGAAGAAAAAAATTGAAACTATATAAGGTTAAGCAATGGAGAATTATACTATGGGGATTGATGTAAAATAGTAAAAAGTGTTGACGAATGATATTTTATGTAATACAATTAGTTAGATATTTATAAAGAATAAATAAAAACTAAATTTGTATTGCTTATTATTTATGATTAACTCAGGAGAATATTACATCTAGTTAAGAGGAATGATTGATTTATGAAAAAAGAAGAAGATTTTATCAGAGCATCAATTGCTATGGCTGTTTACAATGGTGAAAAATATATTAGAAAACAAATAGATTCAATACTAACTTTAATGAATTTGAATGATGAGCTCATCATTTCTTATGATGATTCAAGAGATAATACATGGAAAATAATTGAGGAATATTCTCTAAAAGATAAAAGAATAAAAATATATAAAAATAAAATTGCCGGAGTGGCAAATAATTTTTCCAATGCTATATCTTATTGTTCAGGTCAATATATTTTTCTTGCTGATCAAGATGATATATGGATGAACGATAAAATAAATAAAATGGTTAAAATTTTAGAAGATCCAAATACAGTTATTGCAATCTGTGATGGTTATATTACAGACGATGAATTAAATATTAAAGGAAATTTGTTTGAAGAATATAGAATCAGTACCAGTTCTATTAAAAATTTTATTAAAGGAACTTATTGGGGATGTTGCATGGCTTTTAATGCAAAATTAAAGGATGTTGTCTGTCCATTTCCACAACATGGTATTTGCCATGATTTGTGGCTTGGTATATTAGGAAGTAGATATGGTAAAATAATTTTATTAAGGGAATGCTGTATTAAGCATAGATTACATTCAAATAATGCAACAAAAAAATTAAAACTTAAAGAATTAATTGAAAATCGATTTTATTTTTTTGTAGAATTATTTAAAAGAAGACTTAAATGTAGCAGATTTAATATTATGAAGAAGTGATATATTAAGGAGATAGACATGAAAATTTTGCATTTGGGATTAGTAAGTCATTATACAGAAGGGATGACATATCAAGATAATTTTATTTCAGACATAAATAGCAGGCATGGAAATGAAGTGATTTATATAAGTGATAATTACTTGTATAAAGGAAACGAAATTATTGAAGTTCAGGAGGAAGATAAGAATTTAAAAAACAATGTTAGATTGATAAGAGTAAAACATGATAAAATCTTGAATAAATTTATTACTTCAAAAATTCAAAAAGTAAAAAAATTAAATATAATGATTCAAAATATGAAACCTGATTGCATTTTATATCATGGAGTATGTGGATATGAATTAATGACTGTAGCAAAATATAAAAAAACTCACCCTGAGTTATTATTTTATGTAGATTCTCATGAGGATTTCAATAATACAGCAAAGAATATTTTGTCAAAATTTGCATACAAGTATATACATGGATATTTTTTAAAAAAAGCACTACCATATATTAACAAAATATTATATATATCGGAAGAATCAAAAGATTATTTGGTAGAGATGTATGATTTAAATGAAAAAATGCTTGAATGGTTTCCTCTTGGTGGTACTATTGTAAGTGAAGAAGTATTGCGTAAAAATCGTCAAGAAGTATTTAAGAAATTAAATTTTGATGATAATGTAATAGTTTTTGGACATTCTGGAAAACTTGATAGGAATAAAAAAACTAGAGAGCTTATTAGAGCTTTTTCAAGTATAAAAAATCCGACATTTAGATTAATTATATTTGGAAGCATACCTAATGAAGAACAAGAAGAATTGATTAGTTTGATAGAATCAGATAGTAGAATAGTGTTTTTAGGCTGGCAAAATGACACTGAAATACTAAAATTGCTGTCAGCTATTGATATGTATTGTCAACCGGGGACACAATCGGCAACTATGCAGAATGCAATGTGCTGTAAAAGTGCTCTTATGCTATATCCTTATAAAAGTCATGTAATATATCTTCAGAACAATGGTTACTTTGTAAAAGATGAAATTGAGATTATGAATGTTTTTGAAAACATTAGTAATAATCCTTCAAAACTAATTGATATGAAAAATGAAAGTTATAATTTTGCTTCCAAATTTTTAGATTATGAAAAACTATCTGCAAGAATATATCGTTAAAACAATAATAACAATAGACTAAAATTGTCACTAAATTCTGTATTAAAGGAAAAAATATGCGAATTAATAATATATTACAAAAAAATCAAGTATTAAATGTATTAAAAGACTTTGCGTGGAATATTTTGGCTGTATTAATTATTACATGTACATTGCAATTGTATTTATACCCTTATCTTGCAAAATGGTTAGATTCTGAACAATATGGAAGTGTTTTGACAATAATGGGCGTTGCCAATATCATAATAGTTTCCTTAGGAGGAGGACTTAATAATGTTAGATTACTTCAAACAGAAAATTATTACGATAAGAAAAATGGAGATTTCAATTATTTATTAGGAATATTTGGATGTGCAGGAATTGTAGTTTTCACAATAATAATATTATTTTTCTTTGATATTAAAATAATTGATGGTATATTATTGATATTTTATACTATTATTGGAATAGTAAGAAATTATTGGAGTGTTGAATATAGATTAAAGATAAATTATAAATCTAATCTAAAATTAAACTTGATAATTTGTATAGGATATGCTATAGGATATTTAATTGCAAAAACTATAAGCATTTGGAGTTTGTGTTTTTTAGTGGGAGAAGTTTTTGGATTAGTATATTTGTTTTTTACTACTAATTTATACAAGGAAAGTTATAAAAAGACAGAACGATGGAAAGAGACGTATATAAAATATATCGTACTAATTATTACGGCATTAATGGCAAATGTAATAATATATTTAGATAGATTTTTATTATATCCATTATTAGGAGGAACACAAGTTTCAATTTTTACAGTAAGTTCTTTTGTTGGTAAAAGTATTGGTTTAGTGATTACCCCAATTGCAGGAGTGCTTTTAAGTTATTATGCTCAAAAAGATTTTAAAATGACTGTAAAAAAATATTGGATTATTAACGGATTAATTTTAGGTTGTTCGATTTTTGGGGGGGCAATTTCTATTATATTTGCACCTTGGATAACTGGTATTTTGTATCCAACATTAATAAAAGATGCAATGAGTTACATAATTATTGCTAATGTTGCAGCACTTGTGGGTGTATTATCTAATATATTGTCACCATCTGTTATGAAATATGCGAATATAAAGTGGCAATTAATTATACAATTATTATATGCAATATTTTATTTTGGATTAGGCATTATTTTCTTAGAACTGGAAGGAATGATGGGATTTTGTGTGGCAGTAACATTTGTAAATGTTTTAAGGGTTATACTATTATTAATTATTGGATTTAAAGGTGTGCTTAATATACAAGTAAAAGGTGAATAAAATTTAATAAAAGAAAATTGCTAATTTAGGAAATTATATTTATTAATCGATTTAAGAATGCAAAGAATATAATATGTTATGGAGTGAATAATATGTATGTAAAAAAGATTAAGAGAATTATTGATTTGGTTTTAGTTTTAATTAGCTTATTTTTATTTTGGCCTTTATTATTAGCTTTAATTATTTTAATAAAGCTCGATTCATCTGGTCCAGTTTTATTTAAGCAAAAGCGTGTAGGTATTTATAAGACCCATTTTTATATACTTAAATTTCGAACAATGAGAATAGATACTCCAAAAGATTGTCCAACACATATGCTTGAAAATCCGGAAAACTATATTACTAGAATCGGTAGATTTTTAAGAAAAACTAGCTTAGATGAGTTACCTCAATTGCTTAACATATTAGCAGGTGATATGAGCATAATTGGTCCAAGGCCAGCTTTGTGGAATCAGTTTGATTTAATTGATGAAAGAGAAAAATACGGAGCAAATAATGTTAGACCTGGACTTACAGGATGGGCTCAGATTAATGGAAGAGATGAGTTACCTATTGAGGAGAAAGCTAGACTTGATGGGGAATATGTACATAATATTGGATTTTGGTTTGATTTTAAATGCTTTATGAGAACTATAATTAGTGTTGTTATGAGTGATGGAGTTAAAGAAGGTAAAAGATAAAAAAATGTTTAGTATCATGCAGTTATATTAAATATTTTCTATTAAATTGGCATTTTGCAAGGAGGTGTGATATGAAAAAAATACTGATAACGGGTGCAAATAGCTATATCGGAACGTCTTTTGAAAAGATGGTTAAGGAAAATCATTTTCCAATATTAATTCATACAATTGATATGATGGACAATAACTGGAAAAAAGAAGATTTTTCTAAATATGATTCGATCTTTCATGTCGCAGGGATTGCACATGCCGATGTTGGACCTATTTCAAAAGAACAACAGTCAAAGTACTATAAGGTAAATTGTAATTTGGCAATAGAGACAGCAAAAAAAGCAAAAAAAGATGGTGTAAAACAATTTATTTACATGAGTAGTATTATTGTTTATGGAGAAAGTACGGGTGTAGGAAAAAATAGAGTTATTACAAAAGATACTAAAACATCACCAAGTAATTTTTATGGAGATAGCAAGTTAAAGGCAGAATTAGGATTACAAAAATTAAGTGATGAGAACTTTAAAATTGTTATTTTAAGACCCCCTATGATTTATGGAAAAGGCTCCAAAGGTAATTATCCTATGTTGTCTAAATTTGCCAGAAGGTTACCGATATTTCCTAAAATAAATAATGAAAGAAGTATGCTCCATATTGACAACTTATGTACTTTTGTTAAAATGATGATAATAAATGAAGAGCAAGGAGTTTTCTATCCGCAAAATGAGGAGTATGTGAAAACATATGAGATGGTGCAATGTATTGCTAAAGCACATGGTAAAAAAATTTTGATGGTAAGATGTTTAAATTTGCCAATAAGATTATTAGGTCATACACCAGGAAAAATTGGTGGACTAATTAATAAAGCGTTTGGTAACCTTGTATATGAAAAACAAATGAGTTTATATAAGGAAAGTTATAACATCAGAAATTTTCATGAATCAATAAAGGAAACTGAGGAGAATAAATGAAAAAACACATTTTGGTAATTTCTCAATACTTTTATCCAGAACAGTTTAGGATCAATGATATTTGTAAGGAGCTGGTTAATCGTGGTTTTGAGGTTACCGTTGTTACAGGAATTCCAAACTATCCCCAAGGAAAGTTTTATAAAGGATATGGGTTGAGAAAGCGAAGAAATGAAGAATATAAAGGAATTCACATTATTAGATTACCAATAATACCAAGAGGAAATGGATCTATTATGATGATACTAAATTATTTTTCTTTTGTGCTTTCTGGATTTGTTTGGAAAATGTTTACCCAAATTAAGGCAGATAAGGTTTTCATTTTTGAAGTATCTCCAATGACTCAAGCATTAGTTGGAGTTTGGTATGCAAAGAAAAGAAAAATACCATGTCATATCTATGTGCAAGATTTATGGCCTGAAAATGTAGAAATTGTAACAGGTATTCAAAATAAGACGATTATTGGTGGGATTAACCTTATGGTTGATTATATATATAATAATTGTACAAAAATACTTGCTACTTCGCCTAGCTTTATAAAGCAAATTGGAAAGAGGAAGTTGGATAAAAAAAAGCTGATATATTGGCCTCAGTATGCAGAGGAATTTTATAGGGTTGTTCCAGTAGTACCATTAAAGGATATGAAGGATGACGAAACATTTAAGATTGTATTTACTGGAAATATAGGATATGCTCAAGGACTTGATATACTTCCAAACGTCGCTTTATTATTAAAGGAAAAGAATATAAAATGCCGTTTTTGTATTATTGGCGATGGGCGTTATCGAAAAGAATTGGAACAGAACATTCAAAAGATGAAAGTAACGGACATGTTTAAATTTTTTGGAACTAAATTGCCAGAAGAAATACCTCAATATTTAGCCCATTGTCAGGTTGCGTTTCTTTCATTTGCAGATAACCCATTATTTGAAAAGACAATTCCTGCAAAACTACAGTCATATATGGCTTGCGGAATTCCTATATTAGCATCAGCATCAGGAGAAACTAAGAGAATTATTGAAGAAGCAAAAGCTGGCGTAGTATGTAAACTAGGAGATTCAAACCAGATTTGTGATTGTATTATTAAAATGACTCAGATGAGTTTAGATGAAATTAATAGTATGAGAGAAAATGCAGTAAGCTACTTTAATGAGTTTTTTAATAAGAAAAAATTAATGGATGAATTGGAAAGTTATTTTAATGAAAAGGAGGAAACCTAATTTAGGTTTTTAATAATATGGGAAAGAGAAAATATCAAGTATGTACAAATTGTGTTATGGATACATCCGATTCTGTGATTAATTTTAATGATAAGGGAGTATGTGATCATTGTCATAATTATTACGAGAATATATTACCTAACTGGCATCCTGATGAGATAGGTCATATGGAATTAAAGAAACAGGTAAGACAGATTAAAAAAGAGGGTAGAAATAAAAAATATGATTGTATTATTGGTCTAAGTGGTGGAGTTGATAGTTCATACTTAGCATATTATGCTGTAAAGAAATTGGGACTAAGGCCTCTATTATTTTCTTGCGATACTGGATGGAATCTTGATGTAGCTGTAAAAAATGTTGAAAAAATTATAAAAGGTTTGGGAAAATCATTGTATACACAAGTGGCTGATTGGGATGAAATGAAAGATTTACAATTGGCATTTTTTAAAGCTCAAGTTCCTTATCAGGACTTGCCTCAAGATCATGTAATTTTTGCCTCTTTGTATAATTATGCAGCAAAACATGGGATTAAGTATGTATTAACTGGTGGAAATAATTCTACGGAATGTGTAAGAGAGCCCAATGAGTGGGTTTATAATAATGATTTAAAAATGATAAAGGATATTCACAAAAAATATGGAACAATACCGTTAAAAAATTTGCCTTTATGTAGTATGTTTAAATACCGTTTATATTATCGCTATTTTAAAGGAATGAAAGTAGTAAAACCATTAGATTTGATACCATATAAGAAAGATGACGCAATTGCGACACTGAAGAAAGAATTCGGATGGGAACCATATGAAAATAAACATTTTGAATGTATTTTTACTAGATTTTATGAAGGATATTGGTTAGTTAAAAAATTTGGTTATGATAAAAGAAGAGCTCATTTTTCTAGCCTAATTTTGACTGGACAGTTAAATAGGGAAGACGCTCTGGAAATATTGAAGAAACCTCCTTATGATGAAAAACTGGCTATGGAAGATATGGAGTTTATTGCTAATAAATTGGGAATATCAAAAGATGAGTTTATACGTTTGATGAATGGAGAGAACAAGAACTATAAAGACTATAAAAATAGTGCTGGTCTTATTGGTGCTGCAATAAAAATTGCACAAATTGTTGGTATGGAAAAAAGGCAGTATAGGTAAATATTTTAAAATGACAGTATAGAAACATTGAAATATTATTGAATTATTATTGTAGGAGAAGAAATGGTAGCATTTTTCATTTTTGTTATTTAGTTAAACAATAATATTAATGATTATAAGGCATTTTGGAATAAAAAGAATTAGGAAGGTGACTGTGTAGAATGTGGTCTAAAATAGAAAAAGTTATAGAAAGAATAGTAGATAGAATAATTCCAATTTACTTTGTGAGCAGTGTTTTTGCCAATGTATTATCATTTTATTTATCTGGAAATGTAAATGAAACGGCTAGGAAGATTATTTCATGGGGATTCCTTTTAGTGATTTTTTTGTTAATGCAAATTAAAATAGGAATAATTTTTAAAAGGAATAAACATGAAAAGAAAAAGTTTTTATTGATTGGAATGCCAATATTAGCTAATTTTATCTTAATATTAATTGCAATATTTCACACACAATTCCAAAGTTATGCAATAAAAGAAATGGTTTTGTTTATTCTTTATTGTACTCCAATGTATGGAGTTGCTTTATGTATTATTATTGAAGATAAGGTAAAAGTATTTTTTAGAAATTTTAAATGGATAGGAGTTTTGTTTATTCCATTTTTTTTATTAAGCATTGTTATGTTTATTAGGAATATGCATGTTGGTATAGTTTCTTCCATAATTGGCGGAATGACCTATTTAGAGATTGCATATGCAGCAATTATTATTGTAATCTTTAATATGGCTGATATGATAAACGATACAAAACTTTCTAATGAAGTACATTTTAAGAAAAATAGGATAATTAATATCGCCAATATTTTGATTTCAACAGTTGTAATAGTATTAAGTGGCTCAAGGGGTTGCTTTATTGCACTTGGAGTTTGGGCAATCTGTATCCTGTTGATGTCGTTAAATAAAAAATATAGAAATAAGAATGTAATTTCTACGGTCTTGGCTGTAATGATAGTAAGTATAATTGTATTTGCATTTCAAGAGGGAGGAAGGACTAAAGCATTTATAAATGAAATATTCCATGGAGGATTGAATACTGCTATAAAGTCAGACGGTTCTGATCAAATGATTGATAGAATGTACGATGAGGCAAATAATGGACAAGCAATTAAGGATACGATAACTAAAATTCAAACAGAAATTCAAATAGAAGATCAGACAGAAATTCAAACAGAAGCACAAACAGAAGTTCTAACAGAAACTCAAACAGAAGCACAAACAGAAACTCAAACAGAAGTTCAAACCGAATCAGTAACCGAAATTACTGTCGTGACCCAGCCAGAAGAAAATATTAGCCAAGAAGAAATAATTTATAGTATTACAAATGGAAGTATGGCAAGAATATATTTGTATAAACTTGCTATTAAGGAAGCAAATAATAATCCATTAATTGGGATGGGACCTTTAGGTTTTCAACAAAAATATGGAACATATCCTCACAATTTGATTCTAGAATCACTATCAGATTTGGGATATCCTATAACAATTATATTTTTGTTTTTTATATTATATTTAGTTATATATTTAGTGAAAGTTAGCAAGGACAGGATTTGCGATTTGTCAATATTAATTATTGGAATAACACAAGCAGTTAGAATGATGCTTAGTATTGATTTGTATGTTGAGCCATTTATGATTTGGATAATAATCTATATTTTAGCTATTAAAGTAATAAGAAGCGGAAAAAAAGAAAATATGATTTTGGAAGAATAAATGATATTTCTTGATTTAATTACTTATGTGGATTAAAATGAGTAAAACATGATGCATACTATATCTTATATTTGATATTGAATAAATTTAAGATTATAATTTGCATCATGTTAAAATTTAATATTGCAAAACTATATATTGAAATATTCACGGAATTTGGAAAGGAGAAAACTAAGTGAAAGAAATAATATTAGAAAAAATAAACAAAAGAGAAATAATTGTTGGAGTTGTAGGTTTAGGTTATGTAGGTTTGCCATTAGCAGTAGAAAAAGCAAAAGCTGGATTTAAAACTATAGGATTTGACATTCAAAAGGAAAAAGTATCTATGGTAAATAAAGGACATAATTATATTGGAGATGTTGTTGATAGTGATTTGGAAAAACTCGTTAACTCACAAATGTTATCAGCAACTGAGGATTTTAGCTTTATAAAAGATGTAGATTTTATAGCGATCTGTGTTCCAACTCCTTTAGATCCACATCAGCAACCAGACATTAGTTATGTAAAATCTTCTACAGAAGAGATAGCTAAGTATTTAAAGAAGAACACAATGGTAGTTTTAGAATCCACAACGTACCCTGGAACAACGGAAGAACTTATTAAGCCAATTTTAGAGAAAGGTTCAGGCTTGAAATGTGGTGAGGATTTTTATTTGGGATTTTCTCCTGAGAGAGTTGACCCAGGAAATTTAATATTCAAAACAAAAAATACTCCTAAGGTTGTTGGTGCAATAGGTCAAGACGCTACAGAAGTTATTGCAGCAATGTACAGAGCAGTATTAGAAGGAGACGTATTTGAAGTTTCATCTCCTGCTGTTGCGGAAATGGAAAAAATACTTGAAAACACATATAGAAATATTAATATTGGACTTGTAAATGAGTTGACTATGTTGTGCAATAAAATGGGAATTAGTATGTGGGAAGTAATTGAAGCAGCTAAATCTAAACCATATGGATTTCAAGCTTTTTATCCAGGACCAGGGTTGGGAGGCCACTGTATTCCATTAGATCCATATTATTTATCTTGGAAAGCAAGGGAATATGGATTTCATACTTCAATGATTGAAAGCTCTATGATGATTAACGATAAAATGCCAGAGTATTGTATAGAACGTGCAAGTAAAATATTAAATAGATTTCAAAAATCATTAAATAGTTCAAAAATTTTATTGCTTGGAGTAGCATATAAACAAGACATTGATGATTATAGAGAAAGTCCTGCATTAAGGGTTTTGGATTTATTGGAGGGATTTGGAGCAAAAGTAGATTTCTATGATCCTTGGATTCCTGAAATCAAAAGAAAAGGTAAAATCGTAAAAGGTCTTAATAATATCACATCAGAAATAGTATCTTCATTCGATTTAGTTATGGTTACAACAGCTCATACAAATGTAGATTATTCCATGATACAAGAAAATGCAGTTATGATTTTTGATACAAAAAATGCAATGAAGCATATACAAAATAGAAGTAATATAGAAGTTTTATAATTTGAAAATTTAGATACTATACCAGGGGGCAAGAAAATGAAATATGCATTAATTGGTTGTGGAAGGATTGCTACTAACCATGTGAAAGCAGCAATAGAAAATAAATTGGAATTTGTAGCAATGTGTGATATTGTTATGGAAAACATTGATATATTGTTGGACAAGCATAATATAATGAATAAATGTTTAATTAAACATTATGCTGATTACAAAAAAATGATACAAGAAAATGACATTGAATTAGTAGCAATAGCAACAGATAGTGGTATTCATGCCGAAATAGCATTGTATTGTATTGAGCAAGGCATTCATTGTATTATTGAAAAACCTATAGCTATGAGCATCCAAGATGCGGACAAGATTATTGAACTTTCTAATATTAAGGGTGTGAAAGTATCGGCTTGTCATCAAAATCGTTTTAATATTGCTGTGCAAGAAATGCGAAAATCATTAGAAGCAGAACGCTTTGGAAAATTGTCCCATGGATCAGTTCACATAAGGTGGAATAGAAATAAAGAATACTATATGCAAGCACCATGGAGAGGAAAATGGGCTTCTGACGGAGGAGCTCTAATGAATCAATGCATTCATGGAATTGATTTACTTCGATGGATGATGGGTGATGAGATTTTAGAAGTATATGGCCAAACTAGAAGACAATTTCATGATTACTTAGAAGCTGAAGATGTAGGAATGGCAGTTGTAAAATTTAAAAATGGGGCTATTGCAACTATAGAAGGAACAACTAATACTTATTCCCAAAATCTAGAAGAAACTTTGTATTTATTTGGAGAAAGAGGTACAGTTAAATTAGGAGGCACATCTGCTAATTCAATTGATGTTTGGAAATTTTCTGATGAAATGAATGAAGATAGAAGCAAAATAGGATTAGAAGAAACTGTAAGCAATGTATATGGAAATGGACATACTAGTCTATATGCTGATATAATAGATGCTATAAATAATAATAGGACTCCATATGTAGATGCAGTTGCAGGTAGAAATGCACTAGAGCTTGTATTAGCTATATATAAAAGCCAAAAAACAGGTGAACCTGTTAAGATGCCTTTAGAGAGATTTTCTTCTGTAGAAATGATGGGAGAATTTGAATAATAAGGTTATAAAGCCGGTAAAATTAAAATAGGAGAAATGGATGAACAGTAGTAATAAAGAGAAATATAACGAATTTTGTAAAAGTGTATATGTTCCTATTTATTCTAAAATTTGGTGGATGGATGCTATTTGCGGAGAAGAAAATTGGGATGTATGGCTATATGAGGAAAATAATGCAATTTTAGCATCAATGCCATATTTTATTGAAAAAAGAGGTGATTACACTTATATTACTAAAGCTGCATTAACTCAAAATAACGGAATTATTTTTAATTATTCTGATGGCATGAGAGATATATCAAAACAAGCATTTGAAGAAAAAGTAATTAATAAAGCATGTGAATTTATTAACTATTTAAATGTTGATGTTTATGAGCAACAGTTTCACTATAATTTTAAAAATTGGTTACCTTTTTATTGGAATCAATTTACTGAAATGACAAGATATACTTATGTTATTGAGGATACTTCAAATTTAGAACAAACATGGAATGATATTTCTTCAAAATATAGAAATAAAATACGAAAAGGAAATAAAAATATCCATTTAATTAAAGAAATTGGAGAAGATGAATTCTATATTGAGCATGAAAAAATATTTAAAAAGCAGGGACTTAATTGCCCTTTTTCAATAGACTTATGGCAAAGATTATACTATGCATGTAAATGTCATGAAAATTGTATTATACTTGGAGCATGTAATGAAGAAAATTCTATTATGAGTGTATTGTTTTTAGTATGGGATCAAGAGTCTATGTATCAATTATTAGGAGGTAGCATACCTGAATATCAAAATTATGATACCTATGATGCGTTAATATGGCATGGAATTAAGATCTCAAATTCAAAGCGGTTGAAATATGATTTTGAGGGTTCAGTTATAAAGAGAATATCAAAATCTTTTCGTGAATTTGGAGGTAGTCCTAAACCATACTTTAGAATCCGAAAAATATTTAATCCAGATATTATAAGGAAAGAAGCAGAAGAATCTATAGTAAGATTAATGAAAGAAAATACTTAATAAATATAGGATAGAGGTATGCAGAAATGAAAAATATACTTAAAAATTGTGAAAAAAAAATTACTAATTTTATAATAAGATATCATAATGTAATGCCAGAACCTTGGATTAAATGGATTGCATATTACTATCCTAATGCAAAAGTAAGAAAGATATATTGGAAGCATTTGGGTGTTGTAATGGGTGAAGGGACATATTCAAATATTGGTATGATAGCTACTAGAGGCAAAAAAGGGAAAGTATTGATAGGCAAAAATGTATCAATTGCACCATATGTGACCTTTGTTGTGGATTCATCACCAAACAATGGAGTAGAGTTACCTAAAATACCATATGTAAAGAATTACTTAATTAAAGATGAAACAATTAGGGTAGAAGATGAAGTATGGATAGGAGCAAATGCAGTAATATTATCTGGAGTAAGAGTTGGTAAGTGCTCAATTATTGGTGCAGGAAGTGTTGTGACAAAGGATGTTGAACCTTATTGCATTTATGCCGGAGTACCTGCTAAAAAGATAAGAGAACTAAAAAATGAAATTGGGGGATAAGTGATGCAGTTTAGAGATTTGAATATGCAATATAAAGCATTAAAACCAGATATAGATAATGCAATATTTGAAGTAATAACAGAGGCTAATTTCATTAGCGGAAAACAAGTACAAGAACTAGAGGAAGAATTGGCAAAGTATGTTGGAGTAGAACATTGTATTTCCTGTGCAAATGGAACAGATGCATTGTCACTTGTATTAATGGCTTGGAATGTAAAAGAAGGGGATGCGATTTTTGTACCTGATTTTACATTTTTTTCATCTGGTGAGGTTGTTTCTTACACAGGTGCAACTCCTGTTTTTGTGGATGTATACGAAGATACATTCAATATATCAATTGAAAAACTTGAAATGGCTGTTGAAAAAGTTATTAAAGAAGGAAAGTTAAATCCAAAAGCAATAATAGCAGTAGATTTATTTGGTCAGCCTGCGGAGTATTCTAGAATTAAAGAGATTGCTGATAGGTTTAATTTATTAGTTTTAGAGGATGCGGCACAAGGATTTGGTGGAAGCATAGGAAAACAAAAAGCATGTAGCTTTGGTGATGTTTCAACCACATCTTTTTTTCCGGCAAAACCGTTGGGGTGTTATGGCGATGGCGGAGCTATTTTTACAAATAATGAAGAAACTGCAAGGCTATTACGATCTTTAGCTGTGCATGGAAAAGGTGAAAGTAAATATGATAATATAAGAATTGGGATGAATTCTAGATTAGATACAATACAAGCTGCTATTTTAATACCTAAATTTAAGGCGTTTAAAGAATATGAATTAGAAGCAGTCAATAGAATTGCTGAAAGATATTCTGTATTGTTGAAGGATTGTGTAAAAATTCCCGTTGTGAAAGAAGGATATTATTCAAGTTGGGCACAGTATACAATTCAATTAAAGAATTCCGAGCAACGTAATGATTTACAAGAAATATTGAAAGATAATGGAATTCCAAGTATGATTTATTATCAAAAACCAATGAGAGAACAAGAAGCTTTTGCAACTGTAAAGGTGTGCGAAGAGTCTCAAACAATAGATTTGTGTAATAAGGTTTTATCATTACCAATGCATCCTTATTTAAAAGATGAAGAAGTTGATAAAATTTGTGAAGTGATAACTAGTTATATTGCTAATTAGCAATATAATTAAATATTATGTTGTATTAGTTGTTAGAATAAATAACAAAATATTATATTGTGGAGGAGAGCAGATGTTTAAAGATAGAATCTTATTAATAACAGGTGGTACGGGGTCTTTTGGTAATGCGGTACTTAACCGTTTCTTAGATACAAATATTAAAGAGATCCGAATTTTTTCTCGTGATGAAAAAAAACAAGATGATATGAGACACAAATATAATAATGAAAAAATTAAATTCTATATAGGTGATGTCAGAGATAAAGAAAGCATCAGAGCCGCAATTTATGGAGTAGATTATATTTTTCATGCAGCAGCACTTAAACAAGTGCCCAGTTGTGAATTTTTCCCATTAGAAGCAGTAAAAACAAATGTAATAGGAACAGATAATGTTTTATCCGTAGCCATAGAAGAAGGGGTTAAAAAAGTTATATGTTTATCTACAGATAAGGCAGCGTATCCAGTTAATGCAATGGGAACTTCAAAAGCAATGATGGAAAAGGTAGTTGTAGCAAAATCCAGAACTGTAGATCCAAAAAGAACAACTATTTGCTGTACTAGGTATGGTAACGTAATGTGTTCAAGAGGCTCAGTCATACCATTGTTTATAGAGCAAATAAAATCAGGAAAACCTTTAACAATAACAGAATCTTCTATGACCAGATTTATTATGAGTCTTGAAGAAGCTGTAGAATTAGTGCTGTTTGCATTTGAAAATGCATCAAGTGGTGATATTATGGTTCAAAAAGCACCAGCGTGTACTATTGAAGTTCTTGCAAAAGCCGTTAAAGAGTTATTCCATGCGGATAATGAAATAAAAATAATAGGTATAAGACATGGTGAGAAGATGTATGAAACACTCCTTACCAATGAAGAATGTGCTAATGCCATTGACAGGGGAGAATTTTATCAGGTACCGGCGGATAAAAGAGATTTAAATTATGATAAGTATTTTGATCAAGGAGATACAAACAGAACTAAACTTACTGAATTTAATTCAAATAATACTCAACTGCTGACAGTAGAAGAAGTAAAAGAAAAACTTTTAAGCTTACAATATATTCGTAACGAAATTAATATGTGGGAGAGTTGCTGATTATGAAAATATTGATTACAGGAGCAAAAGGATTTATTGGTAAAAATCTTCTGGCAGAACTTAAGAATCTAAATTATTCAGATATTTATGAATATGATATTGATACAAAGGAAGAATTACTGGAAGAATATTGTAAGGACTGTGAGTTTATATTTAATTTGGCAGGGGTAAACAGACCAAAAGATGAAAAGGAATTTTTGGAAGGCAACTTTGGGTTTGTTTCTAACCTGTTAAAATATTTAAAAAAATATAATAACACTTGTCCTATAATGAATTCATCATCAACGCAGGCTTTAATTAATAATCCATATGGAAATAGTAAAAAAATGGGAGAAAATTTATTTTTTGAATATGGAAAAGAATCTGGTGCAAAAATATACGTCTATCGTTTTCCCAATGTATTTGGTAAATGGAGCAAGCCAAATTATAATAGTGCAATAGCAACATTTTGCAATAATATATCTCATGATATACCTATACAGGTTAATGATGAAAATACAAAATTAAAACTGGTCTACATTGATGATGTGATGGAAGAACTTATTTCCGCTTTAAAAGGACAACCAAGTATGGATAAAGATGGTTATTGTTTTGTACCAGTATCCTATGAAGTTACATTGGGAGAGATAGTAAATTTATTATATTCTTTTAAAGAAAGCAGAGATAATTTATATATTCCAGATGTAACAAAAGAAAGTTTTTCAAAGAAATTATACAGCACATATTTAAGTTTTTTACCAACTGATAAATTTTCTTATCCTTTAAAAATGAATGCAGATGAAAGGGGAAGTTTTACCGAAATATTAAAATCATCTGAAAGAGGGCAATTTTCTGTAAATATTTCAAAACCAGGTATAACTAAGGGAAATCATTGGCATCATACAAAGAATGAAAAATTTGTAGTTGTTAGTGGACAAGGTATAATCAGATTCAGGAAAATTGGAACAAATGAGATTATTGAATACAATGTTTCAGGGGATAACATTGAAGTTGTTGATATTCCTACTGGATTTACCCATAATATAATCAACAAAGGAGATACCGATTTGGTTACTTTTATGTGGTGTAATGAGTGTTTTGATAAAGAAAAACCAGATACTTATTTTGAGAAAGTGGAGTTGGAAGAATGAAACCATTAAAGTTAATGACAATAATAGGAACAAGGCCAGAAATAATAAGGCTGTCTGAAGTTATTAAAAAATGTGATAATTACTTTGAGCAAATACTGGTGCATACAGGGCAAAATTGGGATTATACATTAAATCAGATTTTTTTTGAGGATTTAGGATTACGTCAGCCGGATTTTTACTTAGATGCTGTTGGAGAGGACTTAGGAGAAACAATAGGAAATATTATTTCTAAAAGTTATAAGATTATGTTAGAACAAAAGCCAGATGCATTATTAGTTTTAGGAGATACTAATTCAGCATTATCTGCAATTCCAGCAAAGAGACTTAAAATCCCAATTTTCCACATGGAAGCGGGTAATCGCTGTTTTGATGAAAATCTCCCAGAGGAAACTAACCGTAGGATTGTTGATCATATATCCGATGTAAACCTATGCTATAGTGAGCATGCCAGGCGGTATCTTAATTACGAAGGAACTGCTAAAGAGCGTACTTATGTAACAGGTTCTCCAATGGCAGAAGTATTGTCAAAAAACATAGACAAAATAAAGAATAGTACGATATTGAACACTTTAGGCCTTGAGAAAAATAAATATATTTTACTTTCAGCTCATAGAGAAGAAAACATTGACAATGAAGAAAACTTTCTTGCTTTAATGAATGCCATAAATCAAATGGCAGAAACATATAATATGCCAATTATTTATAGTACACATCCTAGAAGTAAAAATATTATAGAGCAACGTAACTTTGTATTTAATCCACTTGTAAGAAGTTTAGCTCCATTTAGCTTTTCTGATTATAACAATTTGCAGATAAATTCATATTGTGTAGTATCAGACAGTGGCACATTACCAGAAGAGTCTTCGTATTTTAATTCAAAAGATATGCCTTTTCCGGCAGTATGTATACGCACATCTACTGAGAGACCAGAAGCTATAGATAAAGGAAACTTTATTATTGGATGCATTACAACCGAACAGGTATTGCAAGCTGTTGATGTTGCGGTAAAGATGC
Source organism: Mobilisporobacter sp. (assembly GCA_031549965.1). GTDB lineage: Bacteria > Bacillota > Clostridia > Lachnospirales > Lachnospiraceae > JAVBPB01. The sequence goes on along the minus strand of JAVBPB010000048.1, from coordinate 67,597 downwards.
AGATGAATGGAGATTTTGGCGTAGATGTATATAATTATGTAGATGAGAATGTAAGTACTAAAGTAGTAAAGATAATTCAAAGTTATACGGGAATAATAAACAAGGTGGTATGGAAAAAATAAGGGTTATGATTTCTTGAAAATTAAAATAATATTTAGTAATTATTTATACTTGATATCTCAAAACTCATATGTTATACTTTAGAGGATACTATTAATTTTTAGAAACTATATTCTAAAATTAGTAAAAACAAACAATAATTTAATAGGAGGAAGACACATCATGAAAATGAACAAGAAATTCACTAAAATTTCAACCCTTTTATTTGCATTTGTATTAGCATTCACTATGTTAATGCCAGTTACATCTCAAGCAGCTGTTGCAGTAAAATCTGTTAATTTTAGCACAAAGGAAAAAACTACAGTTCTTGTATTAGGAACTAAGTACAAACTAAGCTACACATTATCTCCAACAAACGCAAAAAGCAAAGTAACTTATACATCAAGCAATAAAAAAATTGCAACAGTTGATGCCAACGGAAACTTAACACCAGTAAAAGCAGGTGAAGTTACAGTTACTGCGAAAACAGCTAATGGTAAATCAAAAGCAATCAAATATCTTGTTGTAGATAAAAACGGTACAACCTCAGCACAAGCAAAGCTTGACAAAATGCTAGCTGCAAGCAACGTAAAAACAATAACTATTAAAAATGCTGACACTTTTGGAAAATACACAATCAAAGCAGGTACATACAGCACAAAAACTTTAGTAGTTAATGCTCCTCTTTCAGATGTTACAAACAATGCAGTATTTAAGAGTGTAACAATTAAAGATGTTAAAAATGGAACATGGACTGAAAATGCTAAAAATAATAAATTCAGCATTACAGACAGAGTTTTCAGCTTTAAAGTTGCAAAAGGTGCATCTGTTGCTGACTTAAAGGTTAATTCAGCAAATATGCAAGCTAAATTTGATTTTAGCGGAACAGTTTCTAAAATGGATGTTACTGGAAAGAATGCTAACATTAAATTAAACGCAGATAAAAACAGTACATTAAAATCAGTTACTTTACATACTGATAATGCTTATGTTGCTCTTAAAGCAGATGGTAAGATGGAAAATGTATTAGTAGATGGAAAAACTAAAATGGTTGTTACTGGAGAAACTAAGAACCTTCCAATCGAAGTTAGTAAAAATGCTGCTGGCACAGAATTAGAAACTTCAGTTCCAGTTGAATTAAAAGCAGATACAAACATGACTTTAATATTAGAAAAAGGTGCAGAAGCTTCTAACATTACTGTTGCTGATACTTCAGTAAAATTAAATGTAACAAATGATACAGCTAAAGATTTAGTTATTCATGTTGAAGGAAGTACTTCAACTATAACAGTTAAAGCTGGAGAAACTGAACAACCAAAGACTCCTGAAGATACAAATAATAACAATTCTGGTTCAAACTCAGGTGGTTCAACTACTACAACAAAAACTGTTACAGGTACTTCAGGTTCTACTTCAACATATACACTTCCTGTAGCATTCTCAAACTTAAAGAGTGCGGTTGTAAAAGTTACAGATAAGAGCAATAATCAAACATCTTATGCTATTAACAATTCAACTATAACTTATGTAGCAAGCTTATTAAGTGCTGAAAGCATTAATGTTGATCTTTGGAGCAGTGTAAGTAGCTTTACTAAAGAAGTAACAACTGGAAAAAACATGGTAATAAGTGGCAATGGTGCAACTAAAACTGTTACATTTGATGGAAAAACATATTCAGTTACAGTTAATAAAGCAGATTCAACTGTTACTATCACAAAATCAGGAAGTTCAGTAACATACACATTATCAAAATCAGGAAATACACTTACAATTGCGTCAAGTGACACAAATGAGGATGTTTCTCAATTAGTTACATTTGTTGTAACATACTAATCTTATACTAAAATCAGGACAGTTTAAGTCTGCTATTAAGCAGATTTAAACTGTTCAATATTTGAATGGGGGATAGTTTAAAAATGAAAAAAGGTGCATCATACAAGATTATCATGTGTTTTGCCATATTTATTGTTTTTAATATGATTCCCATTATTTATGTTCATGCAGGTGATATTAATGCCAATGAACAAAGCGTAATTGGGGCAGCATCAGGAATTTATGAATATGAAGGTAAAAAATATAAAGTCGATTCAAGTTATATAGCTGAACTTAAATCATATTTAATGAATGATGATGTGGATTTAACAAGTGAACAAGCCAATAAGGCAATAGCAGAGATTGAAAACAATTTACAAACAGGAATATCTGATGGATATATGATATTAATTAACGAAGAGAATATCGACAATACCAATTCAGCCAGTGAAGGTAAAGAAGACTTAACTCAAAGTTCTGAAGAAAAATCGGAACAAACAACTAAAAACAATGCAGAAAATACTAAATCCAATGACAATGAAATTACAACAAACTCAAGTAAAACTGAAACATCAGATAAAACGGAGTCTAATAGTGAAAAGTATGTAGATGAAAAATCAGGTGAAAAAGAAATAACAGTGAGTAATTTTAACATTCAAGAAGCAATTAAAGACACGGGATTCTCAATCCAGAGTACTATGAATATAGCGATTATACTTTTTATAGTATTATTAATAACTGTATTAGCATCATTTAAATTATGTTTTATCGCCCAAAATAATAATGAGAAAGCTTAAAGTAATAATTCAATATATGCTATTTCCAATTAGCTTTTTAACAATTACAGCAATAATAGTGATATTTCCAATGAAATCAATGGTTACTGTAATAGAGGCAAAGGTTACACAGCTAATTGCAAATGGAGCACCAGATGTTATTTCATCAAGTCAATTAATAGAAGAATGGTCAATGCAAAAGAGTATTTTTGAACTGGGCGAGATCAAAATACCTGCTTATGGTGAACGATATGGGAATATTGTAAGCCAACATGCTAATTTAGATGTAGACCTATACTACGGTGATGACGACAAAATATTAACATTAGGTGCAGGACAATATGATAATGAGGTAATTCCTGGAAAGAAAGGGATTATTCTAATTGGTGGTCATAATATTACATATTTCGAACCTTTACAAAACATTAAAATCGGTGATGAAGTAATAATTACCACTAATTATGGAAGTTTTTCTTATTGTGCATATGAAACAAAAATAGTAAATATTGCAGAAGAAAGTATGTATGATTATAGCAGTGATGAAGAAATTTTAATATTATATACCTGCTATCCATTTGAACATATTAAAAATGAAAGCAATGAGCGTTATATAATTTATTGTAGCAGGAATAAGAAATAAAATTAATAGGAGTTTGGCAATGAGTGTAAATAAAATAATACATAAAATATGTTGTTATATTCTATCTTTTTTCTTATCCCTTTTTATATTATCAATTCTACAAATCAGTGCATTCTATTTAGGTTTTTTTAACAGCAACTTAATATTAGAAAAAATAAATGAGACAAATTATCATAAAAATAGTTATGAGGAATTTATAAGAGGCACAGAATTAATATTGAAAGATAGTAAAATTCCAATTAGTTGTGTTGAAAATGAAGTAGAATTAAATAGCTTTTATATGACACAGCAAAAGTATATAAAAAATATTTTAGAACAAAAAGATGGCTCCCAAGAGCCAGATGTTACAAGTGATATAGCTAAAAAAATTAATGACAGTTTTGAAAATTATATAAATTCTACCGAATTAATACTTACAGATGAATATAAGAATTTTATACAAGATGCAGCATATGAAATTCAGAAAATATATGATAAAAGCATTGCAATGGAATTTGTTGAACAACTAGTAAAGTATAAAATAGAACTTAATAAATACTCAAAGATTATAATATTTGCTTCAATACCAATAATATTGGGTCTAAGTTTTTTGTTAATAAAGATGCAAAGATATGTTCATAAAGGGTTTAGATATATATCTTTTAGCATTTTAGGCAGTGCGTTAATACTGATATTTATAGGAATATCCTTTTATAATTTTACAGATTATAAGGAATTAGCTATTAGAGAAGTTTATTATGAACAATTTATTGATTCATATTTTAAAGCGGGTGCTATTGTTAACTTTTATATGGCAGCGATTGGAATAATTATTGGTGTAATAAACTTTATTATAACAAAAACATTAAAGAGTAAAATAACAGGGGAGGAATAGTATGCAGGAATCCACAACAGAATACATTGACATACATGCCCATATTTTACCTGGAGTAGATGATGGTGCAAAAACAATGGAGGAATCAATTGATATGCTTAAGTTAGCATACAGCCAAGGTATAAGAAAAATAATTGCCACCCCCCATTATCAAATAGGAATGAAACAATCTATAGAGCAATTAGAAGCAATACTTAAAAAAGTTAATGAAAATGCTAAGAAAATTGATAGAGATTTTAATATATATTTAGGGAATGAAATATATTACGACGAAGGCTGTTTAGATATGGTAAATCAAAAAAAAGCATTGACGTTAAACAACAGCAGATACGTGTTGGTAGAATTTTCCATGGATGAAAGCTATAAAAGGATGTATAATGGGATGAGGGACTTTATAACAGAGGGCTATAGTCCGGTAATTGCCCATATTGAAAGATACAGAACTCTTTGGAAGAAAGAAGACAAAATTCTTGAATTAATTAATCTAGGATGTTATATGCAGGTAAATATTAATAGCATAAAAGGAGGAATCTTAGACAGAGAATCTGCCAATTTAAAAAAATTAATATCCAATGGTCTAATACATTTTATAGCTACAGATACACATAACATAAAAGAAAGAAAACCTATAATGGAAGATATAATAGTTAACCTTAAGAAAAATGTCAATAGTAAAATAATACATAATATTTTATACGAAAATCCATTAAAGGTAATAGAAAATAAATGCATTTAAAGTCACTTAATTTACAAATAATTAAAAGGAAAGCTAGGAGAACAAAATGAATACAGCTAATAGGGATGAAATTGAAATTGACTTAAGAGAAATATTTGGACTATTGATGGCTAAGATGTGGATTATCATTATAGCAACAATAATTACAGCAGCAATTGCCGGAGTCGGAAGCAAATTACTTTTAACCCCAATCTATACTTCAACTACTAAACTTTATATTGTAAATAAATCACAATCATTAACATCATTATCACTAAGTGATTTACAATTAGGTACGCAACTTACAAAAGACTACATGGTATTAGTAAAAAGCAGGCCAGTTACAGAAAAAATTATTTCAAACTTAAATTTAGACATGACCCATGAGGGAATGTTAGGCATTATGACAATTAGCAATCCACAAGATACTCGTATTCTTGAAATATCAATTGAGTATCCTGATGCATACATGGCCAAAATAATTGTTGATGAGATTGCAAAAGTATCAGCAAGTCGTATAGCAGAAATAATGGATATGAAAGAACCAAACATTGTTGAAGAAGGTCACGTAGCAGAAAATCAAACAAGCCCTAATATTTTAAAAAACACTGCAATAGGTGGCATTTTAGGTTTAATAATATCAGTATTTATAATATGCTTGTTATTTATTATGGATGATAGCATTAAATCCTCAGAAGATATTGAAAGATATTTAGGAATAAATACCATAGCCCTAATTCCTTTAGAAGAAGGAGAGGAATTAGTAAAAGGTAAAAATAAGAAAACCAAGAAGTCGAAAAGATAGGAGATACCCATGCATAAGCTAGAGTTTGAGAAAGTAGATAAACTAGACTACCGTTCCAATGAATCCTACAAAACACTAAGAGCAAACATACAATTTTGTGGTGATGAAATAAAAGTAATATTAGTAACCAGTTGTACTCCGAATGAGGGGAAAAGTAAAGTTTGCTTTAATCTTTCAAGGTCTCTTGCCGAAAATGGCAAAAAGGTAGTACTAGTAGACGCTGATTTAAGAAAATCAGTTTTAATTGGTAGATATAAGGTAGGAAAAGGCAATAAAATAGAAGGATTATCATATTACTTATCAGGACAAAAAAAATTAGAAGATGTTATGCACGAAACAAACATCCCTAACATGGACATAATTTTCTCAGGAAAAGTTCCACCAAATCCAGCAGAGCTTTTAGGAAATGACAAATTTGACAAAATGCTTGAGAAATTAAAAGAAAAATATGATTATATAATCATTGACTCACCACCACTAGGGTCTGTCATAGACAGTGCTGTTATGGCACCAAAATGTGATGGAGCAATATTGGTAATTCAAAATAATAATATAAGCTATAAATTTGCACAAGATGTAAAACTTCAATTAGATAAAACAAATTGTAGAATTCTAGGAGCAATATTAAATAAAGTTATTATGGGCAAAAAAGGCTATTATGGAAGATATTATGGTAAATACTACGGAAAATATTATGGTAAATATTATGGAAACTATGGGGAAGACAAGAAATAGGATACTATGAACTAATGCTTTTTAAACTTAAGGAGTGATATTAGTGCAAATAAAAAAGTTATTAATTACATTAATTGCAGCAATTGTTATGGTATTAGCATTTAGGATGGGCGTAACAGGCGATAAATTGGCAGAGAAAGAGCAGTTTTTTACGAAACAAATATATCATGAGGAAATGTCAAGCATTAGTTCTCATACAGAATCCATAAGTAAAAATATTGATTTTGATGTGCTTAGGATGGATGTTGTTGCAATAGTATCTGTCACCTCCGTAATTAGTTTATTGTTTTGCATATTATTTGCAAAACAGGCAGGTTTATTTTTTATTAGTGAAAAATTTAAGAAAATTGATAAATCTGAAAATGCGGATAATATTGATGAACTGTTGGGAATTAACTTGTTAGATGCCAATCATAATTCCAAAAGAAAAATACATACAGTTGAAGTGGCTGATAAATTAGAGCCTTCTACTAAGGGAATTGCCATATGAGTGGGAAAAAGAAGGACTACTCAAAGTTTGTTTTATTAATAATTGATGAAATATGCATTGTAGTTTCCTTTTTGTTAGCCACATGGACAAGATATGGTTTTACAAACTCTGAATGGTTTGGAACATTATATGGTCTTGCTTTTATAGTATTAATATTAGGGTATATATTTATATATTATATATTTGGTAATTTTAATAAGTTTTTTAGAAGAGGATTTTTGGATGAATTTATATTTGTATTTAGAAATAATATTTTATTTGCCTCTTTAATAACAGCTATTTTATTCGTATATCAAAAAGGGAATCTATATTCACGAGGTTTTTTTGCGTGTTTCTTTTTCTATAATATAGTGGTTAATTATATTATAAGGCAATACTTTAAGATATTACTACAATTCTACTATAAAAAAAGTAATTTTACTACCAAAGTAATTATAATTACTGATAGGGAACAAGCATTAGATTTAACTAATAAATTAAAAGACGAAAAAAAAGCAGGATACCAGATTTCTGGAGTAATTATATTAGATTCTGAGTTGCAAAAAGGAGAAATAAATGGTTTTCCAGTAATTGCAAACGGTGATAATATGTATGATGTAATTGCCAAAGAGGCCGTTGATGAAATATTAATAAATGTAATTGAGAGAAAATTATACCAAATTGATGAGATGATATTAGAATTTGAAAATATGGGGATAACGGTTAATTACTGCATTACTAGTTTTTCAAGGAATATTAAAGAAAAAATGATTGATGAATTTGCGGGATATCATGTGTTAACTTTTTCAACTAAATTATTTAACTGGGATTCAATGTTGATTAAGCGAATTATTGATATAATTGGTGCATTAGTTGGGATTGGTTTAACATTTTTATTAGGAATTGTTTTAGCACCAGTAATATGGATAGAGTCACCAGGACCGTTAGTTTTTTCTCAAACAAGAATAGGAAAAAATGGTAGGAGATTTAAAATATATAAGTTTAGATCTATGTACATGGATGCTGAGGAGAGAAAGAAAGAACTGATGGAAAAAAATGAGATGTCTGGATTAATGTTTAAAATATCAGATGATCCAAGAATAACCAAAGTTGGGAAGTTTATTAGGAAGACTAGCATTGATGAATTTCCACAGTTTTTTAATGTATTACGAGGTGAGATGAGCCTTGTTGGGACAAGGCCTCCTACAGAAGATGAGTTTTTGCAGTATGAGGGAAGGCATAAGAGAAGACTTGCTTTGAAGCCAGGTATTACAGGGCTTTGGCAGGTTAGTGGCAGAAGCGATATTCAAGATTTCGAAGAAGTAGTTAGGATTGATTTGGAGTATATTGATAATTGGTCGGTTTGGTTGGATGTTAAGGTTATAATGAAGACTATAATAGTTGTTTTATTTGGAAAAGGGGCTAGTTGAAATTTATTTAATGCAAAATTTTAATTAACATAGAGTTTAATTGTCTTAAATTACCAATTATAAAAACCTAATTTTTTTCACATGAGAGAAGAATTGGGTTTTTTTATATTTTTGAAGTGGTTTTATCGTATCTTCCAGAGTGAAAATCGCTGAAAGGCTTATACCATATGGGACACAGCAACTTTTCACCTTCTATTATAGCCATACATGGTTTTTGCAAAGCTTTTGTCTATATGGCTTCTGGAGCTGGAAGAAAAATACATATCCATACATGTGAAAACCAAAAATGCAGATAAGTCCAGTATTTATAAGCATTACAAGGTTTTATCTTTGGAAGATACGTTTTATGCAAACTAATCTGTTCTTTTACCTTAATTTTACCACAAGTTGCCGATTAAAATTCAAGTATATAAGCATAAATATGGTATTTTCTGCACAATGTGTTAATTGGACTTTATATCTTGACACTATATTATATATTTGATATACTAAATAAATGTATAAGATAGAAATAGCTATTTCGTAAAATAATTAATTTTCTAAAATATTTTTTCATATATTTTAAAATCACATTGACATAATAAAAGGAATTTTTATGGAAGAACAGACACTGTATGTTGTTGGTGCTAAAGGAATGGCTAATTATGGTGGATACGAATCATTCCTCAGTAAGCTTACCGAGTACCATCAAAACAATAAAAAAATTATATATCATATTGCCTGGAAAGGAACCAAAACCAAGGAATTTGAGCACAATGGAGCACACTGTTTCCAGCTTAAAGTGCCTAATATCGGTCCAATTCAGGCAATTTACTATGACGTGGTAGCTTTAAATTATTGCATTGACCACATTAAAAAAAATTATGTTCAGCATCCGATAGTGTATATTTTGGCTTGCCGAATAGGACCTTTTATTGCCCATTTTCAAAAAGAAATTCATAAGCTAGGTGGTAAAGTCTACGTCAATCCAGATGGTCATGAATGGATGAGAGCAAAATGGAGTGCATCTGTTCGTAAGTATTGGAAGATTTCTGAAGGGATGATGGTGAAGCGAGCAGATCTTTTGATTTGTGACAGCAAAAACATTGAGAAATACATTCGGACTACATATAAAAAATATAATCCGAATACCACATTTATTGCTTATGGTGCAGATCTTTCTCCAAGTACGCTGGCAAACAATGATACCAGGATAGTGAATTGGTATGCAGAGAAAGGTCTTAAAGAAAAAAACTACTATCTTGTCGTTGGACGCTTGGTACCCGAAAATTCCTTCGAACTCATGATCCGTGAATTCATGAAAACTAATTCCAAGAGAGATTTTGCTATAATTACGACTTCAAATGATAAATTTTTAGAGCAGATGGAAAAACGGCTTCACTTTCGGGCAGACCCTCGCATCAAATTCGTTGGTACAGTCTACGAACAGGAGCTTTTGAAGAAAATTAGAGAGAATGCTTATGCTTATTTACACGGTCATACAGTAGGAGGAACCAACCCGAGCCTTATTGAAGCTCTTGGCAGTACTGATTTAAATATGCTTATAGATGTTGGTTTTAATCAGGAGGTTGCTGAAAACAGTGCTTTGTACTGGAGCTGTGAAGACGGTGACTTGGCGAAACTTATTAATAAGGCTGATTGTATGGATGAGGAAGAAATCAAAGAGTTTGGAAGGAAAGCTAAGAAGCGTGTTGCAAAAGAGTACACATGGGAGAAGATAAGCGAAATGTATGAAAGGCTGTTTCTTGGTGAGTTTGTTTCTGAAACATAAGTATGTGGCAAATTTCTTGAACTAAGGAGGGATTACCAACTATGAGTTTAAAAGAAATATTTAAAGGACAGGGTGGTTTTGGTCTCCTCAAGCAGTACCAACAGAGTGGGGCATTATTTACTGCGGTAGCAGAATTCACACTGTTAGGCAAAGACAGGAAGGCATTAGAGATTTTGCGACTTGCTGCGGATTTTAAAACGAAAAAGAAATTGGAAAAAAAGTTTAAAGATAAGATTCAGGCATTTAATGACATTTACGATATTTCGTTACCGCATCATCAGTCAAATAAAGTGTGGGTATGCTGGTTTCAAGGAATAGACAACGCTCCGGCGTTGGTACAAAAGTGCTATCAGCTTTTGAAGGCCAATTTGACTGAACAAGAAATTATACTTATTACATCTGATAATATGGCTGATTATGTCCAGTTCCCATATTTTATCATGGAAAAATGGAAAAAGGGACAGATTACACATACTCATATGACTGACTTGTTAAGACTTGAATTACTTATTAATCGTGGTGGTATGTGGATTGATGCAACAGTTTTATGTACAAGTAAAAGAGTGGATATACCGGATTACTATTTTGATTCAGAGTTGTTTTTGTATCAGATTTTGAAGCCGGGTAGAGATGGACAGGCACAGCTTATTTCAAGTTGGCTTATGAGTGCAAAAACGAACAATAAAATTTTGATGATGACTAGGTACCTTTGTTATGAATATTGGAAAATCAACAACAAAATAGTGGATTATTTCTTATTGCACTATTTTTTCTCTATTGCACTTGAACATAATAAAGAGGAGTGGAGTCGTATAGTGCCTAGAGACAATGCTACTCCTCATATTTTACTTCTTCGGTTATTTGAGCAGTATGATGAGAGAATGTGGAATGCAATTAAAGAACAGACACCATTTCATAAGTTGTCCTATAAGTTTAGTGATGAGCAGAAAAATATTGAGGGAACATATTACCGTAAACTTCTAGATAGTGTTGTAACAAAGGATTTACTATAGGGATTGAGTTGAAAGAATCAATGAAAGTGATTTCGTGTTGTGAAGTATTGAAGATAGAGACATCAAGGTAAATGAAGATTGAGAGGATTTCAGAAAATGAGAGCACGAGTGATTGCATATTACCTTCCTCAGTATCATCCCGTTCCAGAAAATGACAAATTTTGGGGAACAGGTTTTACAGAATGGACAAATGTGGCAAAGGCAAAGCCATTATTCAGAGGGCATTACCAACCTCAAGTCCCTGCCGATTTGGGGTTTTATGACTTGCGTTTGCCCCAAGTGAGGAAAGCTCAGGCAGAGCTTGCCAAAGAAGCAGGGATAGAAGGATTCTGTTATTGGCACTACTGGTTTGGTAATGGCAAGAAAGTATTGGATATGCCATTTCGAGAAGTCTTAAATAGTGGTGAACCAGATTTTCCTTTTTGTTTAGGATGGGCTAATCATAGCTGGACAACAAAAACTTGGGAAAAAGGAAAAAGTTTTTCTCCTGAGACAATGATCTTTGAACAATTGTATCCAGGTGATGTAGATTATACAGCTCATTTTTATGAAGTATTACCTGCATTTAAGGATCACCGATATATTACGGTAGAAGGAAAATCATTATTTATTATTTTTGATCCTGATAATTTTTCAGATGCAACTCGTTTTATGGAGTTGTGGAATAATTTGGCTATCAAAAATGGACTAAAGGGAATATATTTTGTAGGGCGTTGTGATGCACTACCTTCCATGAACCATTCTAACCTAAAGGATATAGATAAGCTTACAAAACCACGATATGATGCAATGTTTCAAAAAGGTTATGATGGTGTCAATTCTGTAACCTTAAAGTATGCGGAATTTAAAGCAACAGGCATAATTCATAAGGCTATTCATTCTTTGATGAGAAAGTATTTTGAGGGTATTGTGTTAGATAAGTATAATTATTGTGATATTATGGAGCATTTTATTACACCAGAAGATTATTATGATAAAGTATACCCACAGCTAATTCCAAGAAGAGACAGATCTCCCCGTGCAGGAAGAAAAGCTATGATATATTATGGAAGTACTCCGGAAGCTTTTAAAATTGCAACAGAAAATGCTATTAAATGCGTTGAAGAAAGGGATATAGATCACAGGCTAATTTTCTTGAATGCTTGGAATGAGTGGGGTGAAGGTGCTTATATGGAGCCTGATATTAAATTCGGAAAAAAATATATTGAGGTGTTGCATCAGGTATTAAGTTTATGAAAGTAGAGATGGAATGATGAGAATTAGGATTTCAAAGGAAAGTATATATATGGGAATTTTATTCATTTTCTTACTTTTAACCATGATAGATGTGGGAAATTCAAATGTCAATGTGTTCTTTTCTCATATTGATGAATTTGTAGAAGTATTATGTATATTCTACCTTTTCCTTAACGTTCGTTCAAAAGGTCTAAAAGATAATCAAGCTATAGAATTTACATGGATAATATTACTAAGCATTGGTGTAATTGGCAGTATATTTTGGATGCAACAGAATTTAGTCGCTATTGTACAGGATATGTTGTTTACATGTAGTAAGTTTCTTATTGCATATCTTGCAGGATTTATATATTTCAATAAAAGAAATAAAAACATAAGTGCAGTTTATTCTATTGCAAAAATACTAGTAGTTGTTCTTACCCTACTTAGTATACATGACCTAGTATTGCCCGCATGGTTTCCTGTGTCTGATTATCGATATTTTATGTATAGCCAAAAGCTTTTTTTTACACACTCAACATACCTAACACATGTAGCAGCCACTCTTCTCTTTGTTTTTGTTTTTGGGAGTTTAAAGAATAAAGCTAATATGAAATTATATATGGTGATGGCATCATATCTTATAATTTTGGCAATGAGGACAAAGGGAATCGCTTTTTTATTTGTTTTTTGGATTGTATATGTTTATTTATTTATATTCAAAGCAAAACGAAGAGAATTTATTTATCTTGGTGGAACAGCTGTCGCCACATTATTAGGATTTGATGCATTTGAAAGTTACTTTCTTAACACAGAAAGATATTCGCCAAGAAGATTGCTTTTGTTGGATTCATTAAGTATTCTAAAAAGTGAATTTCCAATTGGAACAGGATTTGCATCTTTTGGGTCTCCGGTTGCAGCACAATATTACTCACCCATATACACAAAATTAGGATACGGAAACAATTGGGGTATGGGGCAGTACAACAATATGTTTTTAAGTGATAATTTCTGGCCATGCATTTTTGCACAGTTTGGGTTTCTTGGGGCAATCATCTTTTGTATTGTTATTTTTCTTTTCTTAAAAAAGGTAATAAGAATATTAAAAAATGATAAACAAAGTGGTTTTATTCTTTTAATGATAATGATCTATATGCTCATATCTTCCTTGGCGGAGACTAGCTTTTTTAACCCAACCAGTATGCTACTGTTCTTTATATTTGCATACATTGAAATTAATGCAATGAGAAAAACATAAGAAGGGATAAAATGATAATAGATAAAATAAAACTGATACTTTTTCGAAAGAGATGGCGGAAGAAAAATTTGGGAAATACGACAATTGCACTCAATATGTTTTTGAGTGGATGCGTAAGTGTAGGTGATTATACATACGGTGGACTTAGAGTCATTAATTATAACGAGAATGAAAGGTTGCGAATTGGAAGGTATTGTTCAATTGCACAGGAAGTGGTTTTTATTCTTAACGCTGATCATAGAATAGACACAATATCATCGTTCCCGTTTAAAGTAAAAGTACTTTGTGAGAAGTTTGAAGGTACATCAAAAGGTGATATCTATGTGGAGGATGATGTTTGGATTGGATACGGTGCTATAATAACATCGGGTGTTCGTATCGGACAAGGTGCTGTGGTTGCAGCGGGAGCTGTTGTTACAAAAGATGTACCACCATATGCTATTGTAGGGGGCATTCCGGCAAAGGTTATTAAATATCGATTTGAGCCAGAGATTAGGGCTTTTCTGCAAAAAGTTGATTTTTCAAAGATAGATGTTTCTATGATAAAGAATCATATACAAGAGTTATATGATTCTGTAGATAAGGATACAGATTTGAGCTGGCTGCCACTAAAAGACAAGTAAAGTTTGGAATAGTACTTCTTGTTAAAAGTCTCATTGTTTGTGTTTGATAGGATTAGCAAAAACATTTTTCATAACTTGTATTTGCATTGAGCGAAGCGAAAGGAATGATAAAAAATATGAATATTATGCCAAATAGAATGGATCGAGGTTTTTATAAGTATCAAGATGAATTTGAACAAAAAGCAATAGATGTTTTACGCTCTGGATGGTATGTGTTGGGAAAGGAAGTCAGATCTTTTGAAGAAAAATTTGCTGCATATACTGGAGATAAATATTGTGTGGGACTTGCTAGTGGTCTGGATGCACTTTGGATTGCCTTTCGTGTTCTTAGTATTGGAAAAGGTGATGAGGTTATTGTTCAAGGAAACACTTATATTGCCAGTGTAATGGGAATTACTATGAACGGAGCAACCCCAATATTTGTGGAACCCGATGACCATTTTGGAATTGATGTAGATAAAATTGAAGAAAAGATTACTTCAAAAACAAAAGCTATTCTTGTCGTTCATTTGTATGGTATGGCTTCTAGAATGGATAAAGTTGTGGAATTATGTAAAAAATATAATCTTAGATTGGTAGAGGATTGTGCTCAGTCTCATGGTGCTTGCTTTAACGACCAAATGACAGGAACATTTGGTGATGTGGGATGCTTTTCATTTTATCCATCCAAGAATTTGGGTGCATTTGGTGATGCAGGTGCAGTTATTGTTAACGATGAGCAGTTGGCAAAAGATTTTAAAATTTTTAGAAACTATGGTAGCGAAATGCGATACTATAACAAGGTTGTCGGTGCGAATTCACGACTAGATGAACTTCAGGCAGGTTTGCTAAAAGTTCGACTAGGACATATGCAGGAATTAATAGATGAAAAAGTAAATATTGCAAAACGTTACACAGCAGAAATAGCCAACTCTAAACTAAGACTTCCTGAATTAGTGGATGGAGCAACTTGTGTTTGGCATCAATATGTTATTCGATGTGAGGAGAGAGCACGTTTGATTGAATATCTAAATAATAAAGAAATTGGAACAATCATTCATTATCCTATTCCTCCACATCTTTCTGAGGCATATCAAGATTTGGGTTATAAAGAGGGATATTTGCCAATTACGGAGCATCTTGCTAAAATTGTATTGTCTATTCCAATGTATAATGGAATGACGGAAGAAGAGCAAACTTATGTGATTAATGCTCTTAATGATTTTGAGTAACGAAGACGGGGAGGTAAACAATATGAATTTACAAGAAAATTGCTCGGTTCTTCAATTTGCTGACTTAGGCGATGAAAGAGGTAAGCTGGTTGTTATTGAGGGTGGAATGGCAATTCCTTTTGATATTCAAAGAGTATTTTATATATATGAATCAGATCCTACGGTAATCCGTGGACAGCATGCCAATCGAGAATCTGAGTTTGTATTGATTAATGTCGCAGGAAAGAGCAAAGTTCGGATTACAGATGGAAAAGAAGAATTTATTCTGGAGCTGAATAAACCTATGATGGGAGTATACATCCCTAAAATGCTCTGGAAAGATATGTATGATTTTTCATCAGATTCAGTTCTTCTTGTACTTGCAAGTACTCATTATGATGGTAGAGAATATATTCGCAATTATGATGAGTATCTACAAATCATGGAGGAATAGTATGAAAAATAAACCTTTAGTTTCACTTTGTATCCCGACAAACGGTGTGATTCAATGGGTGTTTCCAGTACTAGACAGCATTTATGAACAAGGAGTAGAAGAGGTATTATTTGAAGTTGTGGTTATGGACAATGGTAATAATGAGGAATTTTGCCAGTGCATGACAGATTACGCCTCAAAGCATAGAAATATTGTTTATAAAAAGACTAGTGCATATGAGTTTTTAAGTGAGATTGAAACTTATAAGTCAGCCAGTGGTCAGTTCATTAAGTTTATTAATCATCGCACAAAACTCATTTTAGGTACGTTGAATTATTATATTGATTTTGTTCATAAAAATAAGGATATAAGACCCATTATCTACTTCTCAAACGGTGAGGTTACCAAAGAAAGAAAAGTAATTGAACTGGATTCATTTGATTCTTTTGTTAGAGAGCTATCCTATTGGTCTTCGTGGTCAACAGGAATGGCATTTTGGAAAGAGGATTTTGATCAGATGGAGGGATTAAATAATTGTAATTTACTATTCCCTCATACGAACATTCTGTTCTATGACAAGAATAATAAGAAATATATTGTTGACAATACACAGTTGCTGGACGAAATTCCGGTTGGAAAGATTGCTAAAGGAAGATATAATTTGTTCCACGCATTTGCTGTGGAATATCCGGCACTTATTACAGATTTATATAGAGAAAAGAGTATTTCTATTCAGACGTTGCTTAAGGTAAAAGATGACAATTTGAACTTTATCAGTGAACAATATTATTATTATATGTTTCGAAAAGTTAAGTGTTCATATGATTTATCAGGATACAAAGAATCAATTGCTGTATTTTATTCAGATAACAAAGTCAAAAAAAGAATGTTTAAATTTTTTATACGTGATTTTAGTCAAAAATTAAAAAGGAAAGATAAAAATTAAGTTTTGTGAAAGGAGGCGCGAGAAATTCTCGCAAATAAAAAATGATAAATATTATTCTGTTTTCACAGAATGTTTTTATAGATTCTCTGTGTAAATTGCCTCAACAAATAAACATTACTGGTGAAACAGTGTTTCTTTCTCCCCATTTGATATATGAAAATGAGAGAGAAAGAATTAAGAATGCATATTCTGTCCTTAAATTTTACACGTTTGCAGATTTTCTCTCGGATCAGGAAAATGAATCCTGTGATGTAGAAGCATATAATATCGAAAAGAAAGATCTTTTTAGATATTATGGAAAGATCAAAGAATTGAAAAATATAAGAATCGCTGAGAAAATAAATGCATTGTACCCAGAACATAGAGGAATTCTTTGCTCAGATGATCTTGGTATTGATGCAAAAATTTGGAAAAAGAAAAAATATGAAAAGGTTACATGTGAATATTATTATATAAAGCCAATTCAATCTAAAGTAGCGGAAATAAGGACTTATCTTTCTCTGCATAACAGATTTTATCAAATGATAAAATACATTGTAAAGGGACGAAATATAAATCAACTGACGGAAGATGTGTATGTTGCACACAAAAATGGAAAAAAATACGTTTTCTTAGGCAAACAGGAACGGATTTCCTATCGAATGGATCTAGATTGGAAAAGATCTTCTGATGAGCGGAATAAACTAGTTGCTGGAAACTTTGAAACAAGTGATAAATGTCAGTATCTGTCAACACTACATGAGTCATCAAAGTGTAAGGTGCCAGACAAGAGAGAATATGACGTACGATACATTCAGGATGGGTATCTGCCACCAAATTATTCCAGTGCGTATTTGAAGTTTAAACCAAAAAATGTTTCATATTATGCGTGGGATATTGTTGGAGAAAAAAACTTTAAGCACTTTGATTTACCAGTTCAAATTATGCCTTTTCGAAAAAAACTGTATATGCCTAAAATTGATTTTAGAGATCGTGTTAAAACTGTTTTGATTGCGACTTCTGGACCAGGTGATTGGACGGCACAAAAGAATAGATCCGATGAAGACTTAATGCTTCAGGCATTTGTACAGGTTGCAAGGAGGCTTCCTGATGTGGAGTTTATCTACCGATGCCATCCAACATGGATTCATCCCGAACATAACGGTGTCAATTCCATAAATCGTGTGGCAGAGTATATTGAATATTGTGGATGCAAAAATTTACATCTTTCTTCCAATATTCCAGTAGAAGATATGAATTTATTCATTCTATCTTTCCCTAGAAGTTCGTTAAAGGATGACCTAAATAATTCAGATATGGTATTTGGAGAACATTCTGTTTCTATGATTGATGCTGCACTTTTAGGATTACCATTTTCTTCAGTTAATCTTTCTGGAAGAAGAGACTTGTTCAGTGGAATGACTGATTTGGGATTTCCTAATTGCAATTGTGTAGATTCTATAGTACAAGTGATTTTAAATTATCAAAATGAAGATTTTCAGAGAAAATTTAATGAAGCGGTGGACAAATATAATAGTATGACAGATTGTGAAGATTGATGAAAAGCAACGTAGAGAAAGGAATACGTGGGGTAATCTGCAGTAGTTAGCTCACAAAGAGAGTTTAACATGAAAAAATTATTAGAGAAATACAATTCATTGGCGAAACCAATAAAAGCATCTCTTTGGTTTGTCATAGCCAATGTTTTTATGAAGGGAATTTCGTTCATAACACTTCCCATTTTTTCTAGAATACTGACAACAAATGAGTATGGAGTTATTTCGGTTTATCAGTCATGGGCTACTTTAATATCTATTTTAACTACATTAACCTTATGGGGTGGAGTGTTTAACGTTGGAATGGTGAAGCACTCTGATCGGGAAAGTGAGATGATTTCTTCATTTCAGGGATTGGCAATAACAATCACTCTGACTTTTTTAGGTATATCAAGTTTATTCTTGCCGAGTGTGAGCAAATTGCTTGGGATGTCCGAGTTTTTTGTTATACTGATGTATATTGAAATAATAGTACAAATTCCATTAAATCTTTGGATAACACAACAGCGATATAAGTTTAAATATAAAAAAGTTATAGGAGTAACAATTATAACCAGTATATTGAACCCGATATTGGGGTATGTAGCAGTTATATCCACTTCGTATAAAGCGGAAGCCAGGGTAATAAGCGGCCTTCTAATTCAAGTTATTATTGGAGCGGTGTTATTTTTCTACAATCAATCATCCGGAAAAAAATGGTTTTCAAGGGAATTTTGGAGATTTGGTTTTGCATTTAATATTGTTTTAGTACCACATTATTTGTCAACGCAAATTTTAAGCCAATCAGATAGATTAATGATTAATTCTTTGTGTGGAAGCAGTGATGCAGGAATATATAGTGTTGCATTTAATTTTGCAATGTTGATATCGTTGGTTACAAACGGAATCAATTCTTCAGTAACACCCTATGTTTTTCAAAGTATAAAAAGTGGTAACACAAAGAAGTTGTATAAGCAAACCACGAGGGTTGTTCTAATTGTTGCAATTTTAACAATTGGTCTTATTTGCATAATACCTGATATCTTTACATTTTTATTGCCAAAATCTTATCAAGAGGCACTTTATGTTATTCCACCAGTTGCAGCGGGAGCGTTTTTTCAATTTTTGTATCCACTTTTTGGGTCTGTTGAGTTTTATTATGAAGAAAACAGATATGTTACCATAGCATCAATAATAGGTGCCATTTTAAACGTGGGATTAAATTATATATTTATCAATATATTTGGATTTATTGCAGCAGCATACACTACATTATTTTGCTATCTCTGCTTTTCAGTATGTCATTATTTTTTTATGATTAAGACTCTTAAAAAAAATAAAAGTAATCTTCAAATATATGATATGAAAGCAATAGTATTGATATCCTGTTTTTTACTGTTGAGTACTTTGCTAATTCAAACAGTATATGAGTATGTAGCAATCAGATGGACTATAATTTTAATTGTAGTTTTTGCCATCGTTGTTAAAAGAAAAACGTTTAGTGAGTTTGCTTGGACTTTAAAGAAATGAGGAATAGTTGATGAAAGAATATAAAATAGGATACACAACAGGTGTATATGATATGTTTCACATCGGACACTTGAACATATTGAGAAAAGCAAAGGAAAAGTGTGAGTATCTTATTGTGGGAGTAAGTACTGATGAACTTGTAAGAACATACAAACATAAAAGTCCAATTATTCCATTTGAGGAACGTATTTCTATTGTCGAGGCAATTAAATATGTAGATCAAGTAGTTCCGCAGAAAACTATGGACAAGATGAATGCGTGGGAAACACTTCATTTCGATGCTTTGTTTCATGGTTCGGATTGGCAGGATAGTGATATGTACAATGCAATTATTGAACAGTTTTCTAGTGTAGGAGTCGAGATTGTTTTTTTGCCTCATACTAAGGGAATATCTTCTACCCTATTATCTGACGTGCTTCACGGACTGAATGGAGAGTAGGATGGGACATAGATTGGAAAAAGTATGCTTGGAAAATAATTGCGTGGGATGTTCCCTGTGCAAGTCTATATGTAATAAAAATGCAATTGACATTCAAATTGTAAAAGGATTCTATAGGCCTATAATCAATGATGATTGTATTGGGTGTGAACGATGTACAAAGATATGCCCAGCAAACAATGTTGAAAGTATAAATTGTGCTAAACATAATAAACCATCAATTGCCTTTGCTGCTTGGAGCAAAAATGATGAAAGTCATTTTCAGTCAACATCTGGAGGGATGGCGTTTGAGCTTGCACGTCAATTTATCAAGAAGGATGGTTTTGTAGTAGGAGTTTGGTTTAATTCAAATCAAAATATGGTAGAACATAGGTTATATGAATCAGAAGAGGAACTTTTGTATATGAGGGGTTCTAAATATGTACAGAGTAATAAAGTTGATATATATCCTAAAATTATTAAGAAACTTAATGATAAAAAAGGTTTATTTATGGGTGTACCTTGCGAAGTATATGCTATAAAGAAATATATCGAGGCGAATAATAAAGTTTCAGTCAAAGACATGTACTATGTTGATATACTTTGTAAAGGAGCTGCTTCACCGAAGTGTTTTGATGAACACATTAAAAAAGTATCTGTAGGAAAAAAGATTCACAATGTGACTTTTAGGGGTGGAGAGTATGATTGTATGTTGACTTTATATGGGAAAAATAACAAGATTTTATATCAAGATGGACAGTTTTCAGATCCATACTTTAAGCTTTTCATGAGACATACTATTCTACAGCCAGCATGCTTTAACTGTTATTTTGCAGGGGCAAAAAGAGTTGGTGATTTGACACTTGGTGATTTCTGGGGAGTTGATGAAGAGGTTAAGAAAAAATCGGTTGATAAAGGCTTAAATATGCTTTTTATTAATTCAGCAAAAGGTCAGCAATTAATAGACTCTGTAGCAAAGAATGTGGTAATGATTGAACGTCCGGCTCAGGAAGCTATTGATGGAAATGAAATCCTTTGTGGACCTACAATAAAGGAAGAAGAATATGATCTATTATGGACTATAATTAATAAGCATGGTTTCCATAAAGCTGCAAAAGAAGTATATAAAAGTGATTGGAGAAAGAGATTCATTAAATATAAGATTAAAAGATACCTGAAACGACTGTAAAGAGCCAAAATAGAACGAAAGCCAAATATCATATAGGTGAAAGGAAAGAAATTTATGAAAGAACTAACAATTCAAGAAATACAAGCAGTATCCCTAGAAATATTACATACTATAGCTGGTATTTGTGATGAACAACATCTTCGTTATGTTTTGATTTACGGAACTCTTATCGGAGCAATTCGCCATAATAATTATATTCCGTGGGATGATGATGTGGATATTATGATGCCTCGTCCAGATTATGACAAACTTCTTGCTTATCTGAAGATGCATATCAAAGAATATACAAACCTTCGAGTTTTTAATCGTGAAGAATGTTCTGAATATCCGTATATGATCACTCGCATTAGTGATGACAGGTACACTATTAAGATGGCAAATGAAAAGCCGTATGGAATGGGCATATTCATAGATATCTATCCTTACGATGGTCTTGGTAAAACGAAAGATGAAGCTGTGTATTATGGACTGAAGGGAGATCGCCTTTCTTCCCTTTGTTATCAGGCAACTAGAGAACATTTTGCTATTGAGACTACAACCTCAACCTTTAGGAAAATTATTAAATACCCAGTATATCTTGTGGCAAAGCTAATAGGTAAAGACTTCTTCCAGAATAAACTAGAAAAATTGGCGAGAGTGAAAGACTATGATAGTAGTGAGTATATAGGTTGCGTCATTTGGCTTTCTGGGGGAGAAAAAGATATTTTTCCTCGAAAATGGTTTGATGAAACAATTATGATGCAATTTGATAAATATAAATTCAGAATACCAAAGCACTATGATGAAGTACTGCGTCATGAGTATGGTGACTATACTAAGTTGCCACCTGAAAAGGACCGAATTGGACATCATTTTTTTAAGGTTTATAAAAAGGAAGATATGTGAATTACTATGGTTGACTAGTATTAAGTTAAAATGGAACCATCACAGATTGAATTCTTTTACTGAGTGTATATTTGTAACATTGAGTTCACGAAAAGGAGAAAATGATTGTACATGAACAAACAAGAAAGTGATATTTTGAACACTCTATTATTAGAACCGTTCATCAACCAGCGAATTCTGGCTGAAGTTTCGGGTCATTCATTGGGTGTGGTAAACCGCTCTATAAAAGAATTAATGAAAGTTGGTTATTTAGATGAAGAATCAAGACCAACATCTAAGGCGATTACAGAGTCTCAATCTAAAGCTCCAAAGAATGCTATTATTTTGGCGGCTGGATTCGGAATGCGTATGGTGCCAATTAACACAGAAGTTCCAAAAGGGCTATTGGAGGTCAACAAAGAGACACTGATTGAGCGAACTATCAAGCAGCTACATGAAGTAGGTATCAAGGAAATTTATGTAATTGTTGGTTTTATGAAGGAAAAGTATGAATATCTGATTGACGAGTATGGAGTAGAGCTAGTTGTAAATGCAGAGTACTCAACAAAGAACAATCTTTATTCTTTGTTGTCGGTGCTTGAGCATATTTCCAATTCATACATTATTCCCTGTGACATTTGGTGCGACAAAAATCCTTACCATAAACAAGAGCTATATTCTTGGTATATGGTGAGTGAGCTGACGGATAATGATAGCATAGTTCGTGTCAATCGAAAAATGGAACTAGTTTTGATTCCTGATGGTACGAGTGGTAATGCAATGATTGGTATTAGCTATCTGGTGGAAGATGAAGCGAAAATTGTTAGAGAACGGATTGTACAATTGAGTAAAATCTCTCGTTATGACGGAGCTTTCTGGGAAGAAGCACTATACCATAAAGATAGAATGATTGTAGCTGCTAGAGTCGTAAACTCAGCAGATTTTGTTGAAATCAATACCTATGAGCAACTACGTGAGATTGACAGAAATTCTAGTCAATTAAATACAGACGCTATTAAAACTATTTGCAAAGAATTGAGTGCAACTCTGAATGAAGTGACAGATATTACTGTACTAAAGAAGGGTATGACCAACCGTTCTTTTCTTTTTACCTGCCATGGTAAGAAGTATATTATGCGTATTCCAGGAGAAGGTACGGAGCAGCTTATTAATCGTAAACATGAAGCTGCGGTATATCAAGTCATTGACAAAAATTATATCTGTGACGACATTGCTTATATAAGTCCGGAAAACGGATATAAAATTACAGAATTTTTAGAAGGTGCCAAGGTGTGTGATCCGCATAATAGTGAAGCCATTAGAAAATGTATGAAGTGTCTAAGGGCATTTCATGAGATGAAGTTGACAGTAGAACATGAATTTGATATCTTTGGTCAGATTGAATTATATGAGAGATTATGGGGTGGGGTAAATTCAATCTATAAGGATTATCAGAAAACAAAAGAAAAAGTACTATCATTAAGAGCATACATTGAAGCACATGCAGGAGAAAAAGTGTTAACTCACATTGACGCTGTGCCGGATAACTTTTTGTTTATAAAAGATAATGGAAAAGAGGATATTCGACTGATTGACTGGGAGTATGCAGGAATGCAGGATCCACATGTAGATGTGGCGATGTTTGGTATATATTCTCTTTATAATAAGCAACAGATGGATAGTCTGATTTCAGCTTATTTTCCGGAAGGCTGTCACCACGAGACCATTATTAAAATATACTGCTATATCGCAGTCTGTGGTTTGCTGTGGAGCAATTGGTGTGAATATAAGCGAAGTCTTGGTATAGAATTCGGAGAGTATTCGCTTAGGCAGTACCGCTATGCAAAGGATTATTACAAAATTGTTCATGATGAATTAAAGAGAGAGGAAAAGTCTGATGTATAAAGTAAAACGAGCAATTATCATGGCAGCAGGCATCGGAAGCCGGATGCTGCCGGTAACACTGGAAACTCCTAAACCACTGATTTGTGTCAATGGTGTGCGTATGATTGATACTGTGATTCAAGGATTGCATGAAAATGGAATCTATGAAATCTATTTAGTAGTTGGACACTTAAAAGAGCAGTTTCTGGTTTTAGAGAAAGAATATTCAGGTCTGAAGTTGATTGAGAACCCATATTACAATACATGCAATAATATTTCATCATTATATATGGCCAGAGATTATATAGAAGATGCGATCATTCTTGACGGTGACCAGATTATTTACAATCCAACAATACTTGCTATAGAATTTGAACGTTCAGGATATAACAGTGTTTGGAGGGATAGCGAAACCAACGAATGGCTACTGACAGTGGAAAATGGGATTGTCAAGTCTTGTAGCAGAAACGGTGGCAAAGGTGGTTGGCAGCTTTATAGCATTTCCCGATGGACATCAGAGGACGGACGAAGGTTGAAACATCATTTGGAAGTTGAATTTGAAGAAAAACAGAATCGACAAATTTTCTGGGATGATGTGGTAATGTTTTGTTACTCTGAGGATTATAAGCTTGGAATTCGAGAAATGGAAGAAGGAGATATCATTGAATTGGATAATTTAAGTGAGTTGGTTGCTTTAGACAAGAACTATCAAAAATACATTTATGGAGGATATGAAAATGAATAATAAGTCAATAAGAAATACGGATGGGAGAAGAATAGATTGGATGATTACACTTGTACCATTGGGATTTATCATTGCTTTATGTATCCTGTTCTTTATTATGCCGGATAAATCTAATACTGTTTTGAGTCAGGTTAGGTTCTTCTTTGGAGACACATTAGGAACGTATTATCTGGTAATTGGATTGGGAATTTTCTTACTATCACTTTTTATTGCTATTTCAAAGTATGGAAATATAGTCCTTGGAGGACCGGATGAGAAACCAAAATATTCTTTTTTTGCGTGGGGGTCTATGATGTTTACATGTGGTCTGGCTGCTGACATCTTATTCTATTCGTTTTCTGAATGGGTTTTGTATGCTACTGATCCACACATTGCCGAGATGGGAAGTATCCAAGAATGGGCTGGTGTTTATCCATTGTTCCATTGGAGCTTTATCCCTTGGGGATTTTATATAGTATTAGCAGTTGCCTTTGGATTCATGCTCCATGTCCGCAAAAGAGAGAGACAAAAGTATTCCGAAGCTTGTCGTCCAGTCCTTGGAAAGTATACGGATGGAATTATTGGAAAGATTATAGATTTGTTAGCAGTGTTTGCTTTGTTAGCGGGAACAGCGACAACTTTTAGTGTTGCTACACCACTTATGGCATCCATCATTGAGGAATTGTTAAAGGTGGAGGTAAGTCGTACATTGATTAACATTGTGATTTTGGTAATCACATGCTTTATTTATACATATTCACTGCTACATGGGTTCAAAGGGATCGGTTTATTGGCAAAATCTTGTATATATTTGTTTTTAGGACTGATGGCATTTGTTTTACTATTTGGCGGTAAAACAAGATATATCATTGATACAGGAATTGCTTCTTTTGGAAAAATGGTTCAAAATTTCTTTGAACTTTCAACATTTACTGATCCACAAAGAACGACAAGCTTTCCTCAGAATTGGACAATTTATTATTGGGCATACTGGATGGTATGGTGTGTGGCTGTACCATTTTTCATTGGAAGTATTTCCAGGGGAAAAACAGTCCGTCAGACAATCATTGGCGGCTATGGGTTTGGAGTTGGTTCTACCCTGCTCAGCTTTATTATTTTTGGAAATTACTCCATGGGTATGCAAGTGTCACAAGTTAAAGATTTTATTGCACAATATAATGAGTCTGGTGATCTTTATAGTATGATTGTATCAGTTATTAAGACATTGCCGTTGGCACCGTTGATATTAGTGGTTGTTTTAATTACAATGGTGGTGTTCTATGCCACCTCCTTTGACACAATTGCATTAACAGCTTCCTGTTACAGTTACCGAAAGCTAGGAGAAGGCGAACAGCCACATAAAATGATTCAGCTTGTTTGGTGCATATTGCTCATACTGTTACCGATTGCACTTTTGTTTGCAAAAAGCTCCATGAATAATTTACAGAGCGTGAGCATTGTGGCGGCATTCCCCATTGCTTCAGTCATTTTACTGATTGTGGTCAGCTTTATGAAAGACGCTAAGAAGTATATGAAGGAGCAGGAGCAGGAGAAAGAAAAGAAATAGATACCAATTTTGGAAAATGCTCAAAAGATATTAGAGAAGAGATGGAAAAAGACAAGTGAAAACTTAAAAGGAATTAACAACAAGATAATTATATCAAATAATATATATAAAACAATCAAAGTTTGCCTGATTTTCATATGAGAAGGGTTGAAGTTTGCTACAATATATGTTATTCTATAGTTACAATATTGATGGTAATTAATTACATTATACATACTAACTCATATTAAATTATTGATTTTATTGTTTATATGGTACGATTTCACAATTTATTAATTTTTCTATGATATTTAGTACACGTACAAAAGAGTGTATAGAATTAATAAGGGTATTGGACAAACTAATAGCTATATAACTTTTTTGTAATAATTATTCCTTGATATGAATATATTTTACAGATATAAAAAGTTAAGGCTGAATTTTATGGAGGAAAATTATATTGTAAATTTTGTAGCTGCATTAATAAGAACAATGGGATGTTGTAAAAATGAAAAAATTCCATGTAATAAGTTTGATATTTGGGCTTATGCAAAAATATATTATCACATAGAACTATATAATAAACCTTTATTAGAAGCTTTAATGATAAGCAAAGGAATAGTTTAATTAGTTTAATGATTATTAAAAGAGACCCATAAAAGGGTCTCTTTTAAGGTAAAAATAGGAGAACAAAATGGATTTATATGAATTGTTAAATAAATTAGATATTAATTATAAAGAAGTATCCCATAAGCCAATTTATACAATAGAAGAAGCTGATACCATCGTAATTGATTTGCCCGGAGTAAAAACAAAAAACTTATTTTTGAAAGATAAACACAATTTCTATTTATATGTACTTACTGACCATAAAAGGGCTGATATAAAAGGGTTGAGGCGTTTGATAAATAGTGGAGAACTATCTTTTGCAAACGAAAAACAATTAAAAAATAAATTAAATTTATATCCAGGCTCTGTAACCCCACTGGGATTAATATACAACAAAGAACGTGATGTTGTATTGGTATTAGATAAAGAATTGGAAGAACAAATAATTTGGTCTCATCCAAATACAAATACCAAAACTATGGCTATATATATTAATGATTTAATAAAATTTTCAGAGTATCTAGGCAACAAATGGACATTAATATAATGATTTGTAGCATTTTTGAATCGGAAGAGAATATATTCTCAAAATTTACATCATTAAAATATTGTATAAAACAACAAACTATGATAGTATATTAAAATGAATTGGATCTGGAGATTAACAATCTACAAACTTAAAATATTTTATATAGATTAGAAAATAACTAAGCTAATTTCCATAGCATAAAATTCACGGACTAAACAAAAAGGAGATTCCACAATGTATATAATAGCGGGATTAGGAAATCCCACATCCCAATACCAAGGTACCAGACACAACATAGGCTTTGTGGCAATAGACCAAATAGCCGCTGATAACAACATAACATTAGATTTCAAAAAACACAAAGCCATATGTGGAAAAGGAACAATAGGAGGGGAAAAGGTAATACTAGCCAAACCTCAAACCTACATGAACCTAAGTGGAGAAAGCATAATAGAGCTAATCAATTTCTATAAAATCACCAATGAAGAACTAATAATAATATATGACGACATAAGCCTAGAACCCGGGCAACTTAGAATTCGCCAAAAAGGAAGTGCGGGAGGTCATAACGGAATCAAGAGCATAATAGCCCACTTAGGAAGTGATGTATTTCCAAGAATAAAAATGGGAGTAGGAGATAAACCTAAAGGATGGGACTTAGCAGATTACGTATTATCCAGATTTAAAAAAGAAGAAATTGAAAAAATAGAAGACAGTATATTATTGACATCAAAGGCGTGCAGTAGTATGATAATTGATGGAATAAATACCGCCATGAATAAATATAATGGAAAATAGATTTTAAATAATAGAAAATATAAAGCATTTAAAAGATATAAAAGCCGGAGGTCAAATTATGAAAACGAGGTGGGACATCCCATGAAAATGTTTACTCAACCATTAAATGAATTAAAAGAATATGTGGATGTTAAAGAAAAGCTAAAAAATGGTAAACTGCCTGTTCATATCAGTGGATGTATAGATTCACAAAAATGTCATTTAATTAATGGCTTGGGAGAAGATTACTTAATAAAAATAATTGTAACCTATAGTGATTTAAAGGCAAAAGAAATATATGAAGATTACAAATTCTTTGATAAAAAGGTTTCAATATATCCCTCAAAAGACGTGATTTTTTATAGTGCAGACATTAGAGGAAATCTTATAATCAAACAAAGATTAGATGTAATAAAGAAGCTGATTGAAAAAGAACCCATTACAATAATAACAACTATTGATGCAGGAATAGATAATGTTCTGCCACTTGAGATGATTGAAAAATCAGTAATTTCTCTAAAACAGGGAGAACAAATTGACTTAGAAAAGCTTAAGCTTAAATTATCTAATATGGGATATGAAAGGACTGGTCAGGTAGAAGCACAAGGACAATTTGCAATCAGAGGTGGAATAATTGATATTTTTACATTAACTGATGAAGTACCATATCGAATTGAGTTGTGGGATAACGAAATTGATTCAATCAGAACCTTTGATATTGACAGCCAAAGATCAATAGAGAACATTAACGAAGCTATAATATATCCCGCAGCAGAAGTCTTACTAGATAAAGAACTAATTGAAAATGGCATATATAAAATAGAGGAAGAAAAAAATAAATATGTAAAAACTTTAAGAGATGATTTTAAAACCGAAGAAGCCAAAAGAATTAGTAATATTATAGAAGAATTTAAAGAAAGTATTGAGAATTTTAATAATTCATTGGGTTTAGATAGTTATGTAAAATACTTTTTTGATAACACTATTTCTTTCTTTGACTATTTTAAAGATAAAAGCACAGTAGTATTTATAGATGAGCCAAGCAGAATAACTGAAAAAGGAGAAGCTGTTGAGACAGAATTTAGGGAAGGTATGATTGGAAGACTAGAAAAGGGCTATATACTTCCAAGTCAAGCAAACATAATCTACAGCTTTAAAGAGATATACGTTAAGCTTAGCAGTATGAATACAATATTACTCAGCACACTAGATTATAAAACTAGTGCTTTTTTGGTGTTAGACAAATATGATTTTACTGTTAAATCAATTAATCCGTATAACAATAATTTTGAAGAGCTTGTGAAGGACTTAAAGAAATGGAAAAAGAATGGACACAGAGTAATTCTTTTAACCAATTCAAGAACCAGAGCCAGACGATTAAGCGATGATCTTAGAAATGATTACGAATTAAATGCATATTATTGTGAGGACTTTGAAAGAGAAGCAAAGCCTGGAGAAATTATAACAGCATACGGAAACCTTCATAAAGGTTTTGAATATCCACTTACAAAACTGGTTGTTATTTCTGAAAGTGATATATTTGGGGAGAAAAAACAGAAAAAACGTAAAAAAGTAAGCTATGAAGGTAAGAAGATACAAAACTTTACAGATTTAAATATTGGTGATTATGTTGTTCATGAAAACCATGGCTTAGGAGTATATAAGGGTATTGAAAAAATCGAAGTTGATAAAATAGCAAAAGATTATATAAAAATAGAATATGCAAATGATGGAACATTGTATATACTTGCCACAGGTCTTGATGTTATTCAAAAATATTCAAGTGCAGATGCAAAAAAGCCAAAACTTAATAAGCTTGGTTCAATGGATTGGCATAAAACTAAAACAAAAGTTAAAAGTGCCGTTAAAGATGTTGCAGCAGATCTGGTAAAACTTTACGCTATAAGACAGTCAAGAGAAGGATATGAGTTTGCACCAGATACTATTTGGCAAAGAGAATTTGAAGAAATGTTTCCTTATGATGAAACCGATGATCAGCTAAAAGCAATTGAAGCTACTAAGTCTGACATGGAAAGCAAAAAGATAATGGATAGATTAATTTGTGGTGATGTAGGATACGGAAAAACTGAAATTGCCATAAGGGCTGCTTTTAAAGCAGTTCAGGATGGAAAACAGGTAATTTATTTAGTACCGACAACAATACTTGCTCAACAACATTACAATACATTTGTACAAAGAATGAAGGACTTTCCAATAAATATTAGTATGCTTTCAAGATTTAGAACTCCATCTGAACAAAAAAAGACTATAGAGGCATTAAAAAAGGGTCAAATGGATATTGTTATAGGAACTCATAGAGTTTTGTCATCTGATATAGGATTTAGAAATCTTGGTTTATTAATAGTAGATGAGGAGCAAAGATTTGGAGTAACCCATAAAGAAAAAATTAAAAATTTAAAGGGAGATGTGGATGTTTTAACTCTATCAGCAACGCCAATACCAAGAACTCTTCACATGAGCCTTATAGGAATAAGAGACATGAGCGTACTTGAGGAACCGCCGGTTGACAGAATGCCTATACAGACATATATTCTTGAACAGAATGAGGAAATAATAAGAGAAGCAATTAATAGAGAGCTTTCCAGAGGCGGACAGGTGTATTATGTATACAATCGTGTAAATAACATAGATGAAATAGCACTTATGGTATCTAAGCTAGTTCCTGAAGCCAATGTATCATTTGCCCATGGGCAGATGAAAGAAAGAGAACTAGAAAAAATAATGTTTGATTTTATTAATGGAGAAATAGATGTATTAGTATCAACAACTATTATAGAAACCGGTCTTGACATTTCAAATGTTAATACAATGATAATACATGATGCGGATAGGCTGGGATTATCGCAACTTTATCAGTTAAGAGGAAGGGTAGGAAGATCTAATCGTACGGCATATGCATTTTTAATGTATAAAAGAGATAAGATGCTAAAAGAAATTGCTGAAAAAAGATTACAGGCAATAAGGGAATTTACTGAATTAGGATCAGGATTTAAGATTGCTATGAGGGACTTAGAAATCAGAGGTGCCGGAAATATACTTGGTGCACAGCAGCATGGTCATATGGAGGCTGTTGGTTATGATTTGTACTGTAAGATGCTAAACGATGCAGTAAAAGCATTAAAGGGTGAAATAGACGGTGATGAATTATATGACACAACAGTTGATATTGATATAGATGCATATATTCCCGCAACATATGTAAAAAGTGAATATCAGAAGCTAGACATTTATAAAAGAATTGCCAGTATAGAAAATGAGGAAGAATACTCAGATATGCAAGAAGAGTTAACTGACAGATTTGGAGAAATTCCAAATACAGTTATAAATCTTTTAGATATAGCTTTAATAAAGGCTATGGCTCACAAAGTATATATAACTCAAATAGAGCATAAAAACAAAAATCTTGTTCTAACACTTTATAACAAGGCAAAGCTTGATGTGAATAAAATTCCTGAACTTGTAAAAGAATACGATAATAAGTTGAAATTTTCTATTAAAGAAATACCTCATTTTATATACGAGATTGGGAAAAATAGCAAAAAGGAAATGCCAGCAGTACTAAAAAGTGTGAAAAAACTGTTAAATGACATAAAGTTGTTGATTGATTAAAAAAAATACTTTATAATGGACTAGTAAGATAAAAATAGGAATATTTAGGAGGAAGAAAATGAAAAAGAACATTAAGCAAAAAATAGCAATGATGCTTGTGTTAGCATTATCTATTTTTGCCCTAGTAGGTTGTCAAAATGGTAATACTGACTTAGTTGTAACTGTAGGGGATAATAAAGTATACTTAGATGAAGCAATGGTTTATGCCAATTCAGTAAGATACCAATATGAGTCAATGTATGGCACTGATATATGGGGCGTAAGCTTAGGTGAAACTACATTAGAACAACAAGTAAAACAATCAGTTATTGATCAGCTTACTTACTTAAAGATTTGCAATGATAAAGCAAAAGAACTTGGAATCACCTTAACTGAGGACGAAAAAACAGAAGTTGATGATTTAGTAAAACAATTTATAGAGTCTAATGAGGCATCAGAAGCTCCTGACAAGACTATTACAACTGAATTAATGACTAAGGTATATACAGAGAATTATTTAGCTAATCATGTATTTGAAGAATCAACTAAGGATATTAATACAGATGTGTCTGATGATGAAGCAAAACAGATTACTATTCAACATCTTCTAGTATTAACTTCAACACAGAATGAAGATGGAACAACAACACCATTTTCAGATGAAGAAAAAGCTAAGGCACTTGAAAAAGCAGAAGGATTTTTAGCAGATGGTAAAAAAGCAGAAGATTTTAAGGCATTTGCTGAAGAAAAGACAGAAGATCCGGGTGGAGTTGAATATACATTTGGAAAAGGTGAAATGGATCCTGCATTTGAAGAAGCAGCATATGCTTTAAAAACAGGAGAATTTAGCGGAGTTGTAGAAACTACCTATGGATATCACATACTATATTGCGTAAGTGATTTTGATGCAGATGCGACAGCAACCAAAAAAGAAGAAATAATAAACCAAAAGCTTCAAGAAGAATTTGGTGTTATATATGAAGGTTGGGAACCTAACTATAAGGTTACTGTAAATGATGAAGTGTGGAATACAGTTACATTTATTACACCAACAGAAGAAACGTCAGAAGAAACATCAGCGGATGAGTCAGCAACAGATGAAACCACAGTTGAGACAACAATAACAGAATAAATGAAAAAAGCAGATATGATTTAATATTTAACCATATCTGCTTTTTTAACATTATTAAGGTATCATAGTTTCTTCTACAGATTCACTATTACTATCAGTTATTGACATTTCAGGAATTGCCTTACCTTTATTAAAATAAGATTGAATTTCATTATAAACACGTTCGCAATTATTGTGGTCACGATATTTAAAATAACCATCACGCATCTTACCAAACTCAGGTTTTTCTGTAAAGTTATTGTTACAATAATGAGATATAGAATCAACTAACTTGTCCACAGAAAACACTCTGTCTCCAAATATCTCAGTTTCCATATCCATATAACTTCCTTGAAGCTTGTCATAATCTTCAAAGTCGAACTGATAGAAGATGACAGGTTTACCCTGATAATAAACGTCCCATGAAACACTGGAATAGTCAGTTATTAGTAAAGAACATCTCATAATTAATTGATTCAGAGGTTCTTCACCAAAAGCTATTAATCTAATGTTAGAGTTATTAATATTAAATGAACTAATAAAATCTTTAAATTTTGGATGTATATAGAAATTGATTGTAACATTATTTTTGTCTAAAGTTTTATTTAGTCTTTCATCATTTAAAAACTTAGAATAGTTAATATAATAATCACTATTCATAAATATTTCATCACTAACCTCGTCAAGCCAGTTTCTCCATGTAGGCATAAGAAGTATTTCTTTTGAGTTTTTAGATTTATCCTCAAGTACGTCCCAACGGCATAATCCAGTAACTATAACTTCTTCATCATTATATCCAAAAAACTCTTTAATAAATTCCTTTTCATAATCAGAGCTGGTAACAAATAGGGTTACACCATTACTGCCATGCTTATTATATATTTTATCTACTTTTTTTAATCCGATAACTCCATGCTGTAAAAAAACAATTTTTTTACGGTTTAGGGTTCTGGAAATCCTGCTATTATGTTTACGCCATCCATAGCAATGTCCTCTTGCTTCTGAGGATATCAATAATTTAGCTCCAAGTGCATAAATCATATGCTTAAAGCTCATAAAATTCAGCACATGCTTTTTGTATGGGAGTAGCTTTTGATAATCAGGGCATTTTTTGTCAATAACATAATAGACATTGGCATCGGGCTGATTATCATAACAATATTTAAAAAAGTAATAGCTGTTATCCTGGGCACTGCTGGAGTACTTTTCATAAACCAGCCATATTTTTTTCTTTCGAACCCATTTTTCAAAAATTATAAAGAATAAAAAAGCGACATGCTCCATATATTTATATACAGGAGAATCATATTTATTTTTTTGGCGATATATTAAAGACATAGAATTACCTTTTGAAATATATGGCATAATTATATGATCGTTAATTGTAATTGGATGTCTTACATCAGTATACATTTTACGCTTAGTTAACTTTGTTGGTTTTTTTACACGGATGTTACAATCAACGTTATTATTTTCAACTCTTATAAAGATATCCCAGTAAAATTGCTGTAAAGTAATTTGATCACAAGGGATAGTAGCCTTTATTAAACATTTTCCTGAATCAAGATACTGATATTCAAGAGGTAATAAAATATTTTCTGTAGATTCGACTCCACGATGGACAAGCACTAATTGAGTAGGGGTTCCAATAATAATATCCACAGTAACTTTGAAATTAATCTTAGTTCCCTTTATAAAAAGTTCTGTTTTAATAACATTAATTTTTTCACTAATTAAAGTTTTTTCGTTTAATACAACTATAGCTAACTGAAAATCTTTTCTTATATAAGGAACTAAGTAGCTGATATGTTTTTCTTCATCCTGATAGATTTCTTCGGTACTGATAAATTGTATTTCCTTATAATATCTATCACATTTATGTGGAAATCTTGTTTTTTGAATTCTAACCTTAGAAAATAGGGTTATATTATTACTAACATATTCAATAAATATATCAAATCTCATTTTTTCCATGAAATTAATTTCTTCCAGTAAATTGGATAAGGGTATTTTTATTTCGGAAGTACCTTTGTATACAGTTTCACTTTTCCATCTAAAGGAATTATCACGGCTTTGTAATATAATATTATAGTTTGAAAGATTAATTATAGGCGAATCCTGAAGTATTAATGTAAAACCATCTTCATCTACAAGTAAATCTTCTAAAAGCGATTGTGAAGACAGCATTAAGTCAGATTTTATGTGTATAAAATCTGTTAAAAAACTTCCCTCAATACCTAAAACCCTGTCAGGAAATACTATAGGGAATAAATAATAATTATTACTTTGTTTATAAATATATTTTGTATTACTTTTTTGAATGATATTATAATATTCTATTAAATAATAATCTGCTATTTTAAAATTGTATAGCTTATTTTCTATTTGTAAATATAATTTATAATATGGTTCAATTTCCTCTTCTTCTAATTCAAATGTATTTTCAATTACAGGAAGTCTATCCAGATCAATTTGAACTATATAAGTAGCTGGATTTTCCTTATCTACAATTGGAGTAGTATCGTATATAATTCCAGTTTTATTCTTTATAACACATGACATTTTGAAATTCTGTTCATTAGTTTGTTCAAAATGAAACTGCATTAAATTACTAGCTACGTCAATATAGGTGACGGGGATACTTCTCATAGAATCCCTCCTTTCGACATAATAAAGCATATCTCTTCATAAATCCTCATATACTTAGCATCTAATATTTGTTTCATTACAAATATAAAGTGCTAAGTATATGAGGATGTACTAGTATATATTACCATAAAGGTAAATTTTAGTCAATTAACATTACACGATAGACTTTAATAAATCTTCCTTTGAAGTTTGACTAAGGTAACTAAAAGGAATATCTAAAACTGATATAGCACCGCTTTTTCCTTCATTAGCCATACGATAAACTGCACGTGCATATGCAACTAAAATACTTGATGTAAATTCAGGATTAGAGTCTAATTTAAGAGATAATTCAACTACTTGATTGTTATTATCTGAGGTTTCACCATTCCTAATTACAAAGCCTCCATGAGGAAGAGTATTGTGATTTTTATTTAATTCTTCTATAGAAATAAAATTAACAGTTGTATCATAATCACTGAAATAATTTGGCATAGAAATAATTGATTCTTCAATAGATTTAAGATCAGCACCGTCTTGTGCAACTACGTAACAATCTCTTTTATGCTTTTGTCTGGTAGTAAGATTAGGTCTTTCGCTTGATCTGGCAGCTTCTATTGAACTTTCTATAGGAATTGTATATTGTCGAGCATCAATTACTCCCGGTATACGTCTTATAGCATCAGAATGCCCCTGACTTACGCCCTTTCCCCAGAATGTATAATCTTTTCCATCTGGTAATATTGAAGAGAATAAACATCTTGCAAGGGAAAATAAACCAGGATCCCAACCACATGAAATTAAAGATAACTTATTAGAATTTTTTGCTACTTCATTCATTTTATTGTAATAATCAAAGATATTAGCATGAGTATCAAAACTATCAACTGTATTAAACATACTTGCAAGGTATGGCCCTTGTTCAGGTAAATCAGTTGCAGAACCACCACAAAGAATTAATAGATCTATTGTATCAGTAAAATTGGTTATATCAGACATTTCATAAACAGGTGCATTTGACAGTGTAGAAAAACTTCCTTTAGGTCTTCGTGAAAAAACAGCGACTAAATTCATATCGACATTCTTACTAATAGCTTTTTCAATACCTTTTCCCAAGTTGCCATAACCTACAATTCCAATTTTAATCATGTGTAACACTCCTTTTATTTAGATTTTTCTTAAAAACATATAATTTTATATTAAACGAAAAATCCAAAATGTCAATATTTTTTTATAGACATATTTAAATAATTTAGATTTAAGAGATTATGTATTGGAAATATATAATTACCATTCACAGATTTTAAAAAGCTGTGTATAGTAATATTTTCCGCATTATTTAACATTAAAATAATCATAATACGTTTCTTCTTTATCATTTCTATTAATTACGGCTTTATATAAATAAGAACCAGATTTTTTTGGTACTGTAAAAGTACATTTATGAGTAAAATTTCTTCCGGTATCTAATTTACTTTTTTTGAAAGTATCAATTTTATGTTCTGCAACTAAATTATCATCTGATATAGAAGTTTTATATATAAAAACAGTTAATTTTTCATATGTGCTTGAGGTGCTGGACTTATTATTATTATTTAAATGATAATTATTAAAGATAAAATCAATAGTCATTTTACTTCCAGACTTATATGTTGGCACATTGTTTGTAATACCTGTATATTTTGACATAATAGCAGAAATATAGGGAGAATTATTTAGGGCCTCAGTCTTTTTAGTAGTGGTTAAAGTATTAACAGTAATAGCAGTATAATTGCCTTTATTTAAATTACTGGAGCTGTTAGCTCCAGTTGTACTACTTGTATCACTAGTAGTATTAGTTGTACTATTAGTAGTGTTATTAGTAGTATTGGTTGTGTTATTGGTAGTGTTATTAGTGGTATTGTTTGTGGTATTATTAGTTGTGTTAGTAGTATTATTAGTTGCACCTGTAGTGTTAGTTGTGTCTGTCATAGATGATCTTGTTGTAATACTTGTAGTATTAGTCATATTTGTAGTATCAAGATCATCCAAATCATCCAAATCGTTATTTGCTGAGGTACATGCTGTTAAAGTCATTGTAAATGCAAATAATAAAACTAATAATAAACTTTTAGAACTTTTAAACTTTTTCATAATAATATTATCCTTTCTTATATATAATTTTGTGAAGTTAGTATCTGTAGATGTGAAAAAAATATACTTCAACATTTTTCCAATAAGATTATTTAATTAAAATTATTTAAATAATAATTTAATTATTTTTTAATGGTATTTTGACAATAAAAATGATATTATGTAGAGGAAAATTAAAAAAGAGAGGATAATTATTATGGAAGAACATCCAAAAAGTAAAAATAATTCAAAACTTGTGGGGTTGGTTATAGCTGTAGTTATTGCAGTTGTGCTAATTGCCACTTCAATTGCAATAGTACCATCAGGAAGTACAGGTGTTGTTGTAAATTTAGGAGCAGTATCAGAGAATGTACTAAGCGAAGGTTTAAAATTTAAAATCCCTTTTGTTACTAATATTGTATTAATAGATAACAGAACACAAATTGCGGAAATTACTGGAACAGCAGCAAGTAAAGACTTACAAACTGTATCTAATAAAATAGCAGTAAACTATAGGGTTGATAATGCATCATCAGCAACTTTATATAAAAATGTAGGAATTAGCTATGAAACAAGAATCATATTACCTTCAATACAAGAATCTGTAAAAAGTGCAACTGCAAAATTTACAGCAGAAGAACTTATTACAAAAAGATCAGAAGTAAGTCAGGTAATGAAGGATGAATTATCAGCAAAAGTTAATCCTTACGGAATAACAATCGAAAATTTAAATATAATTAATTTTGAGTTTTCACAAGAATTTAATGCCGCAATTGAAGCTAAGCAAACAGCACAACAATTAGCACTTAAAGCAGAGCAGGACTTATCAAGAATTGCAATTGAAGCTAAACAAAAGGTAGTAGAAGCAGAAGCAGAAGCTAAAGCATTACAGTTAAAGTCAGAAGCATTATCTGAAAACATACTATTATTAGAGTATATACAAAAATGGGACGGTAAATTACCAATTGTGACCGGAAGCGAAGGAAATATTCTAGACCTTTCCACAGTACTTGGAAGTAATTCAAACACCAGCCAAATAAATAACAATTCCAGTATCACCAATAAACAAACAACGACAGAGCCTACAACAGAGACTACTACAAAAGAAACAAAAACAGAGTAATTATAAAAGACATCAGACCTTTTAATTGGGGTCTGATGTTATTTTTTTATTTAGATACACTACATCTTATGATTTAATAAATTAATACAAAAACACAATTGAACTATCACTTCACAAAAAATACAAAGTTTCAAAAAAATATTGACTACTCTGGTCATTTGTGATAAAATTAGTGAATGACCACCGTGGTCAATAAAAGAGGAAAGAAGGAAAAAGAGAAAAAAGAAAGAAGGTGCCACATGTACAGAAAATTTCTAAAACTACCAGAAGAAAAAAGAAACCTAATAATCAATGCCGCAATAAAAGAATTTGAAGCAAACGGTTACGACAATGCTTCAACCAATACAATAGTAAAAGACGCCGAAATATCAAAAGGCTCCCTATTTGTATATTTTAAAAATAAAAAAGACTTGTATCTATATCTTTATGATTACACCGAAAAGCTCCTTATAGATGAATTTTGGAGCAAATTAGATTTTAGCATATCAGGAATAATTGAAAGATGGGAGATTATTATTAATTTAAAATGGGAACTAATGCTTAAGCATCCTGATTTATTTGAATTCATACAAGTTGCATCAACCGAAAAATCTCCAGAGGTAAGAGATGAAATTGAAAAAAGATATGATACAATAATGGCAGATTCCCTGCAAAAAGTATACGATGGATTAAACTTTGATAACTTAAAGGATGGAGTAACCAACGAAGAGGCACTAACTTTAGTTAACTATAGCATTCAAGGAATAAGTAAGGTATATAAAGATAGACTTAAATATCAGGAAAATTTTATACTAAATAGAGAATTGATTGTTAAAGAAACAAGAGATTTATTTGCATTACTAAAAAAATGCTTGTACAAATAAATATTTAAATGCTTTTAACACTAAAAATTTAAGGAGGAAGCAACATGAATGCAATTGAAACAAAAAATCTTACTAAAAGCTATAACAAAGCCAGAGGTATAATTGATGTAAATCTAAAAATTGAAAAAGGAGAAGTATTTGGTTTCATTGGACCAAACGGAGCAGGAAAATCAACTACAATAAGAACCTTACTTTCATTAATAAGGCCAACTAGCGGAAGTGCAAGCGTATTAGGTCAGGATTGTACTAAATTAGAGCCGGAAATTTATAATAAAATAGGATATTTACCATCAGAAGTTTTTTATTATGATGGCATGAAGGTGTTAGAACTTTTGAAATATTCCGAGAGCTTTTATAAGAATGATTATAGTAAAAACATCGAAATATTAGCGAGAAGATTAGAGCTTGATTTAAATAAGAAGATTAGCGACTTATCCTTTGGTAATAGAAAAAAAGTAGGAGTAATACAGTGTCTTCTTCATGAACCTGAATTAATTATTTTGGATGAACCTACAAGCGGATTAGACCCACTTATGCAGCAAACTTTTTTTGAACTTATTTTAGAAGCAAAACAAAAAGGTGCAACTGTATTTTTCTCCTCTCATATATTAAGTGAAGTAGAAAAAATTTGTGACAGGGTAGCCATAATTAAAGAAGGAAAAATTATAAAAACTGAAAAAATATCTGTTCTTAAAGAAAATGCAATAAAGCACATTATAATTGAAACAAAGAATCAGGTAAACAAAGAAGCTTTTACAATAAAGGGTATTTCAAAGTTAGAAATAAAGAAAAACGAAGCAAGCTTTTTATTTAATGGAAATATTAACAATGTTATTTTGGCATTATCCAAATTAGAATTATCAAATGTTCATATAGCAGAACCAGATTTAGAAGAAATATTTTTACATTACTATCAATAGGGGGAATTCATTATGAACATGTTTAAACATGAAATAAAAACTAATATACGTTCAACAATTACATGGATTATTGTTTTAATTGTAGTGGGATGTATATTTTTGACAGTATTTCCGGCATATGCAGAAAATAAAAAAGCAGTTGAAGATGTTTTTCAAAAAATGCCTAAAGAGCTATTAAGTGCAATGGGAATGGACATAGATAGAATGTTTTCAATAACAGGGTTTTACGCATATATATTTTTTTACGTAAGCCTTTGTGGTGCAATACAGGCAATGAATTTAGGTCTTTCTATTTTTTCAAAAGAGACCAGAGAACATGTAACAGATTTTCTATTAACTAAGCCAACTACAAGAATTAAAATTATTAATAGTAAACTGTTTGCATCATTAAGTTTTATAATAGTCACTAATATTATATACCTTCCATCTTCTCTTGTAGCTGCAAGTATACTAGATGAAGGTAATTACGACAAGAAGGCATTTGCTTTAATATCATTGTCATTGCTTATATTACAACTAATATATCTAAGTTTAGGCATGATTATTGGCGTAAGTGTTAATAAAATTAAATCAATTATACCAACATCACTAGGCATTGTATTTGCAACTTTTGGTATAAGAATGATTGCAGCAGCAATAAATGATGAAAAGCTTTCTTACCTTTCACCATTTTCATATTTTGATTATGCTTATATACAGACAAATTTAAAATATGATGGCAAATTTATGGTTATATCCATAGCAATAATTTGCATTTGTATTATAGGAAGCTATATAGTATATAAATTAAAAGACATACATGCGTAGAATAGGAGGACGAATATGAATATAATTAAAAGAGAATTAAAAGCAAACCGAAGATCTTTAATAATATGGAGTATATCTTCTTTTTTATTAATGTATGGTATTATGGCAAAATTTTCAGTAATTATAACCGAAGATCCAGAGAACATAAGAGCTATGGTAGATGCGTACCCAAAAAGCCTCTTGGCAGTTTTTGGATTATCGGATCTTGATATGTCAACGTTAATAGGTTACTATGGATTAGGATATTTTTATCTTTTGTTAATGGCCACAATTCATGCAGTAATGTTAGGAGCTAACATAATGGCAAAAGAACAATATGATAAAACAGCAGAATTTATCTTTGTAAAGCCAGTATCCATAAATAAAATAATAACTTCAAAATTTATAGCCGCATTAATAAACATAATAATATTTAACTTAGTTGCTCTAATTTCATCAATTTCTGTAACCTTAGAAAACAGTAACAAAACAGTAACTAATCAAATGCTTACAATGATTGCTGGAATGTTTATACTTCAAATTACTTTTCTTTGTGTTGGTTTCTTTTTTAGTTGCATAACTAAAGAAGCAAAATCTGCTGCTAGAAATGCTTCAATTGTAGTAATGGTAAGTTATTTTTTCTACATTCTAACAGATATGTCAGAAAACTTAAACTTTTTAAAGTATATTACTCCGTTTAAGTTTTTTGATGCCAGCTACGTAATAAACAATAATCATTTAAGTATCCCATACACTATAATTATGGTTATAATATCAATATCTGCTATGGTATATTCATACAAGAATTACAATAATAGAAAGGTAAAACTATAATATACAACAGATGTTCTTTCTTCTATTTCATTATCTATGGTTGAAAAAGGGTTAGCACTATCTAAAGGAAGCTAATATAACTTTGTTTTTGAATAGACTTTACAGATTACGTATGATATAATTATCTAAGGATAAGACAATAAGAAGGTAGGTGAGATAATGACAGATAGCGAAAAACTTGATCTTATACTAAATCAAATGACATCAATGCAAAAGGATATGACATCAATGCAAAACCAAATCTTAGCATTAGAGCAAAAATTTGATTTTAAATTTGATTATCTTGAGAGAAAAATTGATTCTATTAAGTTGACCTTAGAGAATGTTACAAACAAAAATATACAAATTGTAGCAGAGAATCATATTGATTTAGCAAATAAACTTAATGATGCATTAAAGGTAGAAAATCAAAAAGAAATGATGATAATAAAAATCAATATACTTGAAGATGAGGTTAGACGAATTAAAGAAAGATTAGATCAAAATAAAATAGCATAATATATCCATGGAAATACGTAAAAGGTGCAAAGTCTGATTAATTATTAAAGACTTTGCACCTTTTTAAGATTAAGAAATCTATTGACAACGTTAGTTATATACTTCAATAAAGAAACGTTCTATGGTTGATTGATAAACATATTATTCTTCTAAGGAAAAGAACTATTCTCCAACTTAAATAGAATTTCCACTATCAATTATAGAGTTATCATAATAATTGGAAGAAGAGCAAACTTCGTAAATAACTGCATCCAGATTAGGGAAATCTCCGTACTCAGCTACGCCTGTACCAATATCGTATCGTTGATTTTGAGTAGAAATCATAATATCATAAAGCTTTTTTAATGCAATCTCAGCCCCAGAACGTTTAGTTTCAGCAAGTAAGCAGACAAATTGATTAGAACCAAATCGTGCAGATACATCATTAATACGTAAATTCTTTCTGATTACATTTGCAGCATGCATGACGCAAACAGTTTCTGGTACATTATCGACGCAGATGACTTTAAAAGAAATCAAGGAAAAAGGATTTTGATATCTTCTGTTTCGGTCGACCTCTCTTAGAGCTTCCTCATAAAATCCCGATTCACTTAATAACCCAGTAAGATTATCATATCTTTTAGCCGCCTTTTCATATATAGACATAGGATCAAAATGTTCTGTTTTGTCAGATAGGAGAGTAAATTTTAAAATTGAATTTTTTAAGGAATTTTGTCCTAAATGTACATTCCATGATACTCCGTTAAAAGCTACGTATTTATGTAAAACTTCATTGGTAATTTCGTAGGTTCTGTTATTTAGATCTGTAACAGAAACAGCATATTCAATAATTCTTTCATAAAGAGTATTTTCAATAGTACAATTATAGTATGTTTTATAATAGCTTATTTTATAGCCTTGCAATTGATAACATTTAGCCACAGCAGTTTTACAATCTATAAAATCCTGTAAAGGAATTCTTGATTTATCCTCAAGAGTAAGCTTTAAGTAGGCACTTTCCCAATTTTCAATTTTTAATGAATGAAAATAGTCATCAATTGCATCAAGAGCCTGATCATTGGTAATACGAACTCTTTCAAATGTGAATGTTTTTGAAGAATTAGGGGCAAAATGTTCCAGCCATTCCTTGTGATATTGAGTTCTTTTACTGGTATTGCTAAGTACCTCAAAGGCAAGGTTTATTTGCTTCATTTTTTCATCCTGATCAAAGTTGGTATCAGGATGATACATTCTTGATAGTCTTTTGTAAGCAGATTGTATAACTTCTGGACTTGCATCGTAGTGAACCTGTAGTATTTTATAGTAATCCAAAATCATGGTCAATTTCAACTCCTTATGTAAAAGTAGCTTTTAAAAACATATAGATAATAATATCATACTTTAATGATTTTGGCT
Organism: Mobilisporobacter sp.; assembly: GCA_031549965.1. Classification (GTDB taxonomy): domain Bacteria; phylum Bacillota; class Clostridia; order Lachnospirales; family Lachnospiraceae; genus JAVBPB01. Next base: position 23,330 of record JAVBPB010000048.1, on the reverse strand, counting down.
ATTTGTTTTAATTAAAATTATAATAATTGAACAATTTCAATGGAAGGATCAGTAAAAAGGTTGTAGATAGAATTACCGGCAGCAACCATTGGTCTTGAAGGTGCCTCTTTATGTATAAAAATAATTTTGCCTATTTCATTATTAGATAACAATACAGTTGAACCAATAAAATTTTGAGCTATATTTGTTAAAAAAATGTACAAATAGGTCATGTCTAATGTTTTAAAGGTTTCACTTTCAAAGAATTTTATCACCTTAAAAGGAGAAGCTTTTTTGTGATATGAACGATCAGAGGTCATAGCATCATAAATGTCAGTTATTGCAACAATTTTACCAAAATCAGATAAATTTTCTCCAGTAAGTCCATTTGGATAACCAGAACCGTCAGATTTTTCATGATGCTGTAAAACAGCAAGTTTTACATTTTCGGAAAAGTTTTGGTCTTTTATCATTTCATATCCTTTTTGAGGATGAGATTTTATAGCTTCAAATTCTTCTGGAGATAATTTGCCAGGTTTATTTAGTAAATCATAGTTTATAGAAACTTTGCCTATATCATGAAGTAAACCAGATACTGTTAAATTTTTTAATTCCTCTTCAGGTAGTCTAAGCCATCTTCCGAAAATAAAACAAAGCATTGATACATTTAGGCAATGTGTAAATGTATAATCATCATATGATTTTAAATGGTATAAATAGCTAAATAAATCCCCATAAGTAAAAAGATTGTTTAAAAGATTTTTACTTAAGTTACACAAATCGTCAATATGGACTTCATATCCAAGGCTAATAGTAGTAAGATACTGCTTTGTTAAAACAATAGTCTTAGAGTAATTTTCCTGAAACACTTTAAAATCTTTATTATTCATAAATTCAAGGGTATAATTATCTGCTATTAATTCATTTATATAATGAATTGGTTCAATTTCATCAAATACATATACATAATGTATATTATATATTTCTAAGCTGTGAATGTGGTTATCCAATATTTGCATATTTTTGGGAATTAATAACAGACCGTTGGGAGTAACAACATCAGCAGCTATAACCATACCTTCTTTAATTTCGCTAATATGTATTCTACTTTTTAATACATTGATTTCGTCAGCCATAAAAAGTCTCCTTTAAATCAGTTGCGTTTATTTGTGATAATGCACTATAATTTTTAGTATTCTGTATTCTATTTATTGATTATAACATATGTTTCCAAAATGGTAAATGTATAATTTATAAAAATTATAAAATTAATTTATATTAAATAGGTATATTTGGGAAAGGTGACTAATAAATTAACACCTCATTAAAAAGTGTTAAAACTTTTTAATGAGGTGTTGCTTTTAAAATGTTATGAGTTTATATGATGTGAATTTATGCTGTCTAATAGTCCATTTTTAATATGAAACAATTCATGTGATAAATCTACATATACTTCTTGAGGATTAACAAGACGCCTTGATTCCTCCCAAAGTGTTTCAAGTTCGCAAAGAGAATGTTTTCTAATATCCATAACTGAAGGGGAAGTATACACACATTGTCCATTCTTAAAAATAGGTACTAATAATTCTTTTAATGTATAAGAATTAGATCTTAGATAACTTTTTTTCCATGTAGAAATCGGATCGAATAACATTAAAGGATTATCTGTAGAAAACTTTTCGCTTGCAAGGGCAATTAAGTCGGCTTTAATTTTACCAGTTTCATTATCATAAACTCTATAAATGGTCTTATTACCAGGATTAGTTATCTTTTCATAATTATCAGATAGTTTTATTTTAGGCATAAAGTAATTATCTTTTTTAATTGCTGCCAATTTATAAACACCGCCAAAGGCAGGGCAATCCTTAGAGGTAATTAAGTTTGTACCAACTCCCCATGCATTAATTGCAGCATTTTGAGTTTTAAGGCTATCAATCAAATATTCATCCAAATCACTAGAAGCAGTAATGCCGGCATCATGAAATCCTGCATCGTCAAGCATTTTTCTAGCTTTCTTTGAAAGATAAGCTAAATCCCCGCTATCTAAGCGAATACCATATCTTTGAGGTATATTATTTGCTTCTTTTAATTCAGTAAATACCTTAATTGCATTAGGAACTCCAGACTTAAGAGTGTCATAGGTATCTACAAGTAATGTACAATTTTTTGTATATAGCTGTGCGTATTTTCTAAATGCAGTAATTTCATCTTCAAAACTCATTATCCAGCTATGTGCATGTGTTCCAAGAACCGGAACATTAAACAATTTACCAGCAAGGACATTGCTTGTTCCGACACATCCGCCAATCATGGCGGCCCTTGCTCCGTATACTCCAGCATCTGGTCCCTGAGCCCTTCTAAGACCAAATTCCATTACAGCATCGCCTTTTGCAGAAAAGCAAACTCTGGAAGCCTTAGTGGCAATAAGACTTTGATGATTTAGTATTGTTAAAATAGCAGTTTCAACTAATTGGGCTTCCATAATTGGAGCAATAACCTTTAAGAGTGGCTCTTTTGGAAAAACTACAGTGCCTTCTGGTATTGCATATATATCTCCGCTAAAACGAAATGTTTTTAGGTATTCAAGGAAATCATCATCAAACATTTTAAGTGATCTAAGATATTCAATATCTTCTTTTGAGAAGGAAAGATTTTTGATGTAGTCGATTATTTGATCTAGGCCGGCTACAATTGCGTAGGCACTACCGCTAGGGTTGCTTCTGTAGAATGCATCGAAGATTACTACGTCATTGTTGTTGTTTTTGTAGTAGCCTTGCATCATTGTTAGCTCGTAGAAGTCGGTTAATAAGGTTAGATTTTCGTTTAACATTTGGAACACTCCTTTTTGGGTTTTGCTAATGTGACGCTTTGCTATTTAGTCTTTGACCCTCTAAGCCTTTAAATATATTCTCTGAAAATGCAGACGATCAAACATTCCAATGAGCCTTTAAACAACATAAAAGCGATGCTTTCATGCTGTTTAAAGTCTCATTTCCATGATCCGTAAGGCATTTTCAGAGAATATATTTAAAGCCTCAGAGGGAGATTTAGGTTTTGAGCAAAGCTGGTTATATAAAAATTATTGTTGGATAAAGTAGTAGGTTTATTCTATATAAATTATGTCACATTATAGCATATGTGTATTGTGACTGCAATCAAAAAATTTGTATAGCCTGAATATATGCTTTTTAGTGATATTTTTGATTTATATAATAAGCAGGTCTTATTTTTTTATTATGGGGAATGTCAGTTTTTTAAGTTTGAGTCAGGTTATGGTATTATTATGTAAGATAATTACATAATTTTAAAGTATTAGTTGATAAATTACGAAATGAGTATTATAATACATAAAATTTTCATAGCCTACATTAAGGACTTTTTCAAGACCAACCTAAACAAGGTTAGTCGCAGTTGTAAAATATAACAAATTTTTTTATATTTTTTTCTTTTCCTCTAAAACTATATCTTGGGGAGTAGAATGTCTAAATTAAGTCAAACAAAATCTAAAACTATTCAAAAAGTAAAGACAAAATCTTCCACCTTTCCAAAGAAAAGCTTTACAAATTTAGCTTTTGCATATATAATGTGAAAGTAGATGGTAATGTGGGTAACAATACCCATTTTTATAAATAATTCTAATATAAATAGCTGGGAGGAATTAACGTGTATGACAAAGTACAAACCAATCTAAACTTTGTTGAAAGAGAAAAAGAAACCTTAAAGTTTTGGCGAGAAAATAATATATTTGAAAAAAGTATAGAAGAAAAGAAAAACAACGAAACATATACTTTTTACGATGGTCCGCCTACTGCTAATGGAAAGCCTCATATTGGCCACGTATTAACAAGAGTTATAAAAGACATGATTCCAAGATACAAAACCATGAAAGGCTATAAAGTTATAAGAAAAGCAGGCTGGGATACCCATGGACTTCCAGTAGAACTAGAAGTAGAGAAAAAACTAGGTCTTGATGGAAAAGAGCAAATTGAAGAGTACGGACTAGAACCATTCATAAAAGAATGCAAAGAAAGTGTTTGGAAATACAAAGGGATGTGGGAAGATTTCTCTGGTACAGTTGGTTTTTGGGCAGACATGGATAATCCATACGTTACTTATGATAATAACTTTATTGAATCAGAATGGTGGGCACTTAAGCAGATTTGGGAAAAAGGTTTACTATATAAAGGCTTTAAAATTGTACCATATTGCCCAAGGTGTGGAACACCTTTATCCAGTCACGAAGTAGCACAAGGATATAAAGATGTAAAAGAAGAATCAGTAATAGCCAAATTTAAAGTAAAAGATGCTGAAAATGAATACATCTTAGCATGGACTACAACCCCTTGGACACTTCCTTCAAACGTTGCACTTTGTGTTAACCCTAATGAAGAATATGTTAAGATTTTAGTTGGTAGTGAAAAATATATTTTAGCTAAAGAATTAGTTTCTTCAGTAATAGAACAAGAATATACAATATTAGAAACATATATAGGAAAAGATTTAGAATATAAGGAATATGAACAACTATTTCCTTATGCAAAAGTGGATACAAAAGCATTTTTCGTAACTTGTGATGAATATGTTACATTATCTGATGGTACAGGAGTTGTTCATACTGCACCTGCATTTGGTGAAGATGATGCAGCAGTTGGCAGAAAATACGATTTACCATTTGTACAGCTTGTAGATGCAAAGGGAGAATTTAAACCTGAAGTAGGAAAATATGCAGGGGTATTTTGCAAATCAGCAGATAAAGACATTATTAAAGATTTAAAAGAAGACAATTTATTATTTAAGGTATTAAACTATGAGCATTCATATCCATTTTGTTGGAGATGTGATACACCTTTAATTTACTATGCAAGAGATTCATGGTTTGTTAAAATGACCGAAGTTAAGGAAGATTTACTTTCTAATAATGATAAAATTAACTGGATTCCTGAAAGCATCGGAAAAGGAAGATTTGGAGACTGGCTTAAGAATGTTCAAGACTGGGGAATTAGCCGTGACAGATATTGGGGAACTCCTCTTAATATATGGGAATGCGAATGCGGACACCGTCATTCAATAGGAAGCATAGAAGAACTTAAAAATATGTCTGATAATTGTCCGGATGAAATAGAGTTACACAGACCATATATAGATGAAGTTACAATTAATTGTCCAAAATGTAATAAAAAGATGAACAGGGTTAAAGAAGTAATAGACTGCTGGTTTGATTCAGGAGCTATGCCTTTTGCACAATGGCATTATCCATTTGAAAATGAGCAGATATTTAAAGAAAATTTTCCTGCGGACTTTATAAGTGAAGCAGTGGATCAAACAAGAGGATGGTTTTACTCCCTACTTGCTATTTCAACTTTAATATTTAACGAAATACCATATAAAAATGTAATTGTACTAGGTCACGTTCAAGATGAAAATGGTCAAAAAATGTCAAAATCAAAAGGAAATGCAGTAGATCCTTTCGAAGCATTAGAAGAACATGGAGCAGATGCAATACGTTGGTACTTCTATGTTAACAGTGCACCTTGGCTACCAAATCGTTTTCATAAGGATGCAGTTATAGAAGGACAAAGAAAGTTTATGGGTACATTATGGAATACCTATGCATTCTTTGTGTTATATGCAAATATAGATAAATTTGACGCCACTAAATACTCTCTTGAGTATGATAAACTCTCTGTAATGGATAAATGGCTGTTGTCAAAATTAAATACTTTAATTCAAGATGTGGATAATTATTTAGAAAATTATAAAATTACAGAAAGTGCAAGAGCTTTGTCTGAATTTGTAGACGAGCTTAGTAACTGGTATGTAAGAAGAAGCAGGGAACGTTTTTGGGCTAAGGAAATGCCTCAAGATAAGATTAATGCTTACATGACACTTTACACAACACTTGTATCCCTATCAAAAGTATGTGCCCCATTCATACCTTTTATGGCTGAAGATATTTATCGTAACTTAGTGTGCAATCTTGATTCTAATGCACCTTCAAGTGTTCATTTATGTGAATTTCCAGTTTGGGAAGAGACATTTATCGATAAAGATTTAGAAGTAAATATGGAAGCAGTTCTTCAGGCAGTTGTTCTTGGTCGTGCATGCAGGAATAATGCAAATATTAAGAATAGACAGCCAATTGGAACCATGTATATAAAAGCAGCATGGAAATTAGATGAATTCTTTAATAGAATCATTGAAGAAGAGTTAAATGTTAAAAAAGTTGAATTTACGGATGATGTTAAAAACTTTACTTCATTTAGTTTTAAACCTCAGCTTAAGACATTAGGACCTAAATTTGGAAAACAAATAAATCAAATCAGAACTGCTTTACAAGAAATAAATGGTAATAATGCTATGGACAGTTTAAACGAAACAGGGGAGTTAAAACTTACTATTGAGGGTAATGAAATAACTCTTTCAAAAGAAGATTTATTAATTGAAACAGCACAGATGGAAGGTTTTATTTCAGATTCCGACAGAGGTGTTACTGTTGTACTTGATACAAAATTAACTAAAGAGTTAATTGAAGAAGGTTTTGTTAGAGAGCTTATTAGTAAAATTCAAACAATGAGAAAAGAAGCTAATTTTGAAGTTATGGATAAGATTGTAGCTTTCCAAAGTGGTAATAATATTATTAGAGATATAATTATGCGTAACTCTGAGGAGATTAAATCAGAGGTTTTAGCTAGTGAAATTATCTTAGGTGAGGTAAAAGGTTATATAAAAGAATGGAATATAAATGGAGAAGAAGTAATATTAGGAGTAGAAAAAGCTTAATTATTAAAGAAACAACTAGTACACTGCTTTACCTTAAATTAAATATTTGTAAAACGGTGTGCTGGTAAACTAGGAGGATATTATGAAGGATTTAAAATTGAACAAAGAATCATTAAAAAAAGACATAGTTGATAATATGAAAATATTATTTCGTAAATCACCAGAAGAAGCAACTAAACAGCAAATGTTTCAATCTGTGGCTTATACTGTAAAAGATATTATTATCGATCAATGGATGGCTACCCACAAAGCATATGAAGAGCAAGATGCTAAAACAGTTTACTATTTATCAATGGAATTTTTAATGGGTAGAGCACTTGGCAATGCGATTATTAATTTAGGAGCTAACAGTGTAATTAAAGAAGCTTTAGATGAATTAGGATTTGACCTAAATGTAATTGAAGACCAAGAACCAGATGCTGCACTTGGTAATGGTGGTCTTGGAAGACTTGCAGCCTGCTTTTTAGATTCTTTGTCAACTCTTGGCTATCCTGCATACGGCTGTGGTATCAGATACAAATATGGTATGTTTGAGCAAAAAATTGAAAATGGTTTTCAAATGGAAGTACCAGATAACTGGTTAAAGGATGGAAATCCATTTGAAATGAAGAGAGCTGAATATGCTGTTGAAGTTAAATTTGGGGGTTATGTGCGCATAACTAAAGATGAAAAAACAGGCAGAGAAAAATTTATACAAGAAAACTATCAGTCTGTATTAGCAGTTCCATATGATTTACCAGTAGTAGGATACGGTAATAACATTGTAAATACATTAAGAATATGGGATGCAGAAGCAATTAATACATTTAACTTAGATTCATTTGATAAAGGTGATTATCATAAGGCTGTTGAACAGCAAAATTTAGCAAGAACTATTTGCGAAGTTTTATATCCTAACGATAATCATTATGCAGGTAAAGAATTAAGACTTAAACAACAATATTTCTTTGTATCAGCAAGCATCCAAAGAGCAGTGTCTAAATACAAAGAAAAACACGATGATATTAGAAACATCCATGAAAAGGTATGTTTCCAATTAAATGATACACATCCAACTGTAACAGTTGCTGAATTTATGCGTATTTTAATGGATGAGGAAGGCTTAAGCTGGGATGAAGCGTGGGTAGTTACAAATAAGACATGTGCATATACTAACCACACAATTATGTCAGAAGCTCTTGAAAAATGGCCTCTTGAGTTATTTTCAAGATTACTTCCAAGAATATACCAGATCGTGGAGGAAATCAACAGAAGATTTATTATCGAAATACAAAGAAAATATCCAAATAATCAGGATAAAGTTAAAAAGATGGCAATTATTTATGATGGTCAGGTAAAAATGGCTCATTTAGCAATTGCTGCAAGCTTTTCTGTTAACGGTGTTGCAAGACTTCATACTGAAATTCTTAAAAAACAAGAATTAAAAGATTTCTTTGATATGACACCAGAGAAGTTTAACAATAAAACTAACGGTATTACTCAAAGACGTTTCTTATTACATGGAAATCCACTTTTAGCTGATTGGGTTACTGAAAAGATTGGTTCAGACTGGATAACTAATTTACCACATATTGCAGAATTAAAAGTATATGCAGACGATGTTAAATGTCAAAAAGAGTTTATGAATATTAAATATAAAAATAAACTTAGATTAGTAGAATATATTAAAGAACACAATGGCATTGAAATAGATCCAAGATCAATTTTTGATGTTCAGGTAAAAAGACTTCATGAATACAAACGCCAATTATTAAATATACTTCACATAATGCATTTGTACAATGAATTAAAGGCTAATCCCAATATGGAATTTTACCCAAGAACATTTATTTTTGGTGCAAAGGCTTCAGCAGGCTACAGAAGAGCAAAAGCTATTATTAAATTAATTAATAGCGTTGGTGATGTTGTTAACAATGATAAAGATATTAATGGTAAAATTAAGGTTGTATTTATTGAAAACTACCGTGTTTCAAATGCTGAAATGATTTTTGCAGCAGCAGATGTTTCAGAACAGATTTCTACTGCAAGTAAAGAAGCTTCTGGTACTGGTAACATGAAATTTATGTTAAATGGTGCTTTAACACTTGGTACAATGGATGGTGCTAACGTGGAAATCGTAGAAGAGGTTGGAGTTGAAAATGCATTTATATTTGGACTTTCTTCTGATGAGGTTATTGCATATGAACAAAATGGAGGGTATAATCCAAAGGATATTTACAACAATAACCAAACAATTCGTCAGGTGTTAACTCAACTTGTTAATGGATTTTATTCTAATAATGATCATGAATTATTTAGAGAAATATATAATTCTCTTCTTGAAAAAAATGGAGGAGAAAAAGCAGATCAATACTTTATTCTAAAGGATTTCTTTGCTTATGCAGATGCTCAAAGAAAGGTTGAAGAAGCTTATAAGGATCAGGCAGGCTGGGCTAAATCAGCTATTTTGAACACTGCTTCATGCGGAAAGTTTTCTTCTGATAGAACTATTGAGGAGTATGCTAAAGAGATTTGGAAGCTTGAGAAAGTTACGGTTGAAATGTAGGAATTAGCATAAATTCTATTTATAAAGCTATCAAATAATATTATATATTAAGGAAACTCAATACTTTTTAGTTTGGGTTTTCTTTTTTATAATTATTTATTAATAAAATATCCATTAAAATTAAGCTAAAGAAACAGAGGTGAAATCATGTTACTATGCAAGGCAAATCCAGAACTTAAAGCAATATTTACAGCCCTTATAAAAAAAATGAATGTTCAGGTTAGTTGGAATAGTATTTTTGCAATAACTAATGATTATTTAATTTTGGTTGGAGAAGTACGTTCCTTGATATTTAATTATGCAGATAAAAAAGTAATTACTAATATTTTAGACTTTCCTTTAGATAATCAGGAAATAAAAGAATTATCCGAAGATGGTATGATTACAAATATTTTCAATATGACGTTATATGCATTTAGTAAATGGGGTTCAATAGAAGGTGTTAAGGTAGATAAAGATTATGGTGCACTCAACAAATTATTTAGAAATATTTTAAAGGAAATACAAATTGAGCCTGATTTTAGGGACACTAATTATAGATTTTATCAAAATGGAGTACGTATTACTTATGAAGAGGTAATACTAGAAGCATTAAAAATCCTTAATAAAGATGAAGATAAAGACAATGATAATAAAGAAAACAGCTTAGATGCTCAGGATGAAAACAGTCTGGGTTTGTGGCATAATATGAAATGGAAAATAAAAAATATAAGCTTTGAAAAGGAAGATATAACTACAGAAGACAGAGAAAAATCAAGAATTGGAAGTAATTTTTACTTAGTAAATTACATATGTCATGATTGTAAAGAAAATATCTTCATGACCAATTTTCCTGATAATAATGAAATGATTATAGACACAGAAAAAGGTCACATAGTTTTGGCGAGAATGTATACATGCCATACATGTAAAAGCTTTTTTACCCCAACTCCTGGAAAACTTTTAGCTGAAGGTGAAGTTTTTTCTATAGAGTTTGATGATGATGAGGTAGCTTACAAAGATTATTTAGAACATTTGGGAAACAAAGGGTGCAAAACACCTACATACAGATTAAACGAATATGTAGCTGACATTAAAGATAAAACAGAACAAGATAATTCAAATAATAAAGATGAAGAAATAATGGATGAAGTGGATGAATCAATATCTGACCATGCTAACATTAAAGATAAGAAAAAGATGAATAAAAGAAAAGAAAAAGGTAATTTAAAAGAAAAAGATAAGAAGAATACTAAAAATGAAAAAACTAATATAAATTCAGATAATAAAAATGGATTTAATATATTTAATAAAATAAAAGCAGCTCCTAACGGCAAATATGATTATTCTGATAAAAAGGATGAAGAGTTAGAGTCAATAATCAAAGAGATTGAAAATAAAAATCACAAATTGGATTCTAATAAGATCAAAGATTTAATTAAAGACCCAAAATATATATCAGCAAAATCACAATTAGAAATGAATTTAAAAACCAAATATGAAAAACATATTAAAGAATTAGATTCAATGACAAGTAAACAGCTTGCAGAATTAAAAAATCAAATAGAAAATGAAAAAAGGATTGTTAAAGAGGACGCTATAAAATACATAGATGATATTGACAAAGCTATTTTAAAAAGAAAAGAAAAAGTTAATGACTTAAATCAACAAGAGCAAATTAGTATTTCACCGAAAAATAATGTAAAAGATTCATCAAATTCAGATTTAATTACAGGAGAAAAGAATAAAAAAGCGGAAATCAAAGGGGATGATAGAAAAGAAATAGACAAATTTATTAAAGGTATACCATTACAAATAAAAAGTAGTCAATATGATGCATATATAGAAAAATTAAATCAATTTAAAAATGTAGATATAATGCCATATAAGAAACTATTAGAAGAAAAAAAAGATATGGCAGAAAAGGAAGAAATATCATCTTATGTAAAACGAGTTAATAAAAAAGACAGGCAAGCTTTAAATGAATTATACGAACAGCTAAAAACTCAGAATTTTACCAAGCAAAATCTAAATCCATACTTAGAAAAGGTTTATGACAGAATTAGAGAAATTGATGAAGCAAAAATTGCCTCAATATGCCCAGATATTTCGGATGCTTTATTTGAAGAAGGGCTAGAAGCATATAAAAAGATTAATGAATTGACAATATTACCAGAATTAAAAACAAATACATTGGATAGCATACGAAGACGATTAATGAAAATTAAAACGGATGAAAACTTGCAGCTTGTTAGAAAGCTTAAAAGGGAATTAGAAAATAACATAAAAGACTTTTCAAAAATATATTTCTATGAGGCGAGACGTTTTCAGGGTCAGGATAATGAAAAACAAGATGAAGATGATTATGAAGCTATATGTAATGCATTAAATACATATGGTATTGGAAGAGGAGAATATGAATATCCAATATTGATTTGTGATACTACTAGAGCAGGAAATGGAAAAAAAGGATTTATTTTAACGCCAGATCATATATTTTATAAAGACTTTTATGATTTTGGTAAAATCAATATTGCTGAAATTAAAGAATTGGAGTATGTTGAAGGCAAATTTAAAAAAGGGTTATTTGTAAATAGGATTTCAGAGCAAAGACAAAGAATACCTAATTCTTTAAAAAAGAATATAAGAAATCACTTTATTAATGTAATTAATGAATTCATAACTTACTTGAAAGAAAAACCAGAATCAAGAAATATTGAATATTTGGCAAAGGAAAGGCATATTGTAAAATGTTGCTTTAGATGTGGATATACATATAAAGGAGGTAATATTTGTCCGAAATGTGGAAGTAAGGCAAATAGATAATTAGGCACTTTCTTAAGGAATTGAATTAATTCAAATAAAAATTATAGTCTATTAAAGAACAGGATTAAGAATAATATCTTAATCCTGTTTTTTCTATGGTGTCCAAATTTTAGGTGCTATGTTTTTAGGTATAGGTTTGGATGTAAAATTAGAAAAAGTGCAGTGAAAATGAGCACCAAAACAAAAAAGCATGTACTTGTTAAACAAATTATATAGAGTTAAAATATATTACAGTAGGTATAAAGTCTTGAAAAATCAAGAAAAAATCATACAAATTAGTAAAAAGTATGTAAATACATTTATTTTATAAGGAGGAGAAATAATGAGAAAGTCAAGACAAAGAGTAATAGCAGTATTATTAGTGTTAGCACTGATAATAACAGGATTAACAAATGGAAATTTATCTATAGGTACAAAAGCATCCGGTGATACCAGCATTAATTCAGATAAGGATGGTAATATTTTTTCTGGATTTACTGGAGATAATAATACTGGATGGAAGATGTTTAGCGATAATACCACTTCTGCATCTATAGTAAATTCAAAAGCTGAATTTAATCTTAATGGTAATGCAAACGCCAACTGGGCTACAAGTTTATGTCAAATAGTGCCTGTAGAAACAAATCAAGATTACACACTTAGTTTTAAAGTAGATACAGACATGCAAAAAGATGTAAAAATCTTTTATGACGGACAAGAAGGAAACACACAAACCATTACTGTTCCAGTTGGAGAAGGATATGAAGTTGGTGTAACAGTTAACACAAGCGGCGGAAAAAACATTATGATAAGTGTTGCAAATTCAGAACAAACCGCCAGCCATACTGTAAAAATCTATGATTTATGTCTACTTCCAAAATCAGAAATTAATCCATCAACATCACCAGCAAATAATTTAATATCAAACGGAGATTTTACTAATGGAGAAGATAACTGGACAATAGATACTAACGCTACGTCAGGATTTAATAAAAGTGTATCCGGTAATATATTAACATTAGAAGATGTCCTATTTCAAAATGAATATTCAGTAATTTCAGACAATGTAATAGAATTTGAATCAGGCAGAGACTATATCATAAGTTTTGATGTTTTAAGTGAAAGAACAAGGGATGTTGTTTGCAAAATTATAAATGACAGCGATGGTTCCGACATTTCCACTGATACAATATCTGTTACAGGAAACATCGTTAAAAAAGTAAATTTTAGCTTCACTGCAAATGACAATTATACAGGACAGTTAGGATTGTTTTTTGAAACTGACCTAAGAGTTGTAGATCCATATAATATTAAGATTGCAAATGTAGCAGTAGAAGCAGCTCCTGCTAATGTGCCAGAAAATATGTTAACAAATGGTTCATTAAAAAATGATTCTTCAGGCTGGAATATAGAACAGCAAGGTGCAACAGCAACCCATAAATCATATGCTATGGTTTTTAACGTAAACCAAAATATGGCTGATTGGCAGCAAAATATAAATCAAGTAGTAAGTAGTGTAAATGTTGGAACAAAGTATGTTGTTTACTTTGATGTTTTAACATCAGTACCAAGAACCGTAACTTTTGGTTTTGATGGCAACAGGGATTTTACCTCTGCCTTAATACCAGCTAATCAAAAAACTACAGTTAGATGCGAAGTAAATGCTGCAACACAGAAATTTATGATCTATTTAGGAACAAATGTAGGACCACATACAGTTGAAATATCTAATTTGATTTTAACAACTTTAGCAGATGATCCCGCAAGTAAAGTAACAATTACCTCATTTGATCCAATTTCAGAGGTATCTGCGGGTTCAGCATATGAACCAGAGTATGCTAATGCAGAAGCTGTTAAATCATATTTATTAAATACATATAGTACGGTAACAGGAAATACAAACACAAAAACCATTCCAGTACTTGCATGGAATGATACCGATAGTTTTAATCCAAATGTAACGGGAAGTTATACATTTACTGCAACTTTCGACCAAACAGTGCTTTCATCAGAAAAAGTAACATTAAAATCAGGTGTAAAGGCAACAGTCGAGGTAGTAGTAACCGATACAGATATTACTAAATTTGACACAGTTACAGATGTATTAGCAGGAATAGCAGGATCAGTGTCATCAACCCTTAATACTTCTCAAAAAGTTATAACATATTTAAATTCCAACAAAAATACAGTTTCAGCTAATAATGGAAAAATAACAAATATTCCAGTAACTAACTGGACAGATAAAAATGGCAATTACGATCCAACTGTACCAAATGATTATATATTTGAGGCTGTAATTGGTACATTGCCTAATTATTCCACTAACACTAATTCTTTAAAAGCAACAGTTAAAGTAGTAGTATCATCAAACAATATTACAAGATTTGAAGAATTAAGCTATGATGCAGGTGTTGCAAAGTCTGCAAAAACACTACAGGAAGTACAAACAAATCTTCTTTTGGCACATGCTACAATATCTGCCAACAGCGGAGCCTTAACAGGAATAACTGTAACAGGATGGACAGATACAGACGGATATAATCCAGATGTAGCAGGAAGCTACACTTTTACAGGTACAATAGGTAGCTTAGGTTCAGCCACAAATACAAATAATATACTCCCAACTATAGAAGTTGTTGTTAATAAAATAAATATAATTTCCTTTGATACAATAGAAGAAATTGATGGTGGAAGTAATGTTACACCAACCTATGCCACCAAACAGAATGTTGTAGATTATTTAATGGCTGAGCACCCAAATCTGCAAGTTACAACAAGTAATACTACAGGGGGAACATATGCTATTCCTGTAACATCATGGAATTGCAGTAATTATGATTCAGAAATTGCAGGAACATATACATTTACTCCGGTTTTTGATACCACTAATTTAGAATACAGTGGTTTAGTTGCATCCGCACTTGTTAAGATTAAAGATGGAAATGTAATAGAACATAATCAAACAAAAGTATTAGGTAATATAATACAAAATACAAGCTTTGCTTCAGGTACAAACTGGTTAAACTTTGACGGAGATAACTATGACAATGGAATATTTACCACAAAGTCAACTGATGGTAAGGGAGCAGCACATACACCATCATTAATTTATGAAGGTGATTTATCTCTTATAAATGGAAAAACCTATGAATTTGAATTTGATGTTTTAGCAACAGAAACCAGAACCATAAAGGCTTTTTGCGAATGGGGAGATGGTGCAAATAGTACCGTTGAAATGATACAAGTAAATAAAGATAAGCTTAAACATGTAAAATATCAAAAGACAATATCAGGAGGAAATGCAAGCAGATTTGGAATTTTTATGGGTAATGTGGCTGGTGAAACTAATCTTTCCGACCATACAATAAAAATAGCAAATTTAAGCGTAGTAAATTTAACTGATAAACCTACCTACATAAAAACATTTACAACAATAGATACTGTATACTCAGCAGGTTCAGTATATGATCCGGATGAAGATTTTATGAGCCAGTTTCCAATGTCATTATCAGGAACAAGTAACGAAAAGTCAGCAGTTACTAATATACCTGTAAAAGAGTGGACATCACAGGACTTTAATAAGGATGAAGCAGGAACTTATACATTTACAGCTTCATTTGATAGTACAATTTTAACTAATAATAAACTGTCTATAATGGAGGATACATCTCTACCAACAATAAAGGTAAAAGTTTCAGAAACTGACGTTATAGCTATTGATGAAATTGACAATTTAGGAGTAGGAATTGCAGGAAGTGTAGATTCTGATTATGAATTTGTATCAGATGTTATTAGTTATCTAAATGCTAATTACACAAAGGTTACAGCAAATGACGGTAAAATAACAGATATAGATGTTAACACATGGTCACAAGCAAGCGGAACAAATTATGATTCCAACACAGCAGGTGAATATGTTTTTGAAGCAACTGTAACAATGCCAAATGGAGCAACTAATACTCTATCTAAGAAAGCTGAAATAATAGTTTTTGTATCTTCAAGTAATATTACATCATTTGATAAAATTACATCATTTGATGCAGGAAATGTAGGAAATGTAAAAAGCCTGCAACAAATAAAGTCAGACTTATTAACAGCACATAACAAGGTATCAGCAAATAGCACAGTGATAAAGGATATTGAAATTGATGAATGGGTTTCACCATCAGACTTTGATGCCAATACTGCTGGAGATTATACTTTTACAGGTAAAATTAAAAGTATTCCAACAGGAATTACCAATACTGACAATTTACAGCCGACCCTAACAGTTACAATCAATAAAGCGGATATTACATTATTTGATGCTTTGGACGATGTACAGGCTGGAGATGCAAACCATCCGTTATTTGCAAATGCAGGTGAAGCAATAGCATATTTAAATGGAACATACACAAATGTTTTAGCAAATAACAGCCAATTTACAATACCAGTTAGTTCATGGCAGGAAGAAGATACCTATGACTATACTCAGGCAGGAAGCTATACATTTAAAGCAGTTCTTGGTACACTTCCTCATAATGCAAAAAACACAAGCGGATTGACTGCAAAAATTAAAGTGGTTATTGATGGAGTGCCAGAAGTAGATGGAAACATGCTAAATAATGGTAATTTAGCACCGGGATTGGTTATTGATACATTAGGTGTTAAAAATGATATTTGGCAATTTGCTAACACTGGAGCAAGTGTTACAGCAAAAGATTATAAAGTAGTTTTTGATATAACAAATTCAAATGTTGATCAGTTTCAACAAGGTATGTTCCAAAATGTAACAGCAGTAAATACAAGTACAGAACTTAATAAATCATACACTATAAGTTTTGATGTTTTAAGTACAGTTAACAGAAGTATTACATTTGGATTCGATAATAAAAAAGAATCACCTGCATTATTAGAAGCAAATAAAAAGCAAACAGTTACTTATACTGTAACAACTCCGGTATCTAAAAAGTTCTTTATTTACGTAGGACTTGGGGGCACAACATATGCAAATGTTGGAGCACATAAAGTTGAAATCTCCAATGTGCAGTTAAAATTTAAACCAGTAGATTTACCAAACGATAAAAACGATACATTACCGGCACCAATAACAAGCGTTACTGGTCAAATGACCGATTACTCAATTCTTAAAAATGGATATTTTACAGATGGCTCAAACGGTATGAATAACTGGCTAATTGAAAATGTTGACTGGATGTGGCAATATAATGTTGTTAAATATTCAAAAGTTAAAAACGGAGTAAAGGTTTGGATAACAGAAATAGGTGACGGAACAGCACAAAGTCCTCACGATGCAAAATTTTCTCAAACAGTATCAATGAAAAAAGATAAAGCATATACTATTTCTTTTGATGTACACTCAGAAAAAGCAAGAAGTATTAAAGTTTTACTTGCAAAGGGTAGCAATGTAATTTTAGAAAAAACAGTAGCTATTCAAGATGATGAAACAAGGCATGTAAGCTTTAATATTCCAGTACAAAAAAATGACACAAACGCAGATTTCTCAATATTAATGGGATCAGTTGAAAGAAGAAATGTAAAAAATAATAATATGATTTTCTCCAATATGAAAATTGAGGTTAATGGATTTTCTAATTATGCATCATTAATAAATGATGGAAACTTTAATAATGATTTAGGAGAATTTACAGTAAACGGCACTGTTGTAGCAAATGCAGATGATACAACAAAATCAATAGAAGCTGAAGTTATTCAAAGCGGAGATATTAATAGTGCGTCCATATCAAGAGCAGGTTTAAACCTTTTGGCAAATCAGGCATATGATATAAGCTTTGTATCAGGTGCAAGAACAAACAGAGATGCCAAGGTACAAATATTGGATTCAGTAGGAAATGTTTTATCAGAAAGCAATATAGAACTTACCCAATATCCAAAAACATATTCAATGCAATTTACGCCAGCGTCAAACTATACTAATGCATCACTTAGAATAATATTTGGCGGAGCAGAAGGTAATGTATATTTTGACACTATTAGAATGGATATAACAGGATATACAAAAGCTATGTCAATCAATGTAAACGATTATGACTTCACAGGTTTAACAAGAAGTAAGTCACCAATTATAAGCAATGATACAGTGGAAAGGGCTATTGGCGAAGATATAACACTTACATTTAATGATAACCCTGCATTTAGAGATGAAATCGAAGGCATTTACATTGATGGAACAAAGATAACAGATATGACTAAATATACAATTACAGCAGGTCAAATAAAACTTGACAGTTCACTATTTACATTTACAGATTCAAATGTTGACAGACAAATATATACAATTATTGTTAAAGCAGCCTGGTACGAAGATGCAATAATAAAACAAACTATCTTCCCACAAACAACGTGGAAGCTAACATGGAGTGATGAATTTAATGACACTCAGTTAGATCTTACAAAATGGTCCTATCAGGATGGAACAGGTGCAGAATATGGACTTGATGGCTGGGGTAATAATGAACAGCAGTATTATACTAAGAATAATGTTATAGAAGGAAATGGAGTATTAACATTTAAAGCTACAAAAAATGAAACCCTAGTTAAGAACAAACCATATTCATCAGGCAGAATTTGGACAATGAATGATGATGGAACAATCAAATTTGCCCAAACCTATGGTAAATTTGAAGCAAGAATGAAACTTCCTGCAATGGATGGAGCACAAGGCATGTGGCCAGCATTCTGGCTACTTCCAGCAACACAAGAATATGGCGGATGGCCACTATCTGGTGAAATCGACATTATGGAAGCAAGAGGAAGAGAACCATATACAATGGATGGTACAATTCACTTTGGGCAACCTTGGCCAAATAATCAGGCAGTAGGCGGACATTACGTATGGCAGGAAGGTGAAGGTTCAATTAACGACTACCACACCTATTCTGTAGAATGGCAGCCAGGGGAGATACGCTGGTATATGGATGATATTCTATTCTATAAACAAAACAACTTTTACAGTCTTCCATCAGGAAGTCCAACAGAATATGCATACCCAGCACCATTTGATCAGCCGTTTTATATTATACTTAATTTAGCAGTAGGCGGTACGTATGATAACAACAGATTGCCAGACGACTCTATATTCCCGACTGAAATGAATGTAGACTATGTAAGAGTTTATGAATACACTGGAACATATGAAGAACCAGTTAAACCTACATTAGAAAAAGAAACAATTCCAGCTAATGCAAAACAACCTAATGCCAATGGAGATTACATTGTAGATTCAGGCTTTAATAATGTAACAATAGTTGATAAAGATGAAGTAGTACAAAGCACTACTGGTTGGAATTTTGCCACACTTCCACAATTTGGCGGAATTGCAACATTAACCAAGGTATATATAGATGGAAAAACATTAGCTAAAATAGACGTTGCTAATGTTGGTACAGCATCATATGCAATACAATTAATGCAAAATGTTCCATTGGTAAAAGGAAGATATTACAAAGTCAGCTTTGATGCAAAGGCAGCAGCTACTAGAGAATTATCAATGAAATTTGGTGATATAGGAGATGATGGCTGGTCAACATATGGTTCATACACACCAAAATTATCAACTGAAGTTGAGCACTATGAATATATATTCCAAATGGGAGCTGCAACAGATATTACATCAAGAATTGAATGTAATTTTGGCGGAGATAAGACAACTGTATGGATTGGAAATTTAAGTTTTGTTGAAGTAGAGAATAACAATCCAGATAACAACGTTATTAAAAAACCATTAGACAGTGGTAATCATATATATAATGGTTCATTTGATTTAGGAACAGGAAGGTTAATATACTGGAACAACGTAGGATTTAACAGCGATACTATGAAAGCTTTAAAAAGCCCTACTTCTGGCTATGAATTAAATTTAATTACATCAGATACTTTAAATGAAAACATAAATCAGCAAGGTATCGAATTATTACAATCAGATACCTACCTTTTAAAATTTAAAGCAAGTTCAAGTGTAGAACGTACAATTGATGTATTATTTACTAATGCAGACGGTAGTATATCATACGCTCAAAAAACAATAAATTTAGATAACACATTAAAAGAACATAGTTTAGAGTTTACGATGCCAGGGGACAGTACAGATAAAAATTCAAAAGTAACATTTATAGTTGGAGGAGCAGCATCTACAATAGTACTTGATAATATAGTATTGACACGTGAAACTAACAGAAATGTTGATTTCTCTAATGTTAACTGTTACCCACTTATTAATGGAGATTTTGAAGAAGGATTAAAAGGATGGACCACATATGGAACTAGCTTATCCTTAGCAGACAATACTGTAAATGGATTAAAAGCCGGCAAGGTATTAGCTACAGGAAATTCGGCAAATAACTACGACAATATGCTAATTTATCCTGACCTAAGTATCTATGGAGGATTTACTTACAAACTATCTTTTAAGGCAAAAGCAACTAAAAATGCTACAGTATCATTTTGTATGGAGGACTCTGGATATAACAAACATCTGGCAAATACAAACATAAGTCTAACAACTGAATGGAAAACTTTTTCATTTGAACCAAGGTTTTCATCAAACGTAAATCTGGCATTAAAATTTCTTCTTGGAGCAACGGGAGGAGACGATTATAGTTTATTCATTGATGATGTAATATTTGAAATGAAAGGTGCACCTAATAAACCAGGAACCATGAAGGCAGCAGAAGTATTTAATTATATTTCTGAAGATGTAGTTTTAAATTATACAGGAGATAAAACATGGATGGATCTTACAGAATACTACGTTGATGGTATTTTAGTTGACAAATCCAAAGTAACTATTGAAGACGAAGCAGTAATTCTTGATGGTTCACTATTTACTCAGTCTAAAGTATATAATATATCTGTAAGAGCAAATGACTATGCTAATGTAAACTTAAAGGTAAAATTGTATAACAAAGATGGAAATATGATCATTAACGGTAGCTTTAATAATGGCTTAAACGGATGGGAAACTTATGCTATTGATGAGTGTGCAGATCTGACCATTGAGAACGGATATTTAAAAGTACATTCAAAACATAAAGGACTAAGTTCAGGCTCAGAAGTAACTTGGTCAGTACAATTAATACAAGAAGCCGTTCAAATGGAAAAGGGTGAAAAATACCAGTTAAGCTTCGTAGGTTATTCAACAGTTGACAGACAAATAGTATTTGAAGGAATTAATAACGGAAATGCAATATCATTAACAACAACACCAAAGCTATATACAGTAGAATTTACTGCAAATACATTCGAATCAACCTTCAAGTTCTTAATGGGAACAGTAGGCGGAATTGGTAATGTTGACCACTCAATTTACTTAGATAACATTTCTATTAAATTGAAATCAGCAATATCAGATGATGAGCCAGGAGATGATAAAATCTTATCAGCACCAATGAATGTGTTCTTAAATAATGTTAATAACGGAGTTTTAATATCAATATTACCAGCCATTAATGCTCCAGTCGGAGTTGAATATGTTATTTATTATGATGGAGAAGAAGTAAAGAGAACAACAGAAACTTCATTTACATATGAAACAAAAGAAATTGGAGAACATACAATTGGAGTGGTGGCTGTAAAAACAGGATATACAGATTCACAAATAACAAATGTTAAAGTTCTATTAACAGATACCTTTGCACCTGAGCTACCAATAATTAAAGCCGATGCAGGTACTAATAAAATCACAATTACAGTAACAAAGCCAAATGATAATGTTGGAGTAGCAGGATACATTGTATATCTTGACGGTGATAAAATAGATAATAAATTTACAACTGAAAAAATAGAATTAACTGAAATAGAAGCAGGAACTCATATAGTACGTGTAGCAGCTTATGATGAAGCCGGAAATATTTCAGCACAATCTCAAGGTAAATTTGTTGTTGTGACAGCACCAGGAGAAAATCCACCTGTTCCACAAAATCCAACTGGAAACAATGAAACAGGTAATCAAACAGTAACCCCAGCTACAAATATCAGCAATGACTGGACTAGTATTTTAGATAAGATTCTTTTAGTATCAGATAAAGATAACAAAGGTCAAACGATAACTATAAAAGAGAATGCTGTTTTACCAAAAGAAATACTTGAAAACATGATTGATAAAAATATAGATTTAGTAATTGACATGAAGGAATACAAGTGGATTATTAAAAGCAATTCAATCGAATCTGGTAAAATGGATAAAGAATACAGTCTGAATATAAAGAATCTTGAAAACGATAAAGAAGTAGTAATAATTGATAATTTAATTAATAAAGCAAAGTCAGCTCAAAAATTAGAAAAAGTTAATGTACTAAAGGAATTCGAAATTGAACACAATGGAGATTTCCCATTTAAAGCACAATTAGTTCTTCCAATGGAACTTAAATATGTCAATAAATATGTATATGTTTATTACATAAACGAAAAGAGCCAGAAACTAGAATTAGTTGGGGTTTCAAAACCTAATTACTTAGGGGATCTTACAGTTAATTTTACCCATGCTTCAAAATATGTTATAACTGAAGAAGCATTAATTAAGCCAAGTGCAGCAACAAAACAGACAATTTATACAAAACTTGGTGACAATATAAAATTATCTAACATTGCAGATGGTACAGTAATAACCTATAAATCCAGTAACACCTCAGTTGTAACAGTAAACAAAAATGGATTATTAGTTGGCAAGAAAAAGGGAAGTGCAAAAATAACCACTACAATTATGCAAGGTGGAAAAACTTATAAATTGACTACCACAGTTACAGTAAAGGACAGTGTATTTAAATTTGATAAAACCACAAATAGCTTAAAAGTAGGTAAATCCTTCACTTTCAAAGTAATTAACTTAGGCTATCCATCAAGTATAACATGGTCAGTTTCTGATAAAGAATTAGCTACGATTACTAAGACTGGTAAGGTAACTGCTAAGGCAGCGGGAGATATAACTGTATTTGCAACCGTTGATGGAAAAACTATATTTATGAATGTTAAGATTAAGAAGTAATTAATTTAAAGACTAAGGGGTAGATTTTACTCCTTAGTTTTTTGTTCTTGGAAGTATATGGTGTCGAATTTAGATTTTTGTTGTACGGACGCATTGCCATTTAGGTGCTACCCCTTAGAGTAACTTTATATTCTATGAAAAAAGCATTATAAGCCATGGAAATGAGGAGGCCACTGAAAAAGTCCTTGATTTAGGTTGTGTAAATTTTTTAGATGAATATGAGTGTATATATATCCAATT
>JAVBPB010000010.1:0-80429 GCA_031549965.1 Mobilisporobacter sp. | reverse complement strand
AAGTTACGGGTTCTAAACCCAAAGGGAAATCGACTTTACCGCTATATTTAATATAGCACAGAACAAGAATGAATGGTAGTATAACCTACCCGTTTCATTTATGGTGGTGCCGAGCGAAAGCAAGGCATGGGAGTTTAAGTTGACGACATTGATCGGACGGTCTGCACAATTAAATAATTATACAACTGTACTCATCAGAAAATGCTCAATTATAATAAAGTATAAAAATAAACAATTATAAATTAATAACGACATGGTCAGAAGCAATTTTTTGTTTTATAAGCTGTATGTTATTTAATATCCATCAGGAAAAATAAGAAAATCGTATTCTTATGCTTGCAGTATGTTAAAAACTTTTTTAGAAACTAATAAAATAATTATTGTATAAATGTACAAAACGTGATAATGTAATATTATGTTATAAAATGTCAAATATTTATTATTCAATTATTTTATTCAAGCGAAAGGAGCAGTATGTAAAACATGATAAGACACGAGTTATTAAATACATATGAAGTTAATCTAAAGAATGAGAATGTAAAAAAAACTGTAGAAATGACTTTAAAGTATTATGTTCATAGAGCTTTAATTTTTAAATATATGTATTATATTTTAAGTATTTTAGCAGTAGTATTAAATGCAAGTATTCCTGTCCTTAGCCAGATAAATTGGGTGCAGAATAAGTTAATGGTTACCATAATTTCCAGTGTAGTTACTGTTATTACCAGCGTTCAGGCATTGATTAGATTAAAGGAATCATGGATTCGATATAGAGGATGTGCTGAGGCATTAAAAAGTGAATGTGTTCAGTTTAATGGCAATATTAATGAATATAATGATGAAGATTTGGAGGAAAAAGAAAGAATATTTATTATGAATTTTGAGAAAATTAATCAGGCAGAACGTCTGCAATGGAAGGACAATGCCGTAAAAAAAGGAGTTGTTGGAAATACAGAGTGAGAAACTTTGAAAAAATCAATTTAGGAAGGAATATTAAAAAATGAATGATGTGGTAAAAGACAATGAATCATTTTATGGGAAAAAGGCAATGTCTTTTGTACTGGGACTTGAAAAGGTACAGCAATCAGATCAGGTATATCCTTGTAGTTCATTTGAGCATATTAACAGAAATTTAACAGTGGCAAGAACACATATGTTTGATGCTTTGATCGAAATAAGGACACTGTATGAATTGAAAGGAATTACCTGTTTTAAACCCAGAAGTATTGTGACAAGTCTGGGAGTTGAAGAAAGTCTTAAAGGAGCAGTGTTAGATGATGAAATTCATCCAAATGAAGATCAAAGTCGTGATGCACAGAAAAATTATGAAGATTCACCTTATATTATGGAAACAAAAAATGAGAAATGGAAAGATTCTTTAGATCAAGAAAGAAATGGTTTAATAACATTGTCAATAGAAGATAATGAGATATTTGACATTATAAAAAAAGAAAATCAAAATCAATTAAACAGTAAGGAAATATTAAAAGAGGATAAAAAGTCACTATATATTTATGCTTTAAAGGAATTTCCTGATATGCAGGTTGGAATTTTATGTGTATTTAAAGAGGTGTCTATTAGAGAAAATGAAGAGTTTAAATCGTTGTTATCCTATTTGGCAGTATCTTTTTTGGCACGTTGGCAGGGGCTTTATTCTTATAAAGTAAAATTACAATTAGAATTACTATTAAGATATACTAATCATGAAATTGCACAAGTTACATCTGGAATTGAAAGTTTAATGCACAAAGCTAAAAAACAATTGTCTCATGCGGAAATTGAATATACTAATAAAAATTTGGAGATTGATAAAAATTATCCATTTGTAAATAACTTTATCAAACAGAGTCATAATTTAGTGGATGGATTTACAAGATATAGCTATTTAGTTGATATGATTGCAAGCAATCAATCCAATGGTAATATTATAGGTGAACCAAATTTTGAAAGTTTCTTTCCATATCACACTTTTATGTTCAGATGGCATGATATATATGGAGATAGACTAAAAAGTCAATCAAAAATTTTAAAGATAGAAGAAGTAAAGTTTACAGATGCAAGTAGGCCAGAAATGTATGCGGATCCCCGGATGGTAGAACAGGTTGTTTACAATCTTTTGCAAAATGCAGAAAAATATTGTTATTTAGGTACTACCATTTATTTGGATTATTTTTTATCTGAAGATGAAAAAGAATATATAATATCTGTAAAGAGTTTTGGTCAGTTAATTAAAGAAGAAGACAAAGAGAAAATCTATGAATATGGTTATAGAGCCAATGACAGCATGAATAGATCAGGAATTGGGTTTGGATTATATATCGCCAAACAATTAGCGGAAGTTCAGGGGGGAACCTTAACACATGAGTCTGCTTATTTAGAAGATAAATATAATATATCATGTGAGTATAATATTCCAATGTTGTATAACTATAAGCTTTTAGAGGGAAGGTATAGTACAACCCGTGAAGAACTTAATAAATATGAAAAAGCATTAATTGACATAAAAAGGGACAATCTTGACAAGAAAGTTCTTGGATTAGATATAAGCTTAGGAATAATAACTCCTCTGTATGTTTATAGTCACATTAAAGAGAAAGTGGCTGAAAATACATTCATATTAAAGATTCCTACAGATAGAGGAAAGAAGGGAAAAAAAAATGAAAGTGCTTTGTATAGAAGATGATTACGATGCCAGAAGGATTATAGAAGAATTGGAGGATGAGGGGTATGAAGTAAAATATACTTCCAATTTTTCAGATGCGATTTATTATCTGACGGACGAACAAGGGAAAGAAGTATTTAATGCAATTATTTTAGACATGGATCTTATGGACATTAAGGGTCTTCCGGAAGTATATTTGAAACGTATCAATCAGGGGGAATTGTCAGGATGGGTTTTTTTTGATTATCTAAAAGATGAAAAACATTCGCTAGTTGATAAAGTAATTATATATACAGGATATGTAAAACAACTGAAGGGTAGTATTGAGGAAAATATATTTAATGAGTTAAAAATTGTAAATAAAAATTATAGTAATCGCTATAAAAAATTAATAGATTATTTAAAGGAGATGGGAGGGGTTAAAGTGTGAATAAAGAATATACTAAAAAGAATACCAAATTTTATGGATTAGAGGAGCATTTGGCAGCTTTGTCAGAAGTATGTGTAACGGCTGAACTGTTACATAGTAAGTGGCTATTAGATAAGGAAGCACTAAGTAAAAAAATCAACCAAACATCAACCCCTTTTTTGATGTATAGTAATCATGGTGCAATACATAGCGAAGCAATCATTTCCTCTATTGAGCTTATTTTGGGGAAGAATCGAATCAGCAAATTAGGGTATACCGATACATGGATGCTGTTAGAATGTGCATATCGCCATGATACAGGAATGTATATAGATGAGGATGAAATTAAAACCTTGATCTATTCAGAAGAATTTATTGATTTTATGCTTTCTTGTCAAAATCATCCGGATGAGGAAGTCAGAACAGCAGCAAGGAATGTTGATTTAAGCACATTCATAACAATCAATCATTTAGCTGATATTCGGCAAAAGAATCGGGATTTAAACTTCTTAATTTCAGAATATATTCGTGGTCAACATCATAAAAGGGTAATAAAAGACATTGAGAATACAAAAAAATGTGGTAGTGATTTTATTCCTGACAGGATATGGAATTTAGCAAGAAAAATTTGTGAAGGACATATTTATGATAAGAAATATATCTTAAATTCCTTATATCGGACAGAAAAAGGTATTGATAATGATGATATTCATCCAAGGTTAATTTTGATTTTACTAAGACTGGGGGATTTGTTGGATCTAGAAAACAATAGATTTAATCTGTATCAGTTAAGAAACTGGGGGGAAAGCGAATTGCCTTTCATTACTTGGGCAGAAATTGAAAAACATAAAAGTATTTCTCATATATGTATAAATGAAAAAGAAATTAGTATAAAAGCAGAGTTCTTTATAGAAAATGACATTCCTAAAAAGTCACAATATGAGTTAATTGATGTTAGAGAATATGAATTGGAAAAGAACAACACAGACATGGCTAACGGACTGAGGGATCTTGGTGCAAAAGAAAAAATAGAATACATAAAAGAGCATATTATTGAAGAAAAAAGGAGTCAGATAGCTGTAGAAAAGTTTTTTGAAGATAAGAGAAAAAAGTCAGATATTAAGCAAAAAGCCTGTATACTTTTGCAAAAGTGGTTTGATTATTTAAAAGACGACTTGGATTTTTTTGCATTAAATTGGGTAAAAATTGTTCCAGATAATTTAGATGGATCTGTGCCATTATTAAGGAGTTTTGAAATATGGTGGCAGGGGTATAAAATTAATGAACAGGGTGTAAATTTAAAATACAGAATTAGCCATAGGCGTGCTGTGGAGATTATACAAGGTACTAAGCTGTATGAAGAACAGTGGCAACAGGATAATGTTGCCTTTGAAAAAAGGGTTCATTGGGTTTTTATTAGGGAATTGGTACAAAATGCTATGGATGCAACAAAGTTACAGGTGTTTTTTTATTTAAAAGAAGGTAGGTACGGTAAGCCGATCAATTTTGGTAATGATTCAAGAAAATGGAAAGTATTTGATGTTTTTAATAATATTGGCGATTATATTCGGAATTTAAAAGTGGAAGTAAATATAAAATATTACTCTTATCCCTCAGAACTAGTGCCAATATTACGTATAGAAATTAAGGATGTAGGAACAGGTATAGATCAAAAAGCATTGAAGCGAATGAAAGAAATTGGTGGGCCCAGGGACATGGAGACAGAGCAGATTATCAGATGTATGCCAACATGGCTAAAGCCTACAGGGGCATTTGGAATTGGCATGCAGTCTGTGTTTGGTGTAGTGGATAAGCTTTATGCGGAATCTGGTTCACGTATGGATCACATAGTAAGAGATCTACATTTTTACTCTGCAGAAAATGGGGGAATATTATATGCGGTGGAGAAAACTCAGAAGAATATTCCGGTTTCAGAATATGGTACAAAAATGATAATTAACATCCATAAAAATAAAATGAAATATTTAGAAGATGAATTTGATTCATCCTATGACCATATTTTTAATGAAATTTCAAATTATATTAATCAGACATTGGGAAATGATTTGTTCCCCATTCATATTAAATATTATGTAAACGATGTAGAAATTAATGAAAATAAGATTAGTGGCATTATGGAGAAGTTGATAACGCATTTCAACGGTGATCTTGATAGGGGTATGATAAGTGGAGAAAATAATTTCATTATTTATGAAAAAGCGATTTATTTTTATTATCCCCAGATGAGCACGGATGGTTTAATCGTTTTAGAAATGAGTCCCCAGCAACAATGTATTTTTGGCACAACTACTCTATATTATAGGGGAATGCATGTAAAGGAAATTGAAATAGATAAAAGATTTTGTTATCCGTTTTGGAATATTAAAGCTTATATATGGGATTATGAACCTAAGGATACCTTATCTATTAATAGAAATGAGATACTGACTGGAAAGAAAAAAGAGATACAAGAAGCAATAATGCAGGCAGCAAATGCCGCAATTTTATCTATTACAAGGCGGTATAGAGAAAATCAGGACATTTTAGAGGGGAAAGACCTTAATGAATTAAATATTGCTATAAAACTCTCCGGATGCTTGTTGAGAATGATGAAAGGAGATATAATTAAGAATTCTTTAATATTGAAAAATGAATGTAATAATAATATTACTCATAAGGTTGCAATGGTATATTTTAAAGACAAGAATTTGTTTTTGAAATCGTTTAGTATTGTGGAAATATTAAATAACTGGGAAAATATATGGTGGATGAGTCCAAAAGATTTTCCAGCATATGATACGGGGATCAATTGGATAGATAAATCTTTATCAAGTGAAAATATAAACTATATTTCAAAAGATTTTCTTACGCAAATTATGGAGTTTTGGGACTTTCCCTTGTCCATAAAAAAGGCGGGATATATTAAAATATCGGGAAATACAGTTTTGATTTATAAATTTGCTTATGGCAAGATACAAAACCACAGACCTGTATTGACTGCGGTATCTGAAGAATACATTCTTAACCACATTTTAAATGTATTATCAGAGAACAAAAAGGAATTAATGGGAAAATCCATGTATGTCATACCGGGCCTTAGTAATTACTCAATGTTATGTTTATCAGAATTACCCTCTGGTTATAGGAATACCAATATCGTTCCCCTAAGGTGCTATACAATATTTCCTTTTATAGGAGTTAATTATATTGAAAAGTTATTACAAAGTGATCAAAAGGTGGAGTGGGATCAAATTTGGAAAAGGTATAAAGAGAGTGAAAGCTTTCAGAAGTTGATTGATTATGTTGCTAAAATTAAAATCAAAGAACTGGAATTTAAGCAAATCCATAGGGATGATATAATGAACGAATATGAAAAATTGATTAGGGAAGTATATAAGAAATGGATTAAAACAGAAGAAGAAACGAGTTCTATAAACATTTAGTTTCATTATAAAAGTTCATTCAATTAAAAAGCGTACAGATGATAATGAGGCCACTGAAAAAGCCCTTGATTTAGGTTGTGTAAATTTTTTGGCTCTTTTTTACATGCAAATCTCTTAAATTGTCCCGATGTGATATGATATTTAGAGACAAAAGCAAGGAGAGTGAATAATATGAAAGTTGCTACTCTATGAACGGAAAGGAAATTGAATTAGGGCATATGTTTGCGGATATTTCGGAATGTATTGTGGGAAAATAGCAACCGTGAGGTTGCTATTTCTATGTGTGGTGAATTGACATATGAATTTGTCTTTGTATTGTCAAATAATTTTTATTGGTAGTGTGTAAACGTCAACTCAAGCACACCTATTTCCTCTTCTACTTTCTATAAGTGGTTAAAAATTTATGAACAGGAGCAAAAAGCATCAAGTATTGTATAGATTTAATCAAAGCACAAATATAGTTTTAACTTTAAAAATTAGAAATTAAGAAATTATTAAGAAATTTAGAGCTTCAATTTAAAATTAATTTGATATAACTGTAAATGCAGGAAATAATAGGAGGAATTTTATGCAGAAAATACTTGTGTGTGATGATGATAAGGAGATCGTAGAGGCTATAGGAATTTATTTAGAACAGGAAAATTACCATGTGTTAAAGGCATATGACGGAGAGGAGGTTATAAAGTTAATAAAAAGCAATGAAATTCATCTTTTAATTATTGATGTAATGATGCCAAAGTTAGATGGAATCAGAGCAACGTTAAAGATAAGGGAAAACAGTAGTATTCCTATAATAATTCTGTCAGCAAAGTCGGAAGATGCAGATAAGATTTTGGGACTTAATGTAGGTGCAGATGATTACGTAACAAAACCATTTAATCCCTTAGAATTAATAGCAAGGGTAAAATCCCAGTTAAGGCGTTATACAAAGCTTGGAAATATGATTGAGGAAAAAGACATGTATGTTGTGGGGGGCTTAGAAATTAATGATATAAAAAAGGAAATATGTGTTGATGGGGAGATTATAAAAGTTACACCTATTGAGTACAGTATACTTTTACTTTTAATCAAAAATAAAGGCAGAGTATTTTCAATTAATGAAATCTATGAAAGTATATGGAATGAAGATTCATTTGGTGCAGAAAACACAGTTGCAGTTCATATAAGGCATATAAGAGAAAAAATTGAAATAAATCCCAAAGAGCCAAGATATTTAAAGGTCGTATGGGGAATTGGATATAAAATAGAAGCAAATTAATGGAGGAATATGTATGAAAATAAAAAAAGCTATTGTACTAAAAATTATTGCACATATAACGTTATACCTAAGTAGTGTGGCACTTATTATTGGTATTATTTTAGTGGCAAAAATATATGTAAAAAATGGATATAATTTTAATTTTAATAATGTATATTTTGAAAGTGATGCATTTGCCAGAGAGGTAGCTAGTGACATATCCGAACTTATTAATTATATGAATTATGATAATTACACTAAAGGCTATTATAATAAAAAAAAGGAAGAGCATTTAAATGCTCAAAAAGCTAGTTTGGAAAATGAAAAAGCCAATGAATTAAAAAATATATCTTTAATTTTCGAAGCTGAATTTAAAAATATTGGAAGTAATTTAGAAAGTTACATAGAACCATTAGAAAGAGAATTAAGCCTTGAAGATAATTATAATTCAAATGAATTAATTAATTCCATAGAAGGCAATATTGAACAAGCTAAAGAAAATGCTAATAATCAAAAAGAATCAACCCAAAAAGAAATGGAAAGACAGATTAAAGAAACTAATGAAAGTTATAACTTACGTTTTGAGGAGTTAAATAATAATTATTTATATAATTTTGAAATTGAAATGGGTTTAATTAGCGAGTATGAATACGAACGGATAAAAACTACTTTATCTAATCAAAATTCTAATATTAAATTTATTATTATAGACAGGGAATATAATAATGCCATAACAAATATTGATTTAAACAATCAATCAGAGGTATTTGACATTTTTAAAGCTAATGGAAAATACAATGTTGATCTATTAAGGATTAAAGAAAATAACTTATTAGAATATATAAAAAATAGTCAACTAAATGCTAATATAATTATTAACGATAATTTTATTAATACCAATATTATTAAATTAAGCTCCTTTTTAGAAAACATAATAACTGAATATAAGGTGCATTTAAAAACTAATTATGAAATATATGTTACCATAAATCCGGACTTAAAAGCAAAAGATAAATATTTTATTGAAAATTCGGAATACAAAGATTATAGTAGTAATTTTGGAGTTTCAGTATTTTTAATAATTGCAGGATTTATTTTGTCGGTGATCAGTTTTATTCATGTAATTGTCAGTGCAGGGCATAAAGAAGGTAGTGATAATATTACAATAAATTGGTTTGATAAAATATATTTGGAAATTTATTCTTTATTAGGTTTTGTTGGAGCATATACTGTAATTTATCTATTAGCAAATAATTTTAGAAATGGAATAAATAATACGGAGATATTGTCTTTTGCAGTATATTATATAGCTTATAGTATAATGTGTTATACATTATTATATTTATTAGCTACTTTATTTTTATTAAGTTTAGTAAGGAGAATAAAATCAAAAACCTTATTTTCAAATAGCATTATTTATAAAATTTTTCTATTAATTAAAATAATATTAAATAATATAAAGCTAATGTATAGATTGGTAATAGTAACTTCAGTGATGGTTATAACTAATTTTGTATTTAACCTAGCCTTACTTTACTTATGTAATACAGATTTACCACTTGCTTTTCTCTCAGCTATTATTTTTAATGCCATTTTCTTTATATATGCATTAAAAACAGGAATAAACTTTTATAAAATCTATCAGGGAGCTGAAAAGATTTCAAAAGGGGACTCAAAATATAAAATTAATACAAGCAGTATAAAATATAATAATTCAATAAAGATACTAGGAGAAAATATAAATAACATTGGTAATGGCATTAGTCTTGCTGTAGAAGAAAGTTTAAAAAATGAGCGATTAAAAACTGATTTAATAACCAATGTATCCCATGATTTAAAAACACCACTTACATCAATAATAAACTATGTTGAATTAATTAAAAGGGAAAAAATAGATAATGAAAATATTAAAGAGTATATAAACATACTAGATGAAAAATCTCAAAGATTAAAGCATCTTACAGAAGACTTAATGGAAGCTTCTAAGGCAAGTTCTGGAAATATATCAATTGAACTTTCAGAAATCAATCTGGTTGAACTGATCAAACAAACAAATGGCGAGTTTGAGGAAAAATTTCTTGAAAAAAGGCTGGAATTAATATTTAATTCAGAAGAAGATATTATAGTAGTCAATGCTGATGGAAAAAGAATATACAGAGTACTAGAAAACCTTTATACAAATATATATAAATACGCTTTAAGCGGAACAAGAGTCTATATAGATATGGAGCATAGACAAAATAAAGTAAGTTTATCCATAAAAAACATATCCAGTTCAATATTAAACATAAATGCAAATGATCTTACAGAAAGATTTATAAGAGGAGATATATCAAGAAGCACAGAAGGAAGCGGTCTTGGGTTATCAATAGCAAAAAGTCTGGTAGAAATACAGGGAGGAGAATTTAATATCTATATAGATGGGGATTTATTCAAAATAGTTATTAAAATATCCTCCGTTAACTAAACGCCATAAATTTAAGAATTAATTAAGGAAAATTTTGAATACTTAGCTTTGCCTTAAAACTACAATATCAATCTCAACAAGGCTGTGAATAAGTAACTTAAGTTTAAGGAAACCATAAAATTAATAGTTTTAAGATTGACAAATACAAATATCCATGATAGTATTTATATATACTTTTGTAAAAGTGGTTTGCAAAAGTATGGTCAAAGATTTATTGATTAAATACTTTATAAAAGTTTGTATATGTAGATTAAATAATTATTATTAAAAATGGAGGAACTTAATATGAGAAACATCCCAAAAGCAAAAGTAGGTATTGTAGCTGTAAGCAGAGACTGCTTTCCTGAAAGCCTATCCGTATCAAGACGCCAAGCACTTATGGAGGCTTACACAAAAAAGTATAACAAAGAAGATCTATATGAATGTCCAATATGTATTGTAGAAAGCGAAATTCACATGGTAGAAGCACTTAAGGACATAAAGAATGCAGGTTGTAATGCATTAGTAGTATACCTTGGAAACTTTGGACCTGAGATTTCAGAAACATTATTAGCAAAGCATTTTGACGGACCAGTTATGTTTGTAGCAGCAGCAGAAGAGTCTGGAGATAACCTAACAGGGGGACGTGGTGATGCATACTGTGGAATGCTTAATGCCAGTTATAACTTAGACCTTCGTAATACCAAAGCATACATACCAGAATATCCAGTGGGAACAGCAGAAGAATGTGCAGATATGATAAATGAATTTTTGCCTATAGCTCGCAGCATAATTGGATTATCAAGCTTAAAAATTATAACTTTTGGACCACGCCCTCTTAATTTCCTAGCTTGTAATGCACCAATTAAACCACTTTATAATTTAGACATAGAAATCGAAGAAAATTCAGAACTTGATCTATTTGAAGCTTTTAAAAAGCATGAAGGAGATCCACGTATAGCAGAAGTAGTAAAAGATATGGAATCAGAACTTGGTGAAGGTAATAAAAAACCAGAAATCTTGTCAAAACTTGCTCAATATGAATTAACCCTATTAGATTGGATTGATGCACATAAAGGATACCGTGAATATGTTGCAATAGCAGGAAAATGTTGGCCTGCATTCCAAACTCAATTTGGTTTTGTTCCATGTTATGTAAACAGCAGGTTAGCTTCAAGAGGAATACCAGTATCTTGTGAAGTTGATATTTACGGTGCATTAAGCGAATTTATCGGTGCGTGTGTTAGTGAAGATGCAGTAACTCTATTAGATATAAACAATTCAGTACCAGCAGATTTATATAAAGAAGATATTGAAGGAAAATTCCCTTATACGCAAAAGGATACCTTTATGGGATTCCACTGTGGAAATACACCATCATCTAAATTAACTTCTTGCTCAATGAAATATCAGATGATTATGGCAAGAAGCCTACCAGAAGAAGTAACACAGGGAACCCTAGAAGGGGATATTATTCCTGGTGATATTACATTCTTCCGTTTACAAAGTACAGCAGATGCTAAATTACAGGCTTATATTGCACAGGGAGAAGTACTTCCGGTTGCTACACGTTCATTTGGTGCTATAGGTATTTTTGCTATTCCAGAAATGGGAAGATTCTACCGCTATGAATTAATTGAAAACCATTATCCACACCATGGTGCAGTAGCATTTGGTAAGTTTGGAAAAGCACTTTATAATATTTTTGACTATTATAATGTGGAAAAAGTTGGATTCAATAGGCCAAAAGAAATGCTTTATAACAAAGAAAATCCTTTTAAGTAAGAGAAAGAGGAATGAGTATGTATTATATAGGAATTGATCTGGGTACATCTGCGGTAAAGCTTTTACTTATGGATTCTCAGGGAACAATCATAAAAACCGTATCTAAGGAATATCCAATCTCATTTCCACGTAAAGGTTGGTCAGAGCAAAATCCTTTGGACTGGCACAATGGAGTAATGGAAGGTCTAAAGGATTTAACAAACCAGATTGAAAAAGAAAAGGTTTTGGGCATAAGCTTTGGAGGTCAGATGCATGGGCTTGTGGTGTTAGATAATAATGATAATGTAATTCGCCCTGCAATACTGTGGAACGACGGAAGAACTGAAAAGGAATGTGAGTATTTAAATAATGAAATAGGAACAGATAAATTGTCTGAATATACAGCTAATATTGCATTTGCAGGATTTACAGCACCAAAGCTTCTTTGGATGAGAAATAATGAGCCTGAGAATTTTGAGAAGATTGTAAAAATTATGCTGCCAAAAGACTACATTGCCTACTGCTTAACAGGAGTACATTCAACCGATGTATCCGATGCTTCAGGTATGCTTTTATTAGATGTAAAAAATAAAAAATGGTCTATAGAGATGCTTAATATTTGCGGTATCAGAGAAGAACAACTTCCAAAGATTTTTGAAAGTTATGATGTTATAGGCACACTAAAAGAGTCAATTGCCAAAGAATTAGGATTTAGTTTAAATGTTATTGTTGCAGCAGGTGCCGGAGATAATGCGGCAGCAGCCATAGGAACTGGTACTGTTGGAGAAGGAAGTTGTAATGTTTCTATTGGAACATCAGGAACAGTATTTATTTCCAGTGATAAATTTGGTGTGGATAAACAAAATGCCCTTCATTCATTTGCTCATGCAGATGGAGGATATCACCTTATGGGGTGCATGCTAAGTGCTGCATCTTGTAATAAATGGTGGTTAGAAGAAATACTTAACACAAATGACTATAACAAAGAAAGTAAAGAAATTACAAAGCTTGGTGATAATTCTGTATATTTTCTTCCATACCTTATGGGAGAACGTTCTCCCCATAATGATCCAAATGCCAGGGGAACTTTTATTGGAATGAGCATGGATACCACCAGAGTAGATATGAATCAGGCAGTACTAGAGGGGGTTGCATTTGCCCTTCGTGATTCTTTTGAAGTTGCAAGAAGCTTAGGAATTAACCTTACCCACACTAAGATTTGCGGTGGCGGGGCAAAAAGTTTACTTTGGAGAAAAATTCTTGCCAATGTGTTGAATGTAACAGTAGAAATAATTGAAAGCGAAGAAGGCCCGGCACTTGGCGGAGCTATTTTAGCAGCAGTTGCAGCAGGAGAATTTCCTTCAGTAAAAGAAGGAGCAAAAAAGCTTGTTAAAGTAATTGATATTATTGAGCCTGAACAAGAGCTGGTACAGGCTTATGAAAAAAGATATGAAAGTTTTGTAAAAATATATCCAGCATTAAAAGAAGTATATAAATCATTATAATATAAAAGTAAAGGGGTCAAAGTCTAAGATTTTGCCCCTTGTACTTTTATATTATTTAACCAAATAAATGAAACAGGTGATATATTGAAGGAAAAGATAACGGCGATTGCTTTAAAAAAAATAAATCGTAATAGAATTTATAAACTTATATATGACCAAAAAGGAATAGCCAGACAAGAAATTACTAAGGGACTTGGACTAAGCCTGCCTACAGTAAATCAAAATTTAAATGAACTGGAAGAAGAGGGATTTATTCATTACGAAGGGAATTTTAAGTCTACAGGCGGTCGAAAAGCTCAGGTAATTGTTATTAACAATATGATAAAAGTTACCATAGGACTAGAAATCAGAAAATCATACATTAGAATTGTAGCCATAGATTTATATGGTACAGTACTTGATAATAAAAAATACTCAAAACCTTTTTCAACAGATGAAAAATATAATAAGGAAATAGGCCGGTTAATTGAAGATATGATAGAAAGAAATCAATTTCCAAGAGAAAATATATTAGGTGTAGGTTTAGCTGTACCTGGTGTAATTACCCCAAACATGGAATGCATTAAAAAATCGCCGTCTCTTCATTTGTTTGATTATCCGGTTTCTAATTTAACCTCTTTTATTTCCTATCCATACATTATCGACAATGATGCTAATGCGGGTGCGTTTACCGAACTTTGGAATCATTTTCAGGGAGAATCAAAGGTTTATTTATTAGTTGAAAAGGGTGTAGGCGGTTGTTTGATAAGAAAGGATGGGGTAATAAAAGGAAGTCACTTTCATGCTGGTGAGTTTGGGCATATGACCCTTTATCCAGGTGGAGAGCTATGTAACTGTGGTCAGCATGGATGCTTAGAGGCTTATATTTCTATTTCAAGAATTTCAGAAGATTTAAATTGTCAGATTGAAGACTTTTTTACTGAACTTGCAAATGGAAATGAAACATATCAAAAGGTGTGGGACGTTTATTTAGAAAATCTTTGTATTGGTATTAATAACCTTTATATGATATATGACGAGGACATTATCCTAGGAGGTATACTTAATCAGTTTATAGAACCCTACCTTGAACACATAAGGAAACATCTTTCAAAGTTAAACTTATACGAAAAAAGTGGTGATTATCTTAAATTAACCAATTACGAAAGTCGCTCAACTGCTGTTGGAGTCGCTTTAGAGCTTGTGGGAAAATTTGTTAATGAAATATAGTTTATTGTATTATCATCCTAAAAAATACCATAAAAAAAATATTTATATCTATGATATAATTTTATTGAAAATTATATAGAAATTAGGTATAATGAATGATATAATGTTTTAAAAGTTGTTGTATATAATAAAAGTATGATTTTAGGGAGGTACACTATGGGTTCAAGTTTAAGAAAGCAAATTTTAAGCCTTGTTTTAATTCCAACAGTGATTATAGGTATTGTTTTAACAAGTTTTGCAGTTACCATACTACATAGTTCATTAAAAAATGCAGCTGAGGATGAATTGCAAACTGCTTCAAAATCAACACTAGATGCATTACGTTTTAAGCCAGGTGCCTATGTAATGGGAAGTGATGGGGTACTAAAAAAGGGAGATGCTATAATTTCAGAGGATACTTCAATATTAGATAACTTATTAACTAATTCAGGTATCTATTCTACCTTTTATTTTGGAAATAAGGCAATCATGTCTTCAATTAAAGGCACGGATGGAAATATGTTTTTAGAAGATGTTCCAAGCGATGCTATAGTTGATAAAGTAATTAATAAGGGTATTCCTTATTTTAATGAAAATGAAATTATAAATGGTGAAGAATATTATGGATATTACATACCTATTGATCAAAGTGTGAATATGGGAGAGGGAATTCCTGAACCAAATGGCGGGCCAGACGGGCAAAAACCAGAAACAGTTGGGATGTTTTTTACAGCAGTATCTAAAGCTGAAATAACTAAGCTGGTAATGCATGAAGTATTCAAAATAATAATTGCATGTGTAGTTATGTTTATAATGGCAATAGTAGCTGCAATAACTTTAAGCAATAAAATTATTAACGCACTTAAAAGAACAGTAAATGTTCTTAATTATGTATCTGAAGGTGACTTAATAGTTGAAATTTCTGATAAAGATTATGCAAGAAGAGATGAGATAGGAGATTTAACAAGAGCTACTGTTACATTAAGAGATAATCTAAAAGAAATGATTAAGAATATAGTTTCTACAGCAGGAAACCTTAATGAAGCAGCTAATGTACTTGATGAAAGTTCTATATTAACAAGCAAAACTTCAGATGAAGTTGCAAGAGCGGTTGAAGACATTTCTGCTGGTGCAACATCTCAGGCAATGGAAACACAACAGGCAACAGATAATGTAATAGAAATAGGAAAAATGATACAAACTACTACAAATGATGTAAAGAGACTAAGTGACAATGCTGAGCAAATGAAGGTTATCAGTAAATCAGCTATGGATATTTTAGAAGAACTTAATAATACTAATTCAAATACTCAGGTGGCTATAGAAGAAATAGCTAAGCAAACAAGCACTACCAACGATTCAGCACAAAAAATTAAAGAAGCTACTGCATTCATTGCATCAATTGCAGATGAGACTAACCTTTTAGCCCTTAATGCCAGCATAGAAGCGGCAAGAGCTGGAGAACACGGCAGAGGATTTGCAGTAGTAGCAGCTCAAATACAAAAGTTAGCTGAACAATCCAATGAATCCACAGCATTGATTGAAAAAGTTATTACAGAATTATTAGAAGATACAAACAATGCAGTTAATACAATGGAAGAGGTTAAAAATATTATTGGTGAACAAAGTAATAATGTAGTAAAAACAAAAGAAATGTTTGGAACTGTTAATAAAGGCATAAATGATTCAATAGACGGAGTTGCTGTAATTGCTGACAGAATGAGCGATCTTAACAAGAAGAGAGAATCAGTAGTTGACATAGTACAAAGCCTAACAGCTATTGCACAGGAGAACGCAGCAAGTACAGAAGAGACTTCTGCATCAGTTGAAGAACTAAATGCTACTATGAGCGAAATATCTAATTCAGCTAAGAACTTAAATGTTTTAGCAGAAAGCTTAAAATCAGATATGAAAGTATTTAAGGTATAAAAAAGAAGATAAGCCAGGCAGTGTTTTTGGTTTCTGTTTTGGCTTATCTTTTTTAGAGTAATAATGGTAATATTTAAACATTTTGGCAATAATAATATAAACATGAAAAAACACAGGAGGAGAATTATGTATAATAATATAGATAAAATGTCTGTTGATGCAATAAGAATGCTTTCGGCAGATATGGTACAAAAAGCAAATTCAGGGCATCCAGGCTTACCACTTGGAGCAGCAGCAATGGCATATGAGGTTTGGGCAAATCATATGAATCACAACCCTCTCAATCCAAGTTGGAAAAATCGTGACAGATTTATATTATCAGGAGGACATGGTTCAGCATTGTTATATTCACTTTTACATTTATTTGGATATGGAGAATTGTCCATAGACGATCTTAAAAACTTTAGACAATTTGGTTCACTGACACCAGGTCATCCAGAGTTTGGACATACAGTTGGAGTAGAGGCAACAACAGGGCCACTTGGTGCAGGTATGGCTATGGCCGTAGGTATGGCAGCAGCAGAAGCACATCTTTCATCTGTTTTTAACAGAGAAAATTTTGAAGTAGTTGACCATTACACATATGTACTTGGCGGAGATGGATGTATGATGGAGGGAATATCCTCAGAAGCATTTTCTTTAGCAGGTACATTAGGTCTAAATAAATTAATTGTATTGTATGATTCAAATAACATATCAATTGAAGGAAGCACAGATATAGCCTTTACGGAGGACGTTACAAAAAGATTTGAAGCATTTGGATTCCAAACTTTATTAGTTGAAGATGGTAATAATTTAGATGAAATTAAAAATGCCATTGAAGAAGCCAAAAAAGACAAAAAAAGACCTACCATGATAACAATTAAAACAAAAATAGGATTTGGATGCCCTGCAAAGGAAGGCTTGGCATCTGCACATGGTGAACCATTAGGTGTTGATAACATTAAAGCTTTAAGACAGAATTTAAACTGGACTCATGAAGATGCATTTAGTATTCCAGATGAAGTATATAATAATTATAAAGAGCTGGCTAACAAAGGTGCGGATAAAGAAGCTAAATGGAATAAGATGTTTAGTGAATATGTAAAAGCATACCCTGAATTAAAAGAGTTATGGGATAAATACCATGAAGAAAATCCTGCTAAAGATTTAATTGATAACGAGGACTTTTGGAAATACGAAGATAAACCGGAAGCTACAAGAAACCTATCAGGTATTATAATAAATAGATTAAAAGATATACTACCAAACTTTATTGGAGGTTCAGCAGACTTAGCACCATCAACTAAAACATATATGAATAATTGCGGAGATTTCTCTAAGGATAACTACCAAGGAAGAAACCTGCATTTTGGAGTAAGAGAATTATCTATGGCAGCTATAGGTAATGGTTTAGCATTACATGGTGGTTTACGTGGATTTGTATCAACATTTTTTGTATTTAGTGATTATGTTAAGCCAATGGCAAGATTATCTTCATTAATGAATCTGCCATTAACATATGTGTTTACACATGACAGTATTGGTGTAGGAGAAGACGGTCCTACACATGAACCTATTGAACAGCTTGCTATGTTAAGATCTTTGCCTAACTTTAATGTAATTCGTCCTGCCGATGCAACAGAAACTATAGCAGCGTGGTACCAGGCAATTACATCAACAAAGACTCCAACAGCTTTGATCTTATCAAGACAAAATTTACCACAGTTAAGTGGTTCAAGTAAAGAAGCATTAAAAGGCGGATATGTAATTGAAGATGCTAAAAAAGAAGTGCCGGATGCAATAATTATGGCAACAGGCTCAGAGGTTGAGCTTGCTATTAAGGCAAAGGAAGCTTTATTAAATGAAGGCATTGATGTAAGGGTTGTAAGTATGCCATCAATTGATATATTTGAAACACAGTCTCAGGAATATAAAGATTCTGTACTTCCAAAATCTATCAGAAAGAGAATTGTAATTGAAGCTGGTATTGATTTTGGTTGGGGTAAATATGTAGGGCTTGATGGAGCTTATGTAACGATGAAAGGATTTGGTGCATCAGCACCGGCAGATTTATTGTTTAAACATTTTGGATTTACGGTAGAAAATGTTATTGATACAGTGAAAGGTATTTTGTAGTTGTATTCATGTTTGATTAACTTGAGGAGTTTTTGTGAGGGAAGGTAGCAGAACGAGGTACATAAAAAGTCCTTGATTTAGGCTAACCCTCACTTGTGTGAAGGTGTTAAGAATAAGTGTAGCAGTTTTATATAATATAGATGTATTAACGCATTATTATTGATAAAGAAAGTTTTTAAGTTTATTATTAAATAATTAGAAGGACAAAATATTGAATTTTGGATGGATGATGATTTAATGGGAATAAAAACTTCATATTCAAAATTAATGCGTTTATCTTTTATTCAAACAAAATTAAATAGGATGGTGATATGATGAGGAGAAGAAATTGGGATTTGTTGTTGGTTATATTTTCTATTACATTGATAAGTGTATCATGCCAAAAGAACGTAAAAGATGAGGATAGTACCTCTAATATTGAAGAAACTATTAACTACGAGATAATTACTGGTGAGAATACTACAGTTGGATTATCCTTTGTAAATGATATGATTGCTTTGGATTTTAATAAAATTAAGAATTCATATAATTTTATTAAAGAAATGAAAGAAGCTGTTGATAATGGAAGTTTAAAGCTTTCAATTGCTTCATCATTAAAAATGTTGGGTGATGTAAAAGAGATAAAAAAGGCATATGAACAAAAGAGCGGTGTTTATCAAATTGTTAAAGTTCCAATAGAGTTTCAGAATAATAATACGAATATAAATGTGGTATTTACAGAGGACGGAGAAATTGCAGGGGTTAATTTTAGCGATTATCAAGAGGAGTTAAGTGTTTTAATGCCGGATAATATTATAGAATCAGATATTACAGTAAAGAACGGAGAATTTAACCTAGCAGGAACTTTAACCATGCCAAAAGAAGGAGATAAATTTCCTTTAGTGGTTTTGATACAGGGTTCGGGTCCAAGTGACAGAGACGAAACAATCCTTGGCAATAAACCTTTTAGGGATATTGCATGGGGGCTTGCAAAAAGGGGTGTTGCTTCTATTAGATATGACAAAAGAACCTTTGCTTATAAGGAGCAATGCATAGCAGACAAGAGCATGACTGTATATGATGAGACAGTTTCAGATGCAGTGGCAGCTTCAAGAATGGCAAAAGAGATTGATAGGGTTGATCCTTTAAATATATATATTTTGGGTCACAGCTTAGGGGGAAACCAGATTCCAAGTATTGCAAAAGAAACTTTGGATAATGGCATTAAAGGTTATATAATAATGGCAGGAAATGTGTCACCTCTTTCTGATTTGATTTTATATCAAACAGAATATATTGCAAATGCAGATAATAATATAAGTGTAGAAGAGAAAAAGCAAATTGAGCAATTAAAGACTGAGATGGAAAAGCTTAAGAGTATAGATAATTTAAGTGATGAAGATGTTGTGTTAGGGGCTTATAAAGCTTATTGGAAGAATATTTTAGAGTATAATCCTATTGAAGTTGCTAAAGATATTAAATCCCCAATATTGGTTTTACAGGGGGAAAGAGATTATCAGGTTACAGTGGATGAGTTTAATTTATGGAAAAATGAATTTAAAGATAAAGACAATTGGACTTTTATAACTTATCAAAAGTTAAATCATTTAATGATGGCTGGTGAAGGGAATTCGACACCTGCGGAATATTCCAAGTCATCAGTTGTTGATAGCAAAGTGATGGAGGATATTAGTCAGTTTATTAAGAATAATTAATTTAGGTGCTAATGATTTTACTTATATAACTTGGAATATTTTAAACGAAAAGGCATAATATTTAGAAAGAGCCTTTTGGAGGTTATAGGTTATATGAAAAAAATCATTAGCGTTTTTCTGATTATGATGGTTACGATGTTAGGATTAACAGCTTGTAAAATACAAGATAATGATTTGAAAAAGTTAAAAGATTTGGAGTTTACTGTGGTGGAAAATGATGAAGTACCTAAGGAACTGATGAAGGTTATAAATGAGAAGAAGGAAGTGCCATTTAAGCTTACTTATGAGGATGGGGATTATTTATTTATTGTGGTTGGCTATGGGGTACAGAAGACCGGAGGGTATAGTATTACGGTGGATGAGTTGTTTTTGACTAGTAATGCGGTTTATATAGATACTAATTTGCTGGGGCCTTCTAAGGATGAGGTGGTGACTCAGGCACTTACTTATCCGTTTGTGGTGGTGAAGTTGGAGAAGATTGATAAGTCGGTGGTGTTTAATTAAAAAATATGGCTTCTTAATGCATTTTGATGCATCAAGAGGTCATATTTTTTTAAAAATAAATAATGAAATAATAATTGTTATAAAAAATAAACATATCAATTTAAAAAAATAATCTATTATTTATTATTAATAGAAAATATAGACACCTATTCAAAAAAATAGAAACTTGTAAATTTATGTTATAATTGATAAAATTGTGTAAGATATATGAAAATTATTACATG
Organism: Mobilisporobacter sp.; assembly: GCA_031549965.1. GTDB lineage: Bacteria > Bacillota > Clostridia > Lachnospirales > Lachnospiraceae > JAVBPB01. Next base: position 59,306 of record JAVBPB010000010.1, on the reverse strand, counting down.
AAAGTAATTATATTACTACAATTTAATTAGTGTTACAGAAGATTAACTTTTAATTAAAATTAAATCTTCAATAATTAATAAAAAGGATTGAAACGAAAAGGAGTAAGTTAAAGTAACAGAAAATCATATCGATCTCAGTTTAAAAATGCAAAATGTAATTAAGAACTTTATTAGTGCTAAAGGTATCTATATAATGGAGAATCAATGACAAGAAAGATATATTCTGTAAAGCTTTTAGTTAAAAAATTATCTTATTATAGGATCAAAGTAAAGACTATAAACATAATTTACTATTTTAAAGTTATAACAAATAGTGGAATTTGGGAAGGCAATTATGAAAGAAAAGATTATATTTATATTAAAATATGCTAAGCCACATAAGTTGAAATTTACAATATTACTTTTTTGTATTATTATTACTAATTTTATTTCTTCAATTTATCCATATATTTTTGGTAAACTTGTTGATGAAGTATTCCATAATAAAAATATGTCTGTATTTCTGACGATTGTTGGCACATATGGTTTGTTATATCTTTTTAATCAAATTTTGCATTTTATATTAAATATGTCGTGGGCTTCACTTATGACAAAATTTTTATTTGATATTCGCTCTGACATTTTTAATAAAATATTGTCCTATAAAGGGGAGAAACTTATAGATATTTATAGTGGGGATATTATTTCTCGAATGGATGTTGATACAACAGAATTTATGAATTTTATTCATTGGAATATATTCTATTTTATAGGAGGGGTACAACATTTAATATTGGCAATTATTTTTATATTCTACCATAATATATGGATTGGAGTTTTTACAGTTATTATTACACCTGTAATTGTATATTTATCAAGATATTTTTCCCAAAAGGCTAAAAAATATTATGCTGATATCTCAAAAAAGAACGGATTATTATCTTCATGGCTGTTTGAAATAATTAGAGGAATGAAGGATGTTAGACTGTTGGGTGCTTCAAAAAATGTTATATCTGATTACGTAGGTAAGACTATAAAAATAATGCGCCTGCAAATTAAATCTGGAAAAGTAGAAATACTTTCAGAAAGAGTAAATTCTGGAATATCAGTATTGGCGCAAATGATTTTATATACAATTTCAGCAATCTTTATAATGAAAGGAAATCTTACAGTTGGAGGATTTACAGCCTGTATATCTTATTTTGGAACTTGTACTAGAATTTTTAATAATCTTAACAATAGAATAGTTAATATTTCTTACAATATGGTTTCAATTGAAAGAGTTATGGGGATTTTTGAAGAAGATAGTGATAATTATAATGAAAATTCTTTAAAAAATGAGATTGAGGAGGGGAATATAGTATTTAATCATGTATGGTTTTCTTATGGTAATGGCATTAATGTATTAAAGGATATTTCAATGAAAATTGTCCACGGAGAGAAGATATCATTGGTAGGGCGTAGTGGTGCAGGAAAATCAACTATTGTTAATCTTATAAATAAATTGTATGAGGTAAATCAGGGTGATATATACATAGATAGTACAAATATTAATGATTACAATCTACATAATTTAAGAAGTCAAATAGGTATTGTACACCAAGAAAATACAATTTTTAATGGTACTGTTCGTTTCAATATAACATTTGATAACCATATTTCAAATGATGAGGAGGTATGGCATATACTTAAAATGGTACATCTAAATGATTTAGTAAAATCATTACCTAATGGTTTAGATACAATTATTGGAAGAAATGAGATTGATTTTTCTGGTGGGCAAAAACAACGATTGATGATAGCGAGGATATTTTACAAAAACCCCAAAATACTTATTTTTGATGAATCAACAAGTTCATTAGATATTGAAGCAGAAACAATTATTCGAACATCATGGGATGAATTATGTAATAATCGAACATTAATAATTATTGCACATCGTCTTTCAACAATACTCAATTCTGATAAGGTTGCTGTAATTGAAGATGGACGTGTTGTAGCATTTGACAATCATGCAACTTTATTGCAATCATGTCTACCTTACATTAAACTTTTTAAAGAGCAGTATAGCCATAATGAGGTGAACGCAAATGTGTAAAATTAAATCGCAAAGAATAGATATTTTTAATAAAGTTTATCCATTTATCAAGTGTGAGTATAAATTATATATTGTTTTAGGGGGATTACAAGTATGGTTTCTTATTTTATCACTTATCACTCCATTACTCTACTTAATATTTATTAACAATATAATTATTGACAAAAACTTAAAGTTACTTGCATTTGTTATATTAGGATATATAGGTATATTTTTATTACAAACATTAGGTATAGTGGTAAATAAAAAGCTTTATAACAAGTTGTTTTTTAAACTTAGTATTAAAATAAAAACCCAGCTTCTTAAAACGTATACTAAAATGGACATAAATGCGTTTGAGAAATATGAGATAGGTGATCTGAAAAAACGAATGGATAACGATGTTTCAATTATTGAAAATTTTCTTAACACGCATATACTTGGCTACTTATTTGATATATCCAACGCAACCGTTATAATAATAATATTGTTTGTTATGAGTCCCATTCTTGCTGCCATTAGCATAGTTATGGTACCAGTATCTTTTTGGTTTGCGAATATCATAGGTAGAAAAGTAAAAATAGTTAGTGAGATTCAACGTGACTTACAAGGTAAATACAGTAGTTTTTTGTATGATACATTTCAAAACTGGAAAGAAGTAAAATCAAACAGTCTTGAAGAAAAACATAATGAGATTTTCCAAGATTATAGAATCAAACTTTCCGAATCATTTATTAAGAGTCAAATATATGTGTATTTAAATAAAACTTTTATAGATTTCAAAGATTTTTTTATTACAAAAATGAATTTATATTTTATTGGTGGACTTCTAATTATTTCTGGACACATGAACGTTGGAATACTCCTTGCGTTCATGAACTATTACTCCCAGTTTTTTGAAAGTATAGCAAAGATTACGGATTCTAAATTAGGGCTTAAGAATGATATTCCAAGCATTAAAAGAGTGATGGAAGTTTTTGATATTATTATTTCAGAAAAACCAAAGGTAAAGTTAAGCCATGGCATTACACTCTCAAATCTATGCTTTAAATATAACGATTCTCAAAGATTGATACTTAACAATGTTAGCTTAAGAATTTACCCTAAAGAACATATTGGAATTGTGGGACGAAGTGGGTGTGGGAAAACTACTCTTATAAACCTTATTATAGGTATGTATGAACCAAAATCAGGAAATATAACAATTGGTGATAATAATATTAATGATATTTCTTTTGAGAGTGTGGTAAATAAGATTGGGATTGTACTGCAAAATCCTTGGATGTTTAATTTAACTGTAAAAGAAAATTTGCAATTTTCAAAAAAACAAGCAAGTGATGAAGAGTTAATCCAAGCTTGCAAAAAAGCAAATATATATAGCTTTATAGAGAATTTGCCAGATAAATTTAATACGATAATAGGAGAGAATGGCATTAAGCTGTCAGGAGGGCAAAAGCAGCGGTTATCAATTGCAAGAACACTATTACAAGATTCAGACATAATTATTTTTGATGAATCTACCAATTCTCTTGATAGTGAAAGTGAAATGGAAATCATTCGAGCAATTAAGGAATTGTCAAAAAACAAAACAGTAATCACAATTTCACACAGATTGTCAACTATACTTATGTGCGATCGTGTAATTGTAATGGATTTGGGTGAAATTGTAGCAATTGATACTAATGAAAATTTACGAGGCAAAAATGAAATATATGATTTACTTTTTGAAAAACAATACAGTTTATAAATGGATATAAACTTTTGAAATAAGCACCAATTTCATTAATATATTTAGATTTGAGGGAAAAATAATGATGAATTATAGATTAAATAAGAAATTATTAAGATTTTTAAGCGTATTATCTGATAATTCTTATTATAAAAATTTAATTAGTAATAAAGACTTATGTGAAACTAATATTTGGGATTTTTATTTTAAAATTGCACCCATAAAAAGGCAAGATATTCTTGATAATCTTATTGAATACATATCAAATGATTTTAAAGCAAATATGAGTGATATAAAAGTTGAAGAGTTATTAAAAAATATTATTGATTTATCAAACAATCATGATAAACAAATTAATATAGATAATAAGATTTGGAATATTGAGTTTACAACAGGAACTACTGGTAGACCTTTTCCAATTATTAAATCGCCAAAAACTCGAATGATTGAAAGTATGCATTTGCTTAAAAAGAGAAAAACAATATATTCAAATACTCAAATTAACAATGGGTTTTTATTTTTGCATCCAACAAGAAAAGATATTTTATCAATAAATTTGTGGGATTTTGATGAAGATGACATGAAATATATAATTGATGATTGGAATAGGATGCTTCCTAAATGGATTTTTGGAACTCCACTAATTTTATATAAATTTGCTGAGAAAGTAAAGGAGATAAAACCAGATTTATTTTGTAATAAAAAGATAGAATTTATTGAATATACAAGTCAACATTTAAATAATGAACAGAGGCACCTGATTTCTGAAGTATACAATTGTCAAATTATTAGTAATTATGGTTCTAGAGAATTTTGGAATATCGCATATCAATGTGTTAATGGAAATATGCATATTAATGATGACTATTTGATAATTGATATAATTGATGAACAAGGAAATATAATTGATGAGTATAATAAAATAGGAGATGTGGTTATTACAAATTTAATAAATGATGATATGCCATTATTAAAATATTACCTTGGAGATAGAGCTAAACTTATTAAAAGTAATTGTGAATGTGGTTGCGATTCAGATATTATTGAATTAGTTTCTGAAAGAGAAAATGAAAAATTAAAAAATACTTCTTATTATGGAAGCAAAATATTTAGAAGAGTTATGCGTGGAATATATTTTCATGATTATTTTGAAGACATAAAAAAAATTAAAATAATTCAAGATGGCGATTTTCATTTAACGGTTTACTTAGATAAAACTCTAAAAGAAGATAAAAAATTTGAAGCGAGATTTATAAATAGAACATGTTCTATAGTACCTGAATTTATAAATTTTAAGGTAAGTTTTATATATGAATTTCCATTTGCTAATGAAGATTATAGATTTAAAGAAATATTATTTAAATCTATTATATAAAGGGGGATATATAATGTCTATAAAGTTTTATTCTGATTTGGTTTCACCATTTGTTCAAACTAAAGTACTCTTACATAATGAGAAATTAAGGAAGTTACAAAATGAGAAAATTGTAATGCCTGTGACTTGCGAAATTGATTTGACTGATGGATTTTGTAATAATAAATGTAAACATTGTTTTTTTGGAACAGATAAAAAAGCAGAGCCAATTATTATGAATACAAAAACAGTTAAGGAATTAATAAAAGAGTTGAGTGAAAATGGGACAAAAGCTGTGGAATTTTCTGGTGGTGGAGAACCAACAACACATCCTGATGTTTGTGAAATAATTGAATATGCTTTGAGCTTAGGTTTAGACATAGGGTTAATAACAAATGGGTTATTGCTAAATAAAATTAAAGATTTAGTAAAGTATTTAAAATTTGTCAGAGTAAGTTTAGATGCAGCAAATCAGGATACATATAAAAAAGTCCATGGTGTTGATTATTTTGATACAGTAATTGAAAATATAAAATGTGTTTCTGAACTCCCAAATCGTAATAAAATTGGGTTGGGTTACCTAATTGTACCAGATAATGTTTGTGATATTTTTCAAGCCTCTTTATTGGCAAATGACTTAGGTGTTAGATTTATTCAATATAGGCCAGCCTCATTACCTTATGAAGTTGATAAGCATGTTTGGATTAAAGCTGCATCGGAAGTAAAAAGGGCTATTGAATTAAACAATCAGTTGGATTTACAAATTTTTGATGCAGGAGTAAAATGGCTACATGTTAATGACAAACGTCAATATTTAAAATGCTACACAAGTTCACTTGTTGCAGTTGTTAAAGCTAATGGAGATATCCCACTTTGTGTTTTAAAAAGAAATGATATTGACTATATTATTGGTAATATTTATAATAGTGGATTTGTTAATCATTGGTTTAGTAATAAACATCTTGAATTAATTCAAAATATTGATTTAAATTTATGTCGAAAGCCATGTAAGCACGATTCTTACAATATTGCATGCGAAGCGCTCGCTTTAGATTTGTACCATGAAAATTTTATTTAAACAAGGAGAATATATTAAATGATAAGTGAATTAATTTATGATTATATTAATTGTTCTATTAATTATAATGATATGAATGTGGAATTACCTAATGAAATTATAATGAAAATACGAGATAATTGGACAGAATATACAACCAAAAAAAAGTCAACAAATGGTGAAATATTTACAGTGGATTCTATAAATGCAGTAAACAATATTATAAATTTCAATGTTAAAAAAACAACTTTTGATCATTATATTTATAGCGTAAATAATAATTTCTGTGGGGAAAATATTTGTCGTTCAATAGCTTCTAATATACTTCCTTTAACATCAGATAACTATTATGTATTAGCAGTTATGTCTGAGTGGACCTCATTAGCAAATAAAATCAAATTTATTGGTGGTGCATTTTCTAAAGAGGATATTTGTAATAATAAATTTGAACCATTAAGATGTATTGAAAGAGAAACTTATGAAGAATTAGGAATTGCTATTAGTAACAAGGATAAGGTATTAAGTGTAGAACCTAAATATTTTATTACCAGAAAAAATCTATCATTTATAAACTTTTTATTTATAGCAAATCTTACATATTCATCAGAGGATATATTACGAATATTTGAACAATATAAAATGTTTTTACATAAAGATAAGCAAGAAGTAGAACTTGAATCAATACTATTAGTAAAGAATGACAAGAGTGTAATTAAAAGTTTTATAAATAAAAATAGAGGAAGATTAATAGATTATATGGAAGAATTTTTCCTTGTTCTAACAGGAGAAATTGATGCAAGGGATATTTTAAGAGAGGTAAACAAATGAAAATTCTTGTTACAGGTGGGGCGGGATTTGTTGGATATTGTTTCTTAAAAAGTATAATAAATAATTCGGAATTTATTAGAGTATGCGATATAGAATTTAATGATAATTTATATAGTATTAATGGCTTGCAATTGATGAAGGGAAATCTTTGTGATTATAATTTCTGTGAAAAAGTGATTGATGGTATTGACATAATATATCATTTTGCTGGAAGCGGACATGGACAGTTGCTATCAAAAAATAAAAAAGAAAACTTAAATCTTGATAGTTTCAATAATAACATAATTTCTACGGTTAACCTTTTTAATGCTTGTATTCATTCAAAATCCATAAAAAAAATAGTTCAGCTATCATCAGCAGCGGTATATGGCAGTAGTAGTACCGCGGTCAGTGAAAATGCAAAACCGTTACCATATTCTTCATATGCAATATCAAAACTTTGCCAAGAATATTATGCTGACATTTATTATAAATTATATAACTTAAACATTGTTACTTTAAGATGCTTTAATATATATGGATATAATGAAAATATCAATCCTTTACATTCAAATATTGTTCATAAATTTATTTATCTGATAAAAAATTCGAAATCACCATTAATTTTAGGTGATCCTAGGTTTACTAGAGATTATGTCTATATTGATGATGTTATTAATTCTATATTAAATGTGTCTGATAATGAAAGCAGTAATGGGCAAATTATTAATATAGGAACAGGGGTTTCTACGTCATTAATTCAATTAGTAGAATTGATTAATACTCATTTTGGAAAGGAAATAAAAACCACTTGTATAGAAAGAAATTATAATAACATATCATACTCTATGGCAGATGTAAAAAAGAGTAACGAAATATTAAAATATAAATGTAATATAAATCTAAGTGAAGGGATTAGGTTAATATCTGAAATGATATAGCTGTAAAGAGAAAATGAAAATAGGAAATGTTAATATTAAAAATAATATTTTTTTAGCTCCTATGGCTGGATATACAAATGTAGCATTTAGACTTTTATGTTCTGAATTAGGGTGGGGGATGACTTTTACTGAATTTATAAAAAATGATTTTAGGTATAATGAAAGGAGTTTTATTTCTGAAAATGAATTAAATGTCGCTGTACAAATTATGGGAGCAGAGCCTGATGAAGTTTTAAAAGTGGCACAAGAACTATTAAGAAAATATCAAAATATTTCATTTATTAATATTAATATGGGATGCCCCTTTATAAATAATATAGGTGTTAATGAAGGGTGTGCCTTAATGAAAAATCCAGATTTAGTAGCAAAAATTATTTATAATTTATGTAGTCATGTTAATATACCAATTACAATTAAAATTAGAAAAGGCTATGATAGTTCAAACGTAAATTATATGGAAATAGCAAAAATAGCAGAAAAAAATGGTGCAAAAGCTATAATTATTCATGCTAGAACATTGGAACAGATATATGATGGAGAAGTTGATTTGGAATGCATAAAATTGCTGAAAGAAACTATTAATATACCTGTTATTGGAAATGGAGGAATTGAAAATACAGAAGATGCATTTAATATGTTAACTTACACAAAGTGCGATGCTGTAATGGTAGGACGAGCTGCATTAAATAATCCTGCAATTATATCAAACATTATAACAAATAATTTAATGCAATATAAAAATATGTATGAGCTTGCATTTAGATATATAAGTTTGGCAATGGAATATCAAGAATTTATTAATTTTACATTATTTAAAAAAAGTTTAATTACGCTTTTACATGAAAAAAATAATAAAGATATAAGATTAATGATGAACATTAATCGTGCAAAGGATTATTATGAATTATTAAATTTATTACAAGTGTATGAGAAATAAAGATTAGGTGGAGTACAGAAATGAAAATGAGTTTGTTATGTGGTAATTATGTATCATTATTAGGATTTGGTTGTATGAGATTTCCACAGATTAATGGTGGCATTGATTATGAAAAAAGTAAAAATATGATAGACTTTGCTTTAAGTAGTGGGATTAATTATTTTGATACATCATATATTTATCATGGTGGTCAATCTGAAATCTTTTTAAATAAAGCACTAATTTCAAGATATATGCGAAACAAATATTTTATAGCGGATAAATTACCAATTAATCTGTGTAATACAAAAGATGATGCAAAAAATATATATGAGATACAAATGAATAAATTAGGATTGAATTATTTAGACTTTCATGTATTGCATGCAGTTAATAATGATAGATGGAAAAGTGCACAAAAATTAAAAATATTAGATTTTCAACGCAGTTTAAAAGAATGTGGTAAGGTTAAACATATAGGATTCTCCTTTCATGATACACCAGAAGTATTGGAAAAAATTCTTGATGAAAATTATTTATGGGATTTCATTATGTTGCAGATTAATTATTATGATTGGGAATCTTCAATTAATTCTAAAAAAATGTATCAATTATGCACGGAACGTAATATACCAATTATAGTTATGGAGCCACTGCGAGGAGGAAATTTGATTAATCTGTCTGAAAATATAAAAAATATTTTCTATGATAATAATAAATATCTTTCTATAGCATCTTGGCCTTTAAGATTTGCTGGCTCTTTAGATAATGTAAAAATAGTATTAAGTGGAATGACTGCTATAGAGCAAGTTAAAGATAATGTAAATACTTTTGCTGATTTTCATCCGTTACGTGATGAAGAATATTTTGTAGTAAAAAAAGCATTAGATGAGATTTTAAAAATTAAATTAATAGCATGCACTGAATGCAGATATTGTCAAATATGTCCTCAAGACATAGATATAGCAAGCTCAATCTCCGCTTATAATAAATATAAATCTTTAAATAGTACGACAGAAATAACAAAAAATTATATGAATACAATATCTTTAAATAGACGATCAGATAAATGCATTAATTGTAAAATATGCTTATCACATTGTCCTCAAAAAATTGATATCCCATCAATCCTCTCAGAAATAAATAATACTATAAAGTTCTTGCAAAGAAAACAAAAAATTGGAAAACAGTTATATTCATACCGAGATAAAAAAGAATTATATTAATTCAAAAAATAGTTCTTTGTCAGTTTGAGAGCTATTATTTGCTAAGATATTAAAGTTGGTAATAAAATTATTAGTCATTTTTAAAAATAGCATAAAGGGGGGGAAAATTTTTGTATATAACTGAACTTTTAAGTAGGCAGAAAGCAAATTCAAAAATAGCAATAAAAGATAATGATAATGAAATTAAGTATTTTGAGTGGTACAATAATTCATTTGAATTATCAAAAAAATTATTAGAGAATATTTCAGATAAATCATTAAATTTGGCAATATTTTTACCTAACTCAATAAAATATGCTGTGGCATATTTTGCTATTTTATTTTCAAATAAAATTGTAGTACCTATTGGAACGCAAGCAAAAAGTTTAGAAATTTTGAGTACAACTGAATATTGTGAAATCGATCTAATTATATCAAGTTTGCAATATAGAGATTTTTTATTTAATACTTTTAAAGATTACAGCTTTCAAGTTTTGGTATTATTTATTGAAAATAATAGTATTGAGGTTTTTAATAAAAGCAAGGGATTTATAAATAAATCTGGACTGCCGCAAGTTTTAGAAAGCAAAGATGATGTTGCAATTATGCTTCATACATCTGGAACAACAAGTAATCCCAAAAGAGTTATGCTTACTCACAATAACTTAGTTAATAACATAGAATCAAACATTAAATCTCTTAAGTTGACAAGTGATGATATTGTCTTGATTTCAATGCCAATGTACTTTGGATATTGTAATACAGCACAATTTCTTACGCATTTGTATTTGGCAGCTTCAATGGTTATTTTAAATGAAATGTTTATGCCTAAATTATTTTTTAAAACAGTTCAAAATGAAAGAATTAGCAATTTTACAGGTGTACCGTCTATGCTACTGATGCTTTTGGAATATCGTTATGCAGATACATACGATATTTCATCATTACGCTATATATGCTTTGGTGGTGGAAAAATGCCAATAGATAAATTAAAGGAATTGATTAATAAATTTAATTCTGTTGGATTTGTACAAACTTTTGGACAAACTGAAGCGTCCCCTCGTATTACAGCACTACTACCTGAAGATTCACTAAGAAAAATTGGTTCAGTAGGATTAGCAATACCAAACGTAAAAATAAAAATAGTTGATAAATCTGGAATGGAAGTTAATTACAATGAAATTGGTGAAATTGTGATTAAAGGCAAAAATGTTATGAGAGGTTATTATAAGCAGGAATCAATTACAAAGGAAACGATTATTAATGAATATTTACAAACTGGAGACTTGGGTTATATTGATAGCGAAGGATATCTATATCTTACTGGTAGAAAAAAAAATATAATTATATCTGGAGGAATAAATATTTATCCTGAAGAAATAGAAGAAATATTATTATGCCATCCTAATATTCAAGAGGCTTATGTAATTGCCGAAGAACATAAGTATTTAGGTGAAGTTCCAGTTGCAAAAATTGTTTTAAATAAAGGCAGTAGTGATGAGGGGTTAAGAGAATATTGTATTTCAAAATTGGCAGATTATAAAGTGCCTACTCGTTTTGAAATAGTCAGTAAACTTGATAAAACATATAATGGAAAAACAAAACGATATTAAGGAGTAATGTGTGATGATTTATAATTTTGAAAATAAATTAAAAAATATTATAGTTTTATGTGGTGATGACATTAATATAGATAAAATAAGTAATGAAACAGATTTAGTTAGAGACTTTAATTTTAATTCTATTAATATTATACAACTAGTAGTTGAGATTGAAAATAATTTTAATATTGAAATTGATGATGATAATTTAATTTTAGAAAAACTATCGCCCTATAGAGAATTGGTTAAAATTCTTTTGGAAAAATTAGGCGGAGAGACATATGATAGTTGATATTTCAAATAAAGTTATCGTAATTACGGGAGCTTCAAAGGGAATAGGTAATGAGCTTGCCAAAAAATTCGCTAAAGAAAATGCAAAAGTTATAATTAATTATTTTCATAGTGAGGATAAAGCAATAGAATTACATAATGAAATTTTGAAAATTAATCCTAATTGTATAAGGGTAAAAGCTGATGTTACACAGCAATCAGATGTCTTAAGGTTATATAATGAAGTTATTACAGCTTTTGGTAAGGTTGATATTTTAATTAATAATGCTGGGATTTGTGAAGATAATCCAATTCAGTTAATGACTGAGCTACAATGGAGAAGAATTATAGATGTTAACTTGACTGGAACTTTTTTATGTAGCCGAGCTTTTTCTAAAGCGATGGTTCATCAAAAATATGGAAAAATTATTAATATTGCCTCACTAAAAGGTCAGGAGGGATGTGAAGGTCAAATCAATTATTCTGCTTCAAAGGCAGGAGTAATTGGTTTTACAAAGGCATTGGCTAAGGAATTGGGAAAATTTAACATATCTGTAAATGCAGTTTGTCCTGGATTTATTGTAACTGATTTGAATAGGCATAATAAGAATAAAAGAGATATGGCAATAGATAAGAGTTTACTGTCTATTGATTTTGCATTAGAAGATTTAATTAATTTTTTGATTTTTATGTCTTCAAATATGTTTAATGGTGTAAGTGGCCAAATTTATAATTTAGATTCAAGGATATAGAAACGTTAATATTTGATTGTAGATTTTTAACGTAGATAATTATAAAAGTTTAAAAGAATCAACGAAATCTTATAATATGTAATTTATTGTATAAGGAGGGTATTAGTGATACAGAGCAAACAAAAAAAAATAGAATTTTCTTGCAATGTTCATGATAAATTTGATAAAAATATACATTTAATAAAAAATAATATAAGCATAACAGATGCAGAACTATTAAGAAAAATTAATTACGACATATTAGATTGCTTAAGAAGATCAAAGTGTATAGTTTCGGAATTTCTATGTAAAAATACTATCTACTATTATTTGCTTTTTTTGGAATTAAAAATAAATTGGAGTGAGAATAAGAATAAAGAAGATGTTACTTCACAATACTTTAAAAGAAATATTGGAAATTCAAATCTGTTCATTGAAAAATTAATAGAGTTTGTAGATATGAATATTCCAATAGTATTAGTTTCGGATCTTTATTATGATAACCAAAATATTGTTTTCTATAATTATCAGCATCATATACATTATTACATTTTAAAAGGCTATAATAAAGAGCTGAAAAAATTTATTTTATTAGATGAAAAACCAAAAGATAAAAAGGGTTCATGCGAGCTTCAAGATGTTTTATATTTTGATAGGATTATAGATTTTGAGGATTTATATTGCTTATGCAATAATATAAATGAATTGGAAGTAGTAAAAAGGTGGAATATTTCGGGAGCCAATTATGAGTCATGTTTTTTATTTTATGATTATAAGGTTGATAGTAAGGATAAATTTATTAATCTTGATATTATTTTAAAAGAATATGTGGGGCATTTGATGACTTTTAAATTTAAACTTAATAAATATGAACAAGAAATGATTCAAAATGTTAAAATGTATAAGGAAAATTTATGTGATTATAAAGATAAAGGATTCTTCCCAACACCAAAAGAATTAATAATTATCTTAGAACACTTTTATGCTATAGAATCACAATGTATTGTATTAAATTATTTATTAGAAGGCAGTTCAGAAAAGGAAACATTGATGTTGTACTTTGAAGATGTACTTAAAGTATATAGAAAAATTAAAGGTCTTGCATGTAAAAGTTTATTTTCAAATAATATTGTATATTGTGATAGAATAATTAATGTATATTTAAAAAACATATCTAAAAAGGAACAACAGCTATATGAATATTTAATTGAAATTATGAGCAACTATACTATAAATGGTAGTGATAAAGTAGTAATTAACAATTATAAACATAGAAAAAAGCAATATAAAAATATAGTTATAAATAATTTAGAGGATTTTACAAAAATAGAGTATGCTAATTTGGAAAAACATTACAATAATAAAGGGTTTTCTAATGATTTAACGCAAGCAATAAGGGCTGATTTAACAGGTATTGGAGAGTGCTTTTTTGCTGAAACTTCACCATATAATAACATATGGGAAGATGATAATATTTTAAAATTTAAGACAAAAATCTTTAATAACGATAATGATAATATTTCATGTTTGGGGCAATTTATTGATATTGAAATTGATACGTATAGCAAAATAGTTATATTAGGATGTAGTGAATTTGGAAGCTTTAATGAAGACTTAACAATAATTTTTGATAATCAAGATAGTGCTAATATATCAATTCAATTTACGGATTGGGTATTATCACCAATATATAAGGAAAAGGTGCTTTGGAGAGGTGATATGTTGACAAATTATGAGAATAAATTGAAACTTTCTGAATATCATCAAGTGCATATATCTGCAAAATCATATAAAATTGAAAAGAGAGATAAGATAAAAGGAATTAAGTTACCTTATTGTCCTAATATACATATTTTTGCTATTTCAATGTTAAAATAAAAATGCTTACGAATAAATTATTGAGAGGAGAACAATCATGGACAAATTAAATGGATATAAAATAGTTTGGCAAGATGAATTTAATTATGAGGGAGAGCCGGATCTAACAAAGTGGGAATATGAAATAGGTAATCATCAATGGAATAATGGTGAACTTCAAGCATATACAAGAAATAAAAAAAATGTATATATTAAAGGAGGAAATTTAATCATTGCGGCACATAAAGAGAATGATGGAGATAGAGAATACACATCTTCAAGGTTAGTTACAAAAGGAAAGTTTTCTTGGAAATATGGTTATTTCGAAATTCGTGCTAAGTTGCCTAGGGGAAAAGGATCATGGCCAGCTGTATGGATGATTTCTGATTCTATTATAAAAGGTGAATCATGGCCTGGATGTGGAGAAATAGATATAATTGAACATGCTGGACGTTTTGAAAATTTACTTTTATTTAGTTTACATTCTGAAATACATAATCATTTAAATCGCGATGAGCAACAATATTCAACCAGCTATGTTGAATGTGATACAGTATGTAGTGAATTTCATATTTATGGAATGGAATGGACAAAAGAGTATATTAAATATTATGTAGATGATATACTCACAGCTACTTATTTAAAACCTAAGGAAGAATTTCTAAAATTTGGACAAAAAAGTTGGCCATTTGATCAACCATTTTTTTTAATAATAAATTTGGCTATTGGAGGTTTACTAGGAGGACAAGAAGTGGATTGTAAATATCTACCTTTTGAATTTGTAATTGATTATGTACGTGTTTATCAAAAAATTAATTCTTAAACTGATATAAGTAAAATTATTTTATTATTAAATAACGTAACTTTCTTAGCTTAAAAGTTATAGAAATAGTATTATAAGAGAGAAATGCTTCAGGATAAATTTTATTTGATATGTAAATTTTAAATATGTAGATGAAATGAGTAGGATGTGAAATTTTTTATGAGTTTATTACTTTATCTACTATATTTGCTATTAACTATTTTATAACAAGGAGAGTATACTATGATTGAATTACAACAAAAGGATAAAAGACCGCAATTAAGTTTGGCTTTTGAAATTGCAATAGTTGAACATTGTAATCTAAATTGTAAAGGGTGTGCACATTTTTCACCCATATCAAAACCATATTTTATGAGTGTAGAGACATATTATAAAGATATTGAACGAATTTCATATTTATTTTCTGGCAGATCACGTTGGATACATATAATGGGTGGAGAACCTTTATTACATCCTAAAATAGAGGAGTTTTTGAATATTACTCGTAAATTTTTTCCACGAAGTAGGATAGATATAGTAACTAACGGATTACTAATAGAAAAACAAAAAGATAGTTTTTGGGAAGCTTGTAGAATAAATAAAGTAGACATTAGACCAACCAAGTATCCAATAAAAATAGACTATTCATATATGGAATCTATATCAAAATCAAATAATGTAAAACTTCGTTATTATAACGATCCTAGAGGTGAAAAAAAACTTACAAAATATGTTTTAGACATAGAAGGTATGCAAAATAAAAATTATTCATTTTCCCAGTGTGACCAAGGTAATAAATGTATAACATTAAAGGAAGGAAAATTATTTACTTGTCCAATTATACCATATTCTAATATTTTTAATAATTATTTTTACACAAATTTGGAAATTAGTAATAACGACTATATAGATATATATAAGGCTTCAAATAGAAAAGAGATATTACAATTTCTTGCTAATGCTCCAGACTTCTGTAAATATTGTAATTTTAATAAAGTTATATATAATAATAAATGGGATACTAGTGCATGTAATATTAATGAGTGGATTTAAGAGGAAAATTATAGAATAAAAGCCAAGTGAGCTCAAAAAATTAAATAAAAATTTATTGTCTATCCTTGACAGCGGCGTATGGAGAGCAGAAGACCGGAGGGTATAGTATTACGGTGGATGAGTTGTTTTTGACTAGTAATGCAATATACATAGATACGAATTTACTTGGGCCTTCTAAGGATGAGGTGGTGACTCAGGCGCTTACTTATCCTTTTGTGGTGGTGAAATTGGAGAAGATTGATAAGTCGGTGGTGTTTAATTAGAGTAAATAAAAAGGTTGGTTTTTAATGAGAAGGTAATAATGAATTCTCATCATAATCAACCTTTTATTATAGCTTTTAAAAAAATATAGATATAAAATTTATATTATGATATAATAAAAATAACAGGAATTAATATAATAATGTTTTAAAGAAGGTGATTAGATGGCATCATACGCTCAAGACAAATCTAAAATTACAATTCAAGAAGAAAGGCTTTATATGGAACTAGACAAAGGTATTGAAGATATGGAACAGGGACGTACAATACCACATGAAGAAGCTATGCAATTGATTCGAGAGAGGATAAAAGCTTATGAAGTATAGTCTGATTGAAACTAAGGAATCAATAGAAGATGTGGCACATTTGGCAGTCTATATGATTCAAGAATTTAAAAATCATAAGGCTGCTTTTGATTTCCTTGAAAAATATGATAATGAAGTATCAACTTTAAGTTATTTTCCATTTGGCTATAGAGGAATAAGCTTTGAATATAGAGGGCATGAAATTCGTTTAAAGCCATTTGATACATACAATATATTTTTTGTTGTAGATAATACAGAAAATACAATTACAATACTAAGAGTATTAAAGAACAAGCAAGATTGGAAGTCAATTTTAAGAATGTAAAATGACTTTTATTTGTAAATGTTGTTAATAGTGATTAAGTAATTGTGATGGATTGATTGTATATTATATTTGAGCTATTAGTAATATTTAAGGTGAAAGTTAAATTAAAATTTATTGTCCACCCTTGACAGCATCGTATGGAGAGCAGAAGACTGGAGGGTATAGTATTACTGTGGATGAGTTGTTTTTGACTAGTAATGCGGTGTACATAGATACTAATTTACTGGGGCCTTCTAAGGATGAGGTGGTGACTCAGGCACTTACTTATCCTTTTGTGGTGGTTAAGCTTGAGAAGATTGATAAGTCTGTGGTGTTTAATTAAGAGCATAAAAAGATTGAATTTGATGAAAGATTCGAGATTCATTAAGTTCAATCTTTTATATGTTTTATCTATAGTTAATAATATCTTTAGAAATGGAAATTGATAAAATTAAGAAATCATGATATACTAGCATTAAGCAAGAAGTATTCAAATCAAAAAAATACATATTAATATATTCTTTAGAGGCATTAAAAATTATGAAGTTTTATATTAGCAAAAAGGTAAGGAGGAGATAGGGATGTTAGCAGTTGAATTCAATTCAATAATTGATGATGGAATTATTCGAATACCAGAAGAATTTGCAAAGCAAGTTGGACATAAGGTAAGAGTCATATTACTTACAGATAATAATGAAATAAAAGATGTAAAACCTAAATTTTCTGCACTTTCTCTTAATACAAAGGACTTTAAGTTTAGTCGGGAGGAAGCAAATGAAAGATAAAGTATTTCTTGATACAAATGTACTTGCTTATTTGTATTCGGTGGATGAACCAGAGAAACAAGAACGAGCTATTAAGCCTATGAACCAGTATGAAGTTATTACAAGCACGCAAGCATTAAATGAATTTAGTCATGTGCTAATTAAGAAATGGAAAGTATCATTTGAAACTGTAAAAAAAGCAATTGATGAAATAAAATCTTATTGTGAAAATACAATTGTTGATACGGACATAATAAAAAAAGCATTGGATATTCATGGTAAATATGGTTATTCATATTTTGACAGTTTGATGCTTGCATCTTCTGTTGCAAATGCATGTAAATATATTCTGACTGAAGATATGAATGATGGTCAAGTAATTGAGAATATTTTGACTATAAAAAATATATTTAAGTAAACATAATCTTGGATATAAAGGGTATTCTTTGTTAAATTAATTAAAATATTAAATTATTGTCCACCCTTGACAGTACCGTGCGGACAATGTCGTCAACTTAAACACCCATGCCAGCTTTGCTAAGAAACTTAGATCTCCTTAAGCTGACTACGATATGTTTTGAGAATGTCTTCCAAGCTATGGAAATAGAATTTAGAAGATTTGCAATATATAAAAAAGGTCAATTAGTTCGCCTATCTAAAAATGTTCCTGAATGGTTTAAAAAACTAGTTGTCCATACTTGACAGCAGCGTATGGAGAGCAGAAGACTGGAGGGTATAGTATTACGATGGATGAGTTGTTTTTGACTAGTAATGCGGTATACATAGATACTAATTTACTGGGGCCTTCTAAGGATGAGGTGGTGACTCAGGCTCTTACTTATCCGTTTGTGGTGGTTAAGTTGGAGAAGATTGATAAGTCGGTGGTGTTTAATTAAAATAAATAAAAAGGTTGGTTTTAGGGGGAATTTAAAAGGTTCTTACTAAACCAACCTTTTATTGTTGCAAATGTGAGGCATAATTTGGTACAATAAAAAACAAAGGATACTGTTTTTATAAAGAACGAAAAGAGAGGTGTTGGCATGTCGAAACAGAAAGAACAGGAATATGAAGTAAGTAAGATAGAATTTGTTGAGTTAGTTCAAATAATAGAAAATGCCAAGATAAAGGCTTTTGAAGTAGTGAATGTTGAATTGATCAATATGTATTGGGAAATAGGAAAGTATATTAGTAAAAAAGTTAAAGACGGTGGTTGGGGTAAAAGCATTGTTGGGGATTTTGCCAATTATATAAAACAATATGATGCACAACTAAAAGGTTTTTCAGTACAAAATTTATGGAGAATGAAGCAATTTTATGAAATATATCATATGAATGAAAAACTCTCACCACTGGTGAGAGAAATTTCATGGACAAACAATTTAATTATAATGTCTGGGGCAAAAACTGATGAAACAAAAGAATTCTATATAAAATTATGTATACAAAATCATTATTCTAAAAGAGAATTAGAGCGTCAGATAGATAGTATGTTATTTGAGAGAATGATGCTTTCAGATGAAAAAAATCAGGTTTACATTAATAAAAACAGAGAATTAAAATCGTTAAGAGATAGTTACGTATTAAAATATCTTAGATATTCCAAAGAAGTACAAAGAACTAGAACTAAGAAAATCTATTATTAAGAATTGCAGAATATGCAAATGCAGATGTTTTTCTAACGACAGATAAAAAACTAATAAACTTATCAAAGAAAGCAAATCTTAAAATTAAAGTATTAAACCCAATTATTTGGTTAATGGAGGTGATATAAAATGGTAGGAAATTTAAGCGTAATTAGAGAAGAAGGATTTAAAGTATTATCCAGAGAACTTAAGAGAAAATTAAAAGCAGAAACAAATGATATAAATTAAGAAAGAATTTGGTTATATGGCAGTAACTTATTAAGCTGTTTACAATTATTAAATGAAATTAATTTATTATTATGTCAAGAGATGAAATGGACGAAATAAGAAAAAAGTTAGCAGTATGAATAAAATTTATTGTCCACCCTTGACAGCAGCGTATGGGGTATAATCTTTTATAGATTTTAATACCTTAGAAAAGGATGAAAAAGGTTTTCCTTTTTTTAATACTGATATGCTTGAAGAAATGGAAAGAATGAAAAGAATTAACTGTGTAGCAGGAAAAGGTCTGGTAGATTGGAAAGCACTCAAAGAAGCAGCAGATGCCAACGGTGGCAAAGCGTATATTGTGGAGCGGAAATATTCCTATCATGGCAGCCGGTTAGAGTGTTTGAAAGCAGATATTAAGTATTACAGGACAATTATTTAGATACCCTTTGAAAGTGATGGATTGTATATAAAGGGAATGCGCTATAGTGAATTATGTGTTAAGGATAGTTTCTATAAAGTATGGGATAAGGAACTTGAAGTTCAAGGCAGAGACTATTCCATATCAATGAAGATTCCTGATTTGATGAAGCAATTTGGACTAAAAGATGTTGATATCAGGTTATATGATAGAGTGAGTTTTGTTACAGCAGATATAGAAAATTATAGACAGATTGTAACTGATTTTATAGAAACACACGATTGGCAGGAGAGACTTCTTGATGATAATAATCAATATAAAGTAGAGTATCTTATGAATCATGGAATGGACAAGCTAGAAGCCGAGAAATATTATGATAAGCAAAAGAAAATAGCACGATTTTTAAATGAAAACATAGATAACTTAACCTATACCCATGTACTTGGTTTAATGATTTCATATGGCAGAAAATAAGAAATCGAAAGTAAATTGGGTTTAACAAGTTATTAAATCGCTGTAAATTTATTAGGTTATAAAAAGATCATACATCTGTAGAAAACACCTGATTTGGTTTGGTCTCTACAGGTGTACTATATAAAGGCAAATATTGTTTTATATAAATAACAACTTAAAAGGAGAGAATATAATGAAACACAAAAGGATAATAGCAATATTACTTGCAATCATAACATTTTACTGTAGTTTTTCCAACGGAAACCAAATGATTCATGCTGCACAAACATACAAATGGGTAGTTGAAGCCAATACACCGATTCAAATTACCGCACATAAAACGGTTGCAATTGGGGACAAGCTCTATATAATGGGAGGTCAAAATAATCGTAGTCAAATTCAAAATGGTGTATATATTTATGATACACTAACATCTACATGGTCAACAGGAGCTTCTATGCCTACTCCAAAGATGTTTTTTGGAACTGCTGTAATAAATGATAATATATATGTTATGGGAGGAGCAGTTAATGGATCTACAATAGGATCCAATCAATTGGAGATATATGATTCAAGAACAAATACATGGAGCTCTGGGGCACCAATGCCATACTATGGTCAAGCTTTACAGGCTGTTACATATGG
Source organism: Mobilisporobacter sp. (assembly GCA_031549965.1). Taxonomy (GTDB): domain Bacteria; phylum Bacillota; class Clostridia; order Lachnospirales; family Lachnospiraceae; genus JAVBPB01. The sequence continues at coordinate 37,924 of JAVBPB010000010.1, read as the reverse complement.
AACGAAAATCTATGTAATAGGAGGGACACCAAATAATTATTCATCTTATGTACCTAATATACAAATATATGATACTGTTACTAATACATGGTCTATAGGAAGTGATTTACCAAATGTGGGAGTTGATTCGGCTGTTCAAATATTTGAGGATTCTATTTATATATTAGGTGGGTTAAGAAACGGCGTAAGCGTAGATGAGGTTCATATATATAATATTGCCACCGATACATGGGCTACAGGTTCGCCTATGCCTAGTTGCCGTAATTTTGGAAGTTCCGTAATATATGGTCATAAAATTTATGTGTTTGGTGGATATATTACACATGATCCTTTTAGTAGTTATGTAGATTATAGAACAGTGGAGGTATATGACATATTTAATGATACATGGGAAAAAACAATTCCTGATTTATCAGCACCTAATCGTCATTCGACAGCAACGCTCATTGATAATACCGTATATTTAGTTGGAGGAATGAGTGGATCTACTACTATGTATAATACCGTAGAAACATTTGCTCTTCCGGAAGAAAAGTTATCAATCTTACTATATGTTGGTGAAAGTACGCAATTAAGTGTATCGGATGATCTAAGTATCAATTCTACCTTAAATTGGAGTTCTACTTCACAAAATATTGCAAGTGTTAATTCAAATGGAGTAGTTACAGCACAGGATCTAGGAACTTGTTATATAATTTTACGAGATGCAAATAATAATTTTCTTGATTACATGTCGATTAAAGTAGTAGAAGATGGAACATATAGATTAGCCGTAGATTTAAAAGTTGGTCAAAAAAGCAAATTATATTTGATACCTAACCCTCTTAATGTCAATTGGTCTTCGCTAAATACTTCGATTGCTACTGTATCTAATACAGGAGAAGTTACAGCACTGAAAAAGGGCCTTACTATAATCAATGGAGAATATAAAGGAAAGATTTATCAAATATATGTAAGGGTACGTCCATAAATCTACCAAATAGTCAATAGTGTAAACCTAATTCTAAATCTTTGTTATGTAGTTAACATAACATTTCGAAATTAATAGGATTTCGTCGTTATGTAAACTATAAATATGATTTAATATAGATATATTCCGTAAGGTTGACGCCATTGGCTGAATAGCTATATATATTTACCAAAGTGGATTAAAACAGTTTATAAAACAATATTTGCATTTTTAAAATACTTGAAATTTCTTGTATTAGTAATACGAATCAACAGTTTAGGCTATAGTTAATTAGAAATTATAGAAGTAAAAAGTTGATATGCTATTTTTAATTGGATCATAATAGATAATTAGTTGACGGTTAAAATGATTCACAAAATAATTTATAGATTCTCTATATATGTGAATATATGTGTATTTAAGAATAATTTATAATATATACAATGTATATATTCGGCGTTAAATCTTAATACTATTTCATCAATTTAACGCCGAATATTTCCTCCGTTCATAGGCGGTCACATAATTTAGATTATGCCAAAACTAAATGTCGCCGATATAGAATAGATCGGTTATGTATAAATGCTTTTGACATTTTACATTAAATCTTTTCGGGAAATTACTTTAGCAAGCATAAGAGTAATTACAAATGTAACAACTGATTTTATACAGGATAACTTTTAAAACTTATTTCATAAAAATAAATGGTGAGGTAGCCTATCTTTTTATATGGTCTTGCTCATAGATATTAAAAAGTATAAATAATTTATTGAAAGTATTGAATGCCTCATTATACCATTTTGCGAAAACAAGGATATCGTGTTATTATTGTTGAACATCATTTGATTTTCTATAAAGTATATAACAAAGATAAAACGGTTTTAATTTATGCAATTGTAGATGGGAGAAGAGAATATAAAAATTTATTATAAATTTATTGTCCACCCTTGACAGCGCGTACGGAGTGCAGAAGACCGGAGGGTATAGTATTACGGTGGATGAATTGTTTTGACTAGTAATGCGGTGTACATAGATACGAATTTGCTGGGACCTTCTAAGGATGAGGTGGTGACTCAGGCACTTACTTATCCTTTTGTGGTGGTGAAGCTTGAGAAGATTGATAAGTCGGTGGTGTTTAATTAAAGTAAATAAAAAGGTTGGTTTTTAGGAGAAGAAGTTTTCAAAAATTCTTACTAAACCACCCCTTTTTTTCAGATGTAATTTTGCCAATTATGAGTGAAACTTCATGGACGTGAATTGAAAATCTCAATTTTTAATCTGAGAGATTTAATTAATATAGTTATTTCTGGAATAACAATAGCATCTTTATCACTAATTATGTATAGATTAGGATTGCGAACAGGTAATTTATCAACTGCCACGACAATGGCATTTTATACGTTGCTGTACGCGAATTGGTTTATTGGTATTATTAATTGGATTGAAAAATATAATAAAATAAAGTATTATTTTTTATCTTTTATATTTATTTCTTTGTCTTTTATTATTCAAAATTCAATTATTTATCTACCAGTATTATGCAAATTATTTAATATTGTTCAGTTATCTCAAAAAAATTGGAATCAAATAGCTGTAGCTTGCTTACTAATAGTATCATATCTGACTTTGTTGAAATTTATAGAAATAGTAAGGCGAAACAATAATAAACATAAAAATATTGCATAAATATTTTCAGTGTTATAGTAGAAATTGATAAAGCAGTTGATGGTGAGGCGCAAATAGTACGTGTTGTAGCACAAGGTGATACGAAAGTTGAAATTACAGAAGTACTCTCACCATATTCAAAATAATACAATAGCTGTTGATGGAAATCAAAGCGGATTAGGTACTATATCAATCTCGGTTGAATAATTGCTTATGGTAGTTATGAAACTATAAATTAGCAGCAGTGAATTTATTAGCCCATCCTTGAGAGCGACCGAGCAAGGTTGCATGTATATGCAGGTGAAAACCCTGTCTGGAAAGGAAGTAGCCAAACCTCCATGAGCGAGTAATGGAGGATATTCAGTAATGGATATTTTTAAGCGTTGACAGCAAGGCATTAGGCCTGAAAGTGATTGAGCCTCGAAAAAGGACTATGAATGAAGTTGGTCGACGGTGTTCAAGTGCCGGAAGACAACATAGGTGCAAGCGATAATGCAAGCAAGGGCATACCACTCCGGGGTCGAAGAGTCAGGCATGATGTACAAGGTACAAGTAGCAACTCGGGAGACCTATGCGTTTCCAACCGTTACATACATATGGTGGATTGCTTTGAAAGAAGAATGCACTCTTCCTTACAAGAGTCTTACAGTTATTGTTTTTTCATAATAAAAAAAATAAAAAATTATTGTAAATATAGAGAAATTATGATATAATATGACTATATTATTTTGTGAGTAATCATTTATTTGTTAATTATAACTATTAGATTAATAATAACAATGGAGTTAAAAATCCGAACGTTTATAATTTATTCAAGGTAAAGGAGCGAATTATATGGAAGCAGCTATTAGGCCATCTGCAGATTTAAGAAATCATTATAGTGAGATTTCTAAACAGTGTAGGGAAAACAAACAGCCTGTTATTATCACTGTTAATGGAAGAGGTGATACAGCAGTCCTTGGTTTACAAAATTATTATCAAATGGTATCAGAGCTAGAATTGCTAAGAGCACTTTCTGAAGCAGAAGAAGATGTGTTGAATGGAAGAGTTGGACTAATTCAAAGTACCTTTGATGATATAAGAACATCCTTATTAGAGAGGAAAAATGAATGAAATACAAGATAATTAGAACCGATAAAGCAGATGAACAACTTAGGGAAATTATATTTTATATAGCAGAGGATTCAGGTAGTATTGATATAGCACTTAATTACCTTGATAAGCTAGAATCTTCTATTAATAGATTGTCTGATTTCCCTGAATCGGGAAGTATACCTCATTATGCCATTTTGCGAAAACAAGGATATCGTGTTATTGTTGTTGAACATCATTTGATTTTTTATAAAGTATATAACAAAGATAAAATGGTTATAATTTATGCAATTGTAGATGGGAGAAGAGAATATAAAAATTTATTATAAATTTATTGTCCACCCTTGACAGCGCGTATGGAGAGCAGAAGACTGGAGGGTAAAAATATGCAAGTGAGAATATTGATGAAAAGCTTAGCATGAGTTAATATTATAGTTATTACAAAAGAGAACTTAGCAGTGTATACGTTAATAAATAAGTCATAGACTGCTAAGTCTATATATAAATTTATTTTTCTAAGAATATATAAAAATTTTTTACTCTATGAGAAAAAGTTTGTTAAGACAAAATATCTGTGCATTTCTATATATAGAAATGAATTGGAGGTGTACTTTTATGATATTAGCTCAAAAGGAAATTGATAAATCAAATCCAAATGAAACAAAATTGGAATTGTATTCCTTGCTTGGAGAAGGATACAAAGCAATGAAGGAAGGACGAGAAATTAGTATTGAGTCTCTGAAAGATAGAATCAGCCAAAGGAAAAAGAGCATGAGTAAAGTTATGTTTACTCAGCCAGCATAATATGACTTAATAAGGATTGAGGATTATATAAGAGACATTTTATATAATCCTCAATCGTCTATAAAGGTTGTTGATGGGATTGTTGAACTGCTGAAAAGTTAGAACTTTTCCCAAAAGAGCATCAACTTGTAAATGACTTTTTGTTGGCTGAATTAGGTTTTCGGACGACTCATTATGACAACTATAATATTTTTTATATCTACGATGAATTATTAGATATAGCACATATTATCAGAATTCTGTATAACAGGGCGGACTGGCAAAACATCTTGAAATAATAGGGGCATATGCCTTGAGAAAAAAGTAATTATTTAAGGGATAAATAGAGGACTGTAAACAGTCCTTTTTTCTGACTCAACCCAGTATTTTTCAGATGAAACTAGATGAAGAAGGAGGGTGAGGCAAACGATTGGATATATATACACTCATATTCATCTGAAAAATTTACACAACCTAAATCAAGGACTTTTTCAGTGACCTCACAGAAAACAGTTGAATTTTAAAAAGAATATGATACAATATATTATGTTGAAATAAAATTACAACCAATAATTTAATTTAAGAGGTTTTTATATGTTAAGTATGGTATTAAAATATGTAGAAGATAATAATATGATCCAAAACGGAGACAAGATTATAGTTGGAGTATCTGGAGGTTCTGATTCTATCTGCCTCCTGTTTTTGTTGAACGAATTAAAGCAGTTTTACGAATTAGATATCTTTGCAGCACATTTAAATCATGGAATACGAGATAAGGTTTGCGATATGGATGAGGAGTTTGTAAAAGTATTATGTGAAAAAATTAAAGTTCCTATCTATAGCAAAAAAGTAAATGTAAGAAAGCTATCTAAAAAGCTGAAGATTTCTGAAGAAGAGGCAGGAAGAAATTGCAGATATGAATTTTTTGAAGAAATAAGGATAGCTAATAATGGAAATAAAATTGCAGTTGCACATAATATGGACGACCATGCAGAAACCGTTCTTATTAACTTGTTTAGAGGAAGCGGAATAAGAGGACTGACGGGTATTGCATCTGTAAGGGATAACATTATTAGACCGTTGTTATGTTTAACAAAAGCTCAAATTGAAAATTATCTAAAAAGTAACAAAATAGAGTATCGTGAAGACGAAACTAATTTTTTAGAGGAGTATACTAGAAATAAAATCAGATTAAAGGTATTGGCATATGTAGAGAATAACATTAATAGCAAAGTCAAAGAAAATATTGTAAGAAATGCCAATATGTTAAATGAAATAGACTCTTATGTTAGTAAAAATATTATTCAAGGATATGATAGAGTCGTTACAATTAGTAGCGATAAATATAATTTAAATGTTAATAATTTAAATTATGAAGATATTGTAATAAGGAAAGGAATAGTAAGGGAAGTTATATTAAGATTAATTGGTAAATTAAAAGATATAGAATCGACACATATAATGCAAATATTGTCTTTAATGGAAAAAGAAGTTGGGAAAAGAATTAATTTACCTTATGGATTGATTGCAATAAAAGATTACAGACATATTATTTTGTATGTTGGAGATTTAAACAACAATAAAATGGATATAATTTCCAGAGGGATTAAATATTTAGAGGATGTGGTAGTGCCTAGCAGCTTTTATTGCCCATTTATAGATAAGAACATATCCTTTACATTATCTAAATATAAAAAAAATCTAATAATTGAGAAAAATGTATATACGAAGTTAATAGATTGTGATAAAATAAGTAACACTATTCAACTAAGAACCAGATGCGAGGGAGATTATATTGAAATAAGAGGCGGGAAAAAGAAGCTTAAGAATTTCTTTATAGACGAAAAGATCCCAAGAGAAGACAGAGATAAGATTCTTTTAGTGGCTGATGGGCACCATATAATATGGATAGTTGGATATAGAATTAGTGAAGCATATAAAATAACAGATAATACTAAGCTGGTGCTAGAGATAAAAATTGATGGAGGTAATAAAGATGTCGGATAAAATCAGAGTGTTATTAACAGAAGAAGAAGTGGATAAAAGAATTGAGGAATTGGGAAAACTAATCAGCAGTGAATATGAGGGAAAATCTATACATTTAATATGTATATTAAAAGGTGGCATCTTTTTTACATGTGAACTTGCAAAAAGAATAACTATTCCAGTTTCAATGGACTTTATGTCTGTATCTAGTTATGGAGACGGAACAGAGAGTACAGGAAGAATAAAAATTGTAAAGGATTTGGATGATCCTATAGAAGACAAGGATGTACTTATTGTAGAGGATATTATTGATTCTGGAAATACACTTAGCCATTTGGTAAACATGTTTCAAGCTAGAAATCCAAAGAGCTTAAAAATATGTACTTTACTTGATAAGCCTGAAAGAAGGGTAACCGAGGTTAAGGTTGACTATGTTGGATTTGATATTCCAGATGAATTTGTTGTGGGCTATGGCCTTGATTTTGCACAAAAATATAGGAACTTACCTTATATAGGGGTTATAGAATCATAAATAAAGGTATAATAAAGCAAAAATAAAATATAATTAATTTAGGAAATAAAGGAGGTTGTGTTTTGAAAAAACAAATGAAAGGATTAGGTTTTTATGCTGTAATATTAATTATAATATTAATAGCAATGGCTTTAGCTGATAACATTGATTATAATGGTAACCAATCTTATCAGTATGGAGATTTTGTTACTGATATACAAAATAAAAACTATAAATCAATAGAAATAAAACAAAATGAAGAAGTACCTACTGGCGAAGTTATAGTTGTAAAGCCCAATGATGACGTTGAGCATTTTTATGTATCCGATGTTAATGCCATAACTCAATTATTAAAAGATAATGGAATATCAAATTATAAGATGGAGGATGTATCAAAACCTAATTGGTTTTTTACAAAGGCTCTGCCTTATTTGTTGATTATTGTAGTGATTTTTATATTATTTACATTCTTGTCTAATCAGGCTTCTGGTGGTGGTGGCAACAGTAAAGTTATGAATTTTGGTAAAAGCCGTGCAAAGATGACAACTGATGAGAATAAAAAAGTTACATTTAAAAATGTAGCAGGATTGGATGAAGAAAAAGAAGAATTAAAAGAAATTGTTGATTTTTTAAAGACCCCCAAAAAATATATACAAGTGGGAGCAAGAATCCCGAAAGGTGTTTTATTAGTGGGGCCACCGGGAACCGGTAAGACTTTGCTTGCAAAAGCTGTGGCAGGCGAAGCTGGAGTACCATTCTTTAGTATTTCTGGTTCTGATTTTGTTGAGATGTTTGTTGGTGTAGGTGCATCCAGAGTAAGAGATTTGTTTGAAGATGCAAAGAAGAATTCACCTTGTATTATTTTTATAGATGAAATAGATGCTGTAGCAAGACGAAGAGGTACTGGTATGGGTGGTGGACACGATGAAAGAGAACAGACACTTAACCAGTTACTTGTAGAAATGGATGGATTCGGTGTTAATGAAGGCATTATTGTAATGGCAGCTACAAACCGTGTAGATATTCTTGATCCGGCTATTTTAAGACCGGGACGATTTGACAGAAAGGTAGCAGTTGGAAGACCTGATGTTAAGGGAAGAGAGGATATTTTAAAGGTTCATGCAAAAGGAAAACCATTAGCAGAGGATGTTAATTTAGAACAAATTGCAAGAACAACAGCCGGATTTACAGGTGCGGATTTAGAAAATCTCTTAAATGAGGCAGCTATATTTGCGGCAAGGGAAGATAGAACATTTATTGTAGATGAAGATATTAAGAGATCATTTATTAAAGTTGGAATAGGAACAGAAAAGAAAAGCAAAGTTATTTCCGAAAAAGAAAGAAAAATTACGGCATATCATGAAGCAGGTCATGCAATCTTATTTCATGTACTTCCAGATGTAGGACCTGTGTATACAGTATCAATTATACCTACAGGAACAGGGGCAGCCGGATATACAATGCCTCTTCCAGAAAGAGATGAAATGTTTAATACAAAAGGTAAAATGCGTCAAAACATAATTGTTGATTTAGGCGGAAGAATAGCAGAAGAGATAATTTTTGACGATATTACAACAGGTGCTTCTCAAGATATAAAAGTGGCAACTAAAACAGCTCGTGCTATGGTAACTCAATATGGTATGTCTGAGGAACTTGGATTGGTTAATTATGACAATGATGACAGTGAAGTATTTATTGGAAGAGATTTGGCTCATGCCAGAAGTTATAGTGAAAACATTGCCAACTTAATTGATACTGAGGTAAAAAGAATTATTGATGAGTGTTATAAAGAGGCAAAAAGGATAATAAAAGAGTATGAAGATGTACTTCATAGTTGTGCTGATTTACTAATGGAAAGAGAAAGAATTACTAGAGAAGAATTTGAAAATTTATTTGTCAATAAAAAAGATAGCGATATTATTTCTACTATTTAGTGCTATATATGTGGAGTTAAATATTGGAAAAATCAAGTATTATGTTGCCACCTATAAACAGAATAAATATTTGGCGTTAAATTTAATAAAAAGTCTTAAGGTTTAACGCCTATTAAATAGTAAAAAAAACTTTGCTAAATGAAGAGTGTTTTGTTCAAAATACAATAATAATTTAAAGAAATAGTAAAAAATACCCTGTGAAATTTCTACAATTTTATGCTGTAATATTTTTTATCTTTGTGCAGACTTTTTGGTTCTTTAGTGGTATACTATGTATTGTAAACCCCCCCCATACATTATATAGTTTTTTGTTATACCCCCATAAGAAACAAAATACCTTCTCCTAAAAAGGACAGCAGAACGATGGCTGTCCTTTTTACTGTCTATATCTAACAAAAATTGGGGTAAATTAGATACTAATAGATTATTAACGAAAATAAATATTATACTTGTATATTTGAAGTAAATATTATAAAATATAGTAATACGCAATGAAAAGGAGGAAGTTACGATATGAATTCTAATATTAACTTCAACCATTTATCTGAAAATTTAAAGTTACAATTATATATAGAAAATATGAAACCAATTCTTAATAGAAGAGCATTATTTAGTGATGGAACAAAAGATTATAGAAATCCATGTGAGCCTATGTGTAATGACTTGGTTAAGATTACGTTTAGAACCGCCAGAGATAATGTGGATTCAGTGTTTTTGGTTTTTGGTGATAACAGGCAATTAATGGTTAAAATGAGTTCGGATAAATTGTTTGACTATTATGAGGGAATAATTCAATTAAATGATGAACCAGTAGATTATTATTTTGAAATAAATGCTGGCAGGGTAAAATGCTATTATAATCAAAGGGGAGCATCAAAGGATATTCAAAATTATTACAGTTTTAAAATTGTTCCGGGATTCAAGACTCCGGACTGGGCAAAAGGTGCTGTAATATACCAAATATTTGTTGATAGATTTTATAATGGAGATCCTACAAATGATGTTTTGGATAGAGAATATATATATATAGGTGAAGGAACAGCAAGAATTACTGATTGGAATAAATACCCAGCGTCTATGGGTGTAAGAGAGTTCTATGGTGGAGACTTGCAGGGCGTTATGGATAAATTAGACTACTTACAGGATTTGGGTGTAGAAGTAATATATTTTAATCCTATATTTGTATCGCCTTCTAATCACAAATATGATATACAAGATTATGACTATATTGATCCTCACTTTGGAAGAATTGTAAAAGATGAAGGAAGAACATTGGAATACCACGAGAATGCAAACATACATGCATCAAAGTATATATCAAGGGTTACTAATAAGGAAAATTTGGAGGCAAGCAATCAATTATTTATTGAGCTTGTTGAGGAAATCCATAAAAGAGGCATGAAGGTTATACTTGATGGTGTATTTAACCATTGCGGTTCTTTTAATAAGTGGCTTGATAGAGAAAGAATATACGAAAAAGAAGATGGCTATGAAAAAGGTGCATTTGTATCGAAAGATAGCCCTTATAATTCTTTCTTTAAGTTCAGAGATGGAAATAGTTGGCCATACAATCAAAAATATGATGGTTGGTGGGGACATGATACTTTACCAAAGCTTAATTATGAAGGTTCTCCTCTTTTATTTGAATATATAATGAAAATAGCCAGAAAGTGGGTTTCTCCTCCTTTTAATGCGGATGGATGGAGACTAGATGTGGCAGCAGATTTAGGTCATTCTAATGATTATAATCATAAGTTCTGGAAGGAATTTAGAAGAAATGTAAAAGAAGCAAATCCAAATGCAATTATTTTAGCGGAGCATTATGGAGATCCTAGTTCATGGTTACAAGGAGATGAATGGGATACAGTAATGAACTATGATGCATTTATGGAACCCTTAACATGGTTTTTAACAGGTGTTGAAAAGCACAGTGATGAGTTTAGAGGAGATTTGTTAGGTAATTTTGATTCCTTTTTTGGAGCTATGAGTCACCATATGTCAAGATTTTTACCTCAGTCTTTAAATGTTGCCATGAATGAGCTTTCAAACCATGATCATTCAAGATTTTTAACAAGAACTAATCGTAAGGTTGGAAGAACGGCTTCCATGGGACCAGAGGCAGCTAATCAAAACGTAAATAAAGGTGTTTTACGTGAAGCGGTTGTGGTTCAAATGACTTGGGTAGGTGCACCTACTATTTATTATGGTGATGAGGCTGGTCTATGTGGCTGGACTGATCCTGACAACAGAAGAACATATCCTTGGGGGAATGAAGATTTAGAGTTGATTCAGCTTCACAAGGATTTGATAAGGATTCGTAAAGATAACAGTGTGCTTAAAAATGGCTCAATAGCTTTCTTATTTGGTTCCCATAAGATTATTAGTTTTGGCAGATTTAATAAATCTGAGAAAATGGTGGTTGTTGTAAACAATAATTATGAGGATTATAAAGTTAAGATTCCTGTTTGGGAAATGGGAATAACTAACGAAGATAAAATGGAAAGGCTAATTGTTACCACTCAAGAAGGGCATAGTATGGATTCGGAAATTTATGAGGTTCGTGATGGGAAGTTAGAGATTACTATGGGACAGATTTCTTCGGTTGTGCTTAAGATGGTTTGATGAACTGAGTAGGAAAACTGACGATTTTAGATTGGTATTTTTGTTTGAGTTGTGCAAAGAGTAGTACAAATTTACAAAACAGAAATAAATATACATCTAAAAGCTGTGTATTCAAATTTGCGGGTTAAAGTTGCTGAGGTTTTTAAACGGGCAAGCAATTAAAAATAGTAAGTTATTATTCGAAGTAATGATAGATTATTAGAAATAAAAAAATAAAATTTTACTTGCAATTTATTATTAGATGTGCTATAATTTTATCTTGTTAGGACATCTAATAAAATTATGGATGGGTTCCCGAGAGGCCAAAGGGGGCAGACTGTAAATCTGTTATCGACGATTTCGAAGGTTCGAATCCTTCTCCATCCATTGAAAAAGAAGAATTTCTTTTTTATGCCGGCGTGGCGGAACAGGCAGACGCACAGGACTTAAAATCCTGCGGGACTAATCTCCCGTACCGGTTCGATTCCGGTTGCCGGCATTTTATATTGTAAAGCTCAACCTTTTGATTAGGGTTGAGCTTTTTGCTGTTATTGAAGGACTTTTTTGTTGGCCTAATATTAATCAGGTAGTGAATAGTAAACTAGTAACAACATTTTTACTGAAAAAACAAAAAAAGGTATTGACAAAGTAAGTGAAATAGGTTAAAATTAATTTTGTTGTCAAGCAACAGTTAGCCCAGATAGCTCAGTTGGTAGAGCAGAGGACTGAAAATCCTCGTGTCGCTGGTTCGATTCCGGCTTTGGGCATTTAATTTAATATGCGGGTGTAGTTCAATGGTAGAACACTAGCCTTCCAAGCTAGATACGTGGGTTCGATTCCCATCACCCGCTTATGCACGAGTGGCTCAGTGGTGGAGTATCGCCTTGCCAAGGCGAGGGTCGCGGGTTCGAATCCCGTCTCGTGCTTATAAAAAAGTCAGTAAAATCAAGGGTTTCAGCGTTTGTCTGAAGCTTTTTTTGTCCCAAGGGTACTATAAGGTACTATAAACAAAAAAGACACTCTACACGTGCTTTCTCATAGAATGCCTTCAATGGCTTCGAAAGCCTTTTTATCTAATTCACTAAAGGAATAAGCATAAATATCTAAAGTGGCTAACATACCATAAAGGAATAATTCGATTAAAGTAATCTAACCTCATACATTGTGTAAAGTATTAAAGTCTAACCTATGGCATAAAACTAAGGTTAGACTTTTGTTATGTTAATAATATCTGTAATCTGGAGGTTTTAATTAAAACTATACCACATCGAAAATGCTTATAATCTACAAATCAAATTTTTCTTTTATCATTTTCGCTACAATAGTAGGCGATAGTTTAGAGTTATCAATTTTAATATAATTTTCAAATGGAATTTCACCATCTTGGCTAACACAACGATGGTTATGGGTTAACAGAAATTCATTTGATGCTTGAACATTTCTTTTTGAAGCCTTATATTTCAGCCTGTTCTCTGAAACATTTCTTTCTAGCCTTATTTCCGTTGGTGCTACCAACTCCGCAAAATAAATTTGGGAGTTATTTTTACGAAAAGTATTGCAAATGGACTCTACATATTCCCAATCAGATTTTAGGTCAAACGCCCACATAAATGTAAAAATCAGCCCATAATTATCTGATTTTGAAAATTCCTCAAAATAGACTTTTCTTAATCTTTCAGTAACTGTACTATTATATTGACCAAAGACTTCAATAACAGGTTCAATAGTTAGGTGATTATAAAATAATTTAAAATCAGTGATTTTTACTAACTCTTGACCAACCGTCATTTTCCCCACGGCGGCATCTCCGAACAGAAGTAATAATTTCAATTAATTTCACCTCCTAATATAAATTCGCTACAATAATAATTCAAATGTCATTAGCGTATAAAACCATTCTACCATACATCAAAGAGAAGATTCAATACAATTTAAGAAAGTCACTAAGCGGAGTTATAAGAAGTTCTAAGACCTAGAGTGGGGTATCGACTATTTTTTACTTTCAGAAACCTTTAATCCACTAGCAAGGAAAATATATAAAATAATTTAGCCTATAATAAATTTTTGTAAATAACAAAAGGGTACTTGAAATTTCAAGAACCCTCTGTTATAATCAAGGTAGAAATAATCAAAGACACTAGCAAGCGTCAGTTGATTACCAAATGAATAGGTTATCCTACAACTTTGCGGGAAGAGGATAACCTATTTTTTGTTTGTCAGTTTTACAATAAGTGTAATGAGTCCAATAAGTAGACTGCCAAAAGAAAATAGTACAAGGCATAGTGTCAAAACTTCCATTGTATTCGTTGCACATCACCCCTTTCATTATGTAATAAGTTGTAAACTTAATATAATAAAAATTAGCAAAGGGGTAATCAACTGGCAGGAACTAAGTTTCTAAGTTATCCTTAATCGTTCTATCTTGATGAAATCATTATATCAAGAATTTGTTTGTTATTCAAGAAGACTATTGTATTCTACATTATAAAATTATAATTTATATATACTCAACGAGATATTATAACTAGAACTTTTAGCGACTATTTAGCGTCCAAAGATAATAATAGATACTATAAAATGCAATAAAATACATCGACAAATGTTCAAGATAACAGTAAATTTGACACTATTCAAGAGGATTATATTTCTTGACTTAATTAAAAACCTACTTTTTAAATTATAATATCTTAAGTAAGGCTATCTTTTTATAGGCTATATAAGGTTTGATTTCGATTGTATTACCATTGGAAGATTTTCTTTTTCTACTTTTAGTTTGGAAGTGCGTAATAAATGTCCAATATTTGGGTAATAACATAATTATAAAGTACCCCAGTGTAAGGTAAATAAAATTAGTCGAATTCACAAAATTTGCCAGAAAGTTGGGGAATACTTTTTTGGGTGCCAAGTAAACTAGTGTAATTATATAATATGTAGTATGCACCATATACAGTTATTTGGTCACCTTCTAAAATTCGGGGTTCGTCAGCACCACGATCATAAATAACATTGATATATCCATCTTCTTCACTTGTAGACAACAAAAAACAAACTCGATCTTCTTCTTCAGAAGTTATTTGAAAAACTTCCCCAGAGAATTTCATATAAGTTCCCCGATATTTCTTAGGATATCTTAGGATATCTTCACAAGAATATTCGCCACATGATGCCTTATACTGTTCATAAACTTTATTAACATCTACAGTATCATTTAGTTTTTTGGCTGAGATGATACCAGAAGAGCCAAAAGAGGAATCCTTATATACCTTAACAGTAATTTCATACAAATCCCCATCTTTGCCTTTTGATAATCCATAATCTTTAGGGTGAAAAACAAGCCAAGAGCCATTATCAATATAAGTATCATCACCATTACTTACCCAAGCATTAAAGTCTAAACTATCTGTTATTTCACTGTAAGATGTATTAGTCAGTAAACACTTGATAGTTACATTCGTTTTTGAACACCCAATTATTAGAGTTGCAGTTAAGGTAATTATTAACAATAACTTAAACTTTCTCATATTTAACGCTCCCTGTATAAGTACTCAGTCATAAAATCCTGTAATCACATTATAAAAAACAATATAAAAAAAATCAATATAAAAGTAATTAGGTCAATGAAAAAGTCCTTCAATACAGTAAATTAATTTCACAGCCTACATTAAGGACTTTTTCGAGACCAACCTCAACAAAGCTGTGAGTAGTAACTATTTATTTGTGTATAGCACTAAATTACATTGTAGTTATAATGGATTAATAGATTATGAAAATAACCAAGAGAAGAAAATATTAAAGACTTAGTTTATATTTATATTATAGAAATCCTTTATCTTTACATGATTTTGAAAACGTAGTATAATTAATTTGAAATATTAGTAAACCAAAGGGAGAGTAAAATGTTAAAAAATATTAAAATAAAAAAAATACTAACAAGCCTTATGCTTTTAACACTTCTTGTAACAACCAGTAATGTTTCATATGCAAGTGAAACTAATGCATCAGGAGTTGTAACCGATAAAAAGGTAGACTATTCAAAAACAATTGAAATTGCTAAAAAGAAAATTCAGGTTCTATTTGATAAATATGGTGTTACAAGTGCACAAGTGGCAATAATTGATAGTGGAGAATTTATTTTATCTAAAGCTTATGATAAATATAAAAAATCTGAAAGTGAAGAGGTCGCAAGAAGAAACATGTATTGCATAGCGTCTATAAGTAAGATATTTACAACTGTGGCAGTTATGAAATTGGTTGATGAAGGCAAGATTGATTTGGATAATCCTGTAATTAATTATATAAATGACTTTACCATGGCAGATGAGAGATATAAGGAAATTACTCCAAGAATGCTTTTAAACCACTCAAGTGGAATAATGGGAAGCTCATTTAGAAATGTTAATTTATTAGGAGATGCCGATACATATGCCCACGATAATTTTTTAAAAAATTTATCTGTGCAAAGGTTGAAAGCCAATCCTGGTTCATTTTCAGTATATAGTAATGATGGTTTTACATTGGCAGAAATATTAGTTGAATATGTAAGTGGAATGGATTTTACCACATACATTAAAGAAAATATTACTTCTTTACTAGAATTACAAAATACAAAAACATTACTTGATGGAATTGAAGAAATACAATTTGCGAAAGTATTTACACCATCAAGTAAAAATGAATTGCCATACGATGCGTTTAATGCTATTGGAGCAGCAGGAATTTATACAAACGCAGAAGATCTATGTAGATTCACTCAAATATTTATGGGAGACTCAAACCCTGTATTAACCAAAGAATCAGCTCTAAGTACGCAGAATAATGAGTTTTTAAATGGTTTCTGGATGGAAGGAATTGAGGATGAGAATACAATAAGTTATGGTCTTGGTTGGGATAGTGTTAATACATATCCATTCACAAGGTATAATATAAAGGCTCTTACTAAGGGAGGAGATTCAAGTTTTTCACATAGTAATATAACTGTTTTACCAGAACATAATATGTCAATCGCAATTATTACTGTAGGAGGAAGCAGTTCATATAATCAAGTAGTTGCTCAAGAAATTTTGACAAAGGCACTAGAAGACAAGGGAGTTATAGAAAAAGTACTTTCTAATAAAACATTTAAGGCACCAACTAAAAATAATACACCAGTAGGGCTAAAAAAATATACAGGCATCTATGGATCAAATTCAGATACATATGAAGTTAAATTTAATAAAGCCGGTGATTTATGCTTATATGATGATAGCTATAATGATCCTATTATATATAAATATACTGTAGATGGAAAATTTGTCAGCCCGGACGGAGGGGAATATATTAAATTTATACATGCAAGCAATGGAAAAGATTATATTTATTCAAGTAGCTATTTTCAATATTCAGGGCTTGGGCAGACCATTATTTCTCAACTTTTAGCTCAAAAATTAACAAATAATAAGCTTACTAAGGAAGTTGAAAATATTTGGAAAACACGTAATGGAAATATTTATCTTTGTATTAGTGAAAAATATACATCTCAAAATTATCTGGATTACATTCCTATTCTTTTTTTAGAATTAAATAAAGGAATATCGGGTTATGTAAATAATGCTAAGATAATTGATGAAAATAATGCTGTTAATATTTTGGAAATACCAGCTATAAATGGCAGGGATGTTCATGATTATAATTTTTATAAGATAGATAATGTAGAATATTTAACCATTGGAACAGATACATACATTGATGAAAGAAAGTTAAAATCAATGACGTCCAAAGATGGATCAATCTATACAATTAAGTCCGATGGAATGACATTATGGTACAAGATTGGAAATAATTTAAATGGCAAAAAGATTAAAGTAACAATACCAAATAATTCAGGAATTATTCAGTATAATTCGTATGGAAAAATGGTTTATAATTCATATATAAGTGGAGAGAAGACTCTGACCCTTGAAAAAGGAGGATATATTGCATTTGCAGGCTCCCCAAAGGATAAATTTGTTGTAAAATTCAAATAAAATAAAGAGTATATTTATAGTTACAGTATTATGAAATAAACTTTTGACTTTTAATATATGTGGATTAATTGAGATATGTAATAATAACTAAAGTTAGATAGAAGAAGGAAATTATAATGAAAATATTATTAGTAGGAATAAATGCAAAATTTATACATACAAATCTGGCAATATATAATTTGAAGGCTTTTGCAAAGGAATATTCTAGTTACATAGAGATTAAGGAGTATACAATTAATCATTATACAGAAGATATTCTAACAGATATATATAAGCAAAAGCCGGATGTTATAGGTTTTTCATGCTATATTTGGAATATAAATATGATAGAAGAGCTTTCTGTTGAACTTAATAAAATACTTCCAGAAGCAAAGATATGGCTTGGAGGACCAGAGGTATCTTTTGACTACTTAGAAAAATTAAAGGAATGGGATTTTATTGATAAAATAATAATTGGAGAGGGAGAAGAGACATTCAAGGAGTTGGTTGAGTGCTCTTTAAATAATAAGCCCGTTTCTAAAGTAAAGGGAATTGCATATAGAAATGAAGGGTTAGAAATAATTATAAATGAACCTAGAAATCCAATGAATATGGATGAAATTATATTTCCATATGATAATATTGAAGAATTTAAAAGCCAGATATTATACTATGAAACCAGCAGAGGATGTCCTTTTAACTGTAGCTATTGCCTGTCTTCGGTGGATAAAAGTGTCAGATATAGAAGTCTTTTATTAGTTAAAAAAGAAATTAAATTCTTTCTTGATAATAAAGTTTCTCAAGTTAAATTAGTAGATAGAACTTTTAACTGTAACAGGGAAAGAACTTATGAAATATGGAAGTATATTCATGATAATGACAATGGAATAACTAATTTTCACTTTGAGGTATCGGCGGATTTACTGAATGAAAGGGAATTAAATTTAATAAGTAATTTTAGAAAAGGGCTAATACAATTAGAAATTGGTGTACAATCTACCAATGAGTTAACGATTGAAGCTATAAATCGAACAACAGATTTCAATAAATTAGCTTACTCAGTGAATAAAATCAACCAATATAATAATATTCATCAGCATCTTGATTTAATAGCTGGTCTTCCTTATGAAGATTATCAATCTTTTAGAAATTCTTTTAATCAGGTTTATGGTTTAAAGCCAGAGCAGTTGCAATTGGGATTTTTGAAAGTATTGAAAGGAGCTGATATGTATAATTGTAGTAAGGAATATGGAATCGTTTTTAAATCAAAAGCTCCATATGAAGTACTATATACAAACTGGCTTAGCTATGATGAAGTAATTAAGCTAAAATCTGTTGAAAGCATGGTAGAAACTTATTATAATTCAGGGCAATTTACTAACGCCATAGAATACTTATTAAATTTCTTTGAGTCACCATTTAATTTTTATGAGGAGCTATCTGATTTTTATGAGAATAACCATTACAGCAGTCGTAGCCATAAAAGAATTGCAAGATATGATATTTTGCTAGAATTTGCAAAAGAGCTATATGAGATAAGAAACTTTGAAATAGATATAGAGGCATTTAAAGAAATATTAGTTTATGAATTGTACTTAAGAGAAAATTTAAAAAGCAGACCGGAATTTGCCAAACCAAATGACAATATTAAAGAGATGTATATAAAAATATTTCAAAAGGAAGATTTGACCTTCAAATATTTGGAAGGGTATAAAGGTTATACTAATAAGCAAATAAGCCGATTAACACATATAGAAAGATTCTCTATAGATATTTTAAAAACATCACAAACAGGCCAGACAGTTAAGTGTGATAATTATATATTATTTGATTATTTAAATAGAAGCTTATTAAATCATAGTGCAAATACCATAATAATTAATCAGTTATTAGTGATGGATTAAAGGAGTGACAGGGTTGACTAAAAAGGAAAGGGTTAAAATACTATTACCAAGGCTTGATGAATATTATTCTACTGAGCTTAGATGTTATTTAACCCATGAGAATGCGTGGCAATTATTAATAGCAACTATTTTAAGTGCACAATGTACAGATGAGAGAGTTAATATTGTTACGAAAGATTTATTTGTAAAATACAAATCAATTGAAGACTTTGCTAATGCTAATCAAAGTGAATTGGAAAAGGATATACATTCTACGGGATTTTATAAAAATAAAGCAAACAATATTATTAAATGCTGTAATCAGTTAATTAATAACTTTAATGGTCAGGTTCCAAGAAAGATTGAAGATCTGGTAACTCTTGGTGGAGTTGGAAGGAAAACAGCGAATGTAATAAGAGGAAATATATTTAATGACCCAAGCATAGTAGTAGATACTCATGTTAAAAGAATTTCTAAAAAGCTGGGTCTGACAAATGAGGATGATCCTGTAAAAATTGAAACAGATCTCATGAAAGCACTGCCAAAGGAACATTGGATAAGATACAATATACAAGTAATTGCTCATGGTAGAAGTATTTGTACTGCAAGAAGTCCAAAATGTAATGAGTGTTTTTTAAATGATATATGTAAAAATAATGAATAGGAGAGATAAATTGAATAAATACATAGTTGTTGATATAGAAACAACCGGTTTAAACCCCGATTTTGATAAAATAATTGAAATTGGAGCAATCAAGGTAGAAAATAATCAGATAGTAGATAAATTTTCAAGGTTAATAGATCCTGAGATAAAAATTCCCCATTTAATTACAGAGATAACAGGAATTGATGATTCTATGATAGCCGGACAGGACATAATTAATAATGTGATTCCTTCTTTTGTAGAATTTTGCAAAGACTTTCCGATAATGGGACATAATCTGCCTTTTGATTATAGTTTTTTAAAAATTAATGCATATAGGCTGGGTTATGAATATGAAAAAGATGGAATAGACACACTAAGGATAGCAAGAATTTTTTTGACTGATTTAGAAAGCAGGAGTTTAGAAAATCTTTGTAAATACTATGGCATTGTTAATGCTAAAGCTCATAGGGCATATGAGGATGCATATGCAACAAAATGTTTATATGATAAGATGTATGATAGCTTCTATGAAAATAATAATAATGTTTTTAGACCTCATAAAATGAAAGTTAAAATAAAAAAGGATGAACAAATTACAACAAAACAAAAATCATACTTGAACAATTTGATAAAATATCATAAAATAGATAATAATCGGTCTCTTGATACTTACACAAAGAGCGAAGCATCAAGAGAGATTGATAGAATTATTTTAAATTATGGAAAGATTAGCTGGTAGATCCTTTCAAAAGTTCTTTTTCTTTAATAAGATTTTTGATGATAGATTCTTTCAATAATGAATTAATACTATTGGCACTGTTTATTAGTGAATCGATACCATCTGGATTATTTTCCTGTGAGTATATTTTACATAGTAAAATATAATGATTCATAACATCTGTATTACATTCTATACCATATTCAAGTACGGTTTTGGATTCTTTTATATAATCTAAATCATATAGTCTTTTACCCCAGGTGTATAAAGTTCTGGCAAGCAGCGTAAAATTATGATCATAGGTTGATAAAAAGGTAATATTTTGAGCACCATATTGTAACTTTAAATCAGTATTGGTAATTCCAGTAAGATTAAGAATCCTCGCCTTAGCATAATCATTTATTTTGGACTGACATGCTATAAGTTCTTCATCATCAGTATTAAGAAATGGTAATTTGTCTAAGGGGATTTGAATATAATCAAGGGTATTAAGATCAACCTTTCTCACAAAATGAGACTTTCTTTCTTTGTCCCAAAATGATTCGGATTCCGCTTTTGAGGCTTTATTGACTTTAGAAGATTCATAACGGAGCCACACAACAAAAATTATAACAATTATTAAAAAAACTGGCAAAGTAAACATTCCTTTCAAATATAGTAAAGAGGTGATAAATATGAATTTTAACAATTCTAAAACCAGAAGGTTAATATC
Source organism: Mobilisporobacter sp. (assembly GCA_031549965.1). Taxonomy (GTDB): domain Bacteria; phylum Bacillota; class Clostridia; order Lachnospirales; family Lachnospiraceae; genus JAVBPB01. The sequence goes on along the minus strand of JAVBPB010000010.1, from coordinate 16,463 downwards.
AAGGGTAATTATAGTGTTACTAATACTTGCCTTAGTAGTACCAACAATTGCATCATTGTTAATTTAATATAGCTTAAGGTAAATATACATAATAATTGCACAAATGTCAAATTATAAAATCAAAAAAAATCAGAAAAATTCATCTTGATAAATTAAGCAATTATGTGTAAAATTAGTTTTAACACTTTAAAGGGGATTTTAGAATGAAAAAATATTTTATCGTTTTATTAAGTTTTGTAATGTTTTTTACAATTTTTACCGTTACTGCAAATAATGTTCTTGCAGATAATAAGGAGCAGACTGTTTGTGATGGAGTTTATGTTAATGACATACACTTAGGTGGTAAGACTAAACAAGAAGCAGAACAAATGCTTGGTCAGTATATTCAGGATATTGAAAACAAGGAAATTGAATTGACAACTGAAAAAGGAAGCCTAACAACCACAATGAAAGATTTGGGCTTTAAGTGTGAACCATATGATTACATTGAAAAAGCATTAGAGGTTGGCAAATCTGGTAATCTTATAAAAAGATATAAGGAATTAAAAGATATAGAGCATAATTCTTTAGTTTATAATCTTGAATTTTCAATAGAAAAAGCTAATATACAACAATTAGTAGAAATGATTGCAACAGAATATGACATGCCTTCTAAAAATGCATCTATTTCAAGGGCTAATGGACAATTTATAATAACTAATCATGAAATAGGAAGAAAACTACTTGTTGACGAATCAGTGGAAAAAGTATATACAGCGGTTACAGAAAAAATAGATGACACAAAACTTTCTGTTGGATTAGTTACGATGGAGGATATTCCATTATACACTACAGAGACATTTCAAAAGGTTAAGGATGTTTTAGGCACTTTTACAACAACATATGAAACATCATCAAGTTCAAGAGCAACTAACTTATCCAATGGTTCCAAATTAATTAATGGTACAGTATTACTTCCGGGTGAAGTGCTTTCATGTTATGAGCTACTTAATCCATTTACAGAGGAAAACGGTTATATGACTGCCGGAGCATACCAAAATGGTGTTGTAATTGATAGTGTGGGCGGAGGTGTATGTCAGGTTTCCTCAACCCTTTATAATGCTGTTTTATTTGCTGAACTTGAAATTGTTGAAAGATTCCCTCACTCTATGACAGTAAGTTATGTAGGATTGTCAAGGGATGCTGCCATTGCCGGAACCTATAAAGATTTTAAATTTAGAAATAATACTCAGGCACCTCTTTATATAGAAACATATACTGTTGGTAAATCTATTACGTTTAATATTTATGGTGAAGAAACAAGAAGTAAAACAAGAACATTGTCATTTATTTCGGAAGAGATTGAAACAACACCGCCACCAGAAGATGTAGTTACAAAAGATCCTACTTTACCAGATGGACAAAGAAAGGTAACTCAGGCGGCACACTATGGACACAAAGCAAAATGTTTTAAGGTTGTTTATGATAATGGAGTGGAAGTTGAAAGAATTCAAATTAATTCAAGTAATTATTCTGCATCTCCTGCATATGTGACTTTAGGAACTAAGAAAGCAGAAACTACCACTGAGGCCACTACTGAAAACACAGATACTGCTACTGACAAGCCATCCAATGATGGAAAAAACAATGATACAGCTAAAAATAATAATGATAATAAAAAAGATCAGACAACACAACCTACAACTGAACAGGTTACAGAACCAGAAGATAATGAATATGATATTATTGAGGGCGAGCCTGTAATAGATGGTGATGAAATACAAGAATAGTATCTAGGAGAATATTAATGAAGGTCGGCAGATTATCAGAAACAGTTTTAAAACGATCTGTTTTAAAGCAAATTCGTCATAGAAGAGACGAAGTTATAATAGGTCATAGAGTTGGCGAAGCTAAAGCTGCTATTGGAACTAATGACAAGCATATAATTACGCTGACCACCAATTCTATAACAGGAGAATTAAACAGTATTGGGAAAAAAGCCATATATAAAGCTGCTAATGATGTTTATTGCAGTGGAGCAGAGCTTATTGGTGTGATATTAACGATTTTTCTTCCTGAAAGTGCAAAGGAATCAGAGTTTAGAGCAATGATTCAGGAGATAGACGGTGTGTGCCAAGAGCTTAATGCACAAGTTATTAAAACAGATACCCATATAATGAAATCAGTATCCAATCCAATAATGACTGTTACTGGTGTAGGAAAGGTCTTAAAGGACGAACTTATAAAAACTCAGGATGTAAAGGCTTCCTTAGACATTGTTATGACAAAATGGGCTGGACTTGAAGGCAGTGCTATTATTGCACATAAATACGAAAAAGAGCTAAACACCAGATACTCAACGTCATTTATTGATGGTGCCAAAGGATTTAATGAATATCTTTCTTGTATAAAAGAAGCTAAAATTGCAAAGGATTTTAAAGTTTTTGGAATGCATAGTGCCCTTGAGGGAGGAATTTATGGAGCTTTATGGGAGATTTGTGCTTCTTCTAATACAGGAATAGTAGTTGATTTAAGAAAAATTCCATTAAAGCAGGAAACAGTTGAAATCTGTGAATTTTTTGATTTAAATCCATATATGCTTTTGTCAGGAGGCAGTATTTTAATTGCAACAGATAACTCTTTTGGATTAATAGAAATGCTTAATGATAGTAATATTGAAGCTACAGTAATTGGAAGAACTAATACCACTAATAAAAGAATAGTTATTAATGAAGATGAAAGCAGATTTTTAGAACCTCCAAGGGGTGATGAACTGTACAAATTATTAGAGAAAGAGTTGTGATTTTGTGAGAGAAAAAATATTAGCCATTATAGAAAATAATAGTAAAATTACTTATAAAGATATTGGAATTATACTTGATTTAGATGAAAGTTTGGTAAAGCAAGAGATAATGGCTATGGAAAAGGAAAATGTTATTTGTGGATATCCAGCTCTTATTAATTGGGATAAAACCGAGAGTGAAAAGGTTACGGCTCTTATTGAGATTAAGGTAACTCCCCAAAGAGGTTTAGGATTTGATAAAATTGCTGAAAGAATTTATAATTTTAATGAAGTAAAGGCTGTTTATTTAATGTCCGGAGGATTTGATTTGACCGTAATCATAGAAGGAAAAGGTATGAAGGAGGTTGCAACGTTTGTATCAGAAAAGCTTGCACCTATGGAATCAGTATTAAGTACAGCAACTCATTTTGTACTTAAGAAGTATAAAGATCACGGTATGACTTTAATGCAAAATGATAGGGACGAAAGGATGTTGGTTACTCCATGAGAAATCCATTATCAAAATTAGTGGTTGATATTAAACCATCAGGAATAAGAAAGTTTTTTGATTTAGTTAGTGAAATGGAAGATGCCATTTCCTTGGGTGTTGGAGAACCGGATTTTGATACTCCTTGGCATATAAGGGAAGAAGGAATTTATTCTTTAGAAAAGGGTAAAACTTTTTATACATCCAATTCAGGGCTAAAACCATTAAAAGATGAAATTTGTAAATACATGGATAGAAGATATGGTCTTACTTATAATTCTAATTCTGAGGTACTAGTTACAATTGGCGGAAGTGAAGCAATTGATATTTCCCTTAGAGCGATGTTGGATTCGGGTGATGAGGTATTAATTCCACAGCCTTGTTATGTATCTTATGAACCTTGTGTAACTCTTGCAGGGGGAAAGCCGGTTATTATTAATCTAAAAGAAGAAAACAATTTTAAGCTTACGAGGCAGGAATTAATAGATTCTATTACAGATAAGACAAAAATTTTGATACTACCATTTCCAAATAACCCCACAGGTGCAATTATGAACAGACAAGATCTGGAAGATATTGCAGATATTATAATTGAAAAAGACCTATATGTTATATCAGATGAAATATACTCTGAATTAACATATAAGGGAGAGCATGTATCTATTGCATCACTTAAAGGACTATGGGAGAGAACAATTTTAATTAATGGATTTTCAAAAGCATATGCTATGACCGGTTGGAGACTTGGATATGCTTTGGGCCCCAAAGTAATTATCGAGCAAATGTTAAAAATACATCAATTTGCAATTATGTGTGCACCTACAACAAGCCAATATGCAGCCATTGAAGCTCTTAAAAATGGTGATTCGGATGTTACAATGATGAAAGAGGCATATAATCAAAGAAGAAGATACTTGGTACATGCTTTTAATGAAATGGGACTTAAATGTTTTGAACCTTTTGGAGCATTTTATGTCTTCCCTTCTATTGAATGCATGGGAATGACATCAGAGGAATTTGCAACCAAGCTTTTAAATGAGGAGAAGGTGGCTGTTGTACCCGGAACTGCTTTTGGTGACTGCGGGGAAGGGTTTTTAAGAATATCATATGCATATTCTTTAGAAAACTTAAAGATTGCTATAGAAAGAATAAGTAGATTTGTGAACAATTATAAAAAATATGAATAATTTACGATATTTCTTGAAATAGTGGTAACAAGTATGTTAGAATCTAAGTAGTAGATTTTTAGGAGGAGACCATTATGGCAGGAATGAATGCTGAACATATAAATCCATTTTTAATCGCATCCACTAAGGTACTTAAAGATATGTGCTTTATAGATGCCAAGATAGGCAAGCCTATTGCAAAAGACACTGCATTTAATAGTGAGAGTATTGTTATAATGATTGGTGTAACAGGGGAGATGAGAGGTCAGGTTATGATATGCTTTGAAAACGATGTTGCCTGTGACATTGCTTCAAAGATGTGTATGATGCCAATTACAGCGATGGATGAACTATCAATGAGTGCTATATGCGAATTAGGGAATATGATTCTTGGTAATACGGCAACAGTTTTTTCAACGAAAGGAATTGGAATTGATATTACACCGCCAACTCTTTGCAGAGGTGCTGCAACATTTTCTATGAACTATACCAAAAACATTTGTATTCCTTTAATTTATGAGGACAATAAAGTTATAGATATTAACATTGCAGTAAGATCAGATTAAGGTGTATTATGAATATAGTACTTTTTGAGCCAGAAATACCAGCTAATACCGGAAACATTGGAAGGACATGTGTAGCCACAGGAACTAAGTTACATTTAATTGGACCATTGGGGTTTAAAATTAATGAAAAATCAATACAAAGAGCAGGTCTTGATTATTGGCATAAGCTTGATGTTATAATTTATGATAGTTTTAATGACTTCTTAAACAAAAATCCAGAAGTACTACCTACAAGGATAGGAGAAAGTAAGTCATTTAATAAGCTTTATATGGCAACTACCAAAGCACTAAATACATATACGGATATAAGATATGAATCGGATTGTTATATAATGTTTGGTAAGGAAAGTGCAGGGATCCCAGAGAACATTCTTATTGACAATCCGGATAATTCTATGAGGATACCTATGATTGGAGAGATTAGATCTCTTAATTTAGCGAATTCGGTTGCGATTGTCTTGTATGAAGCATTGAGACAAAATGGTTTTTGTGGAATGCAGTTAGAGGGGGAGCTTCATAGGTTTAAGTGGTAGGGAATTGTGTTTGAATGATTTAGGTTGTGAGAACTTTTCAGATGAATATGAGTGGATATATATACACTCATATTCATCTGAAAAATTAATTTAACGCATTGAAAGAATTTTTCTATGTCATTTTGTATTCAAAAGACATCGTTTTGCAAATATCAGAAGTTGTAGAAGGGGGTATTTGTAAGTTTTATGGGTTTATTAATTGTCTGCTGCTTTTGCAAGAGAAAAAGTAAACTCGGTTCCAACGTTTTCTGTACTAATTACATTTATGTTTTCTCCGTGGGCCTGAATTATTTCTTTAGTTATGGATAATCCAAGGCCGGTTCCTTTTTTGTCTTTGCCTCTTGATAGATCTGTTTTGTAAAAACGTTCCCATATTTTTTTAATACTGTCTTTTGGTATGCCTATGCCGTAGTCTTTTACTGAAATGAATATTTTGTCATTTTTTTCTGAGGTTGATACTCTTATGCTGGAGTTGGCGTTGCTAAATTTTATTGCATTGTCTATTAGGTTGTATAGGACTTGTTGAATCTTTCCTATGTCGGCTGAAACCATTAAATACTTGGATACAAATATTAGGTTTAAGGTTATTTTCTTTTCGTTGCAGATGACTTCAAAGCTTTCTGCTGTTTGCTTGATGATTTGATTTATGTCAAATACGGTTATATCTAATACATTTTTATTGTTTCCAAGCATATTTAATGATAGTAGGCTTTCTGTAAGCTTGTTTAGACGTTCGGTTTCAAAAAGAATAATGTTTAGATATTTGTCCTGCATGTCTACAGGTATGGTACCATCTAGGATTGCTTCGGCATAACCTTTTATTGAGGTTAGGGGGGAACGAAAATCATGGGATATATTTGCTATGAATTTCTTTTGGTAATCATCAAGTTTGGCTAGTTCTTTTGCCATGAAGTCCATGGCATTTGAGAGGGTTGTAAATTCGTTGTTTCCGCTTAGTTTTATTGTGTAGTCATAATTATTGGAGGTGTATTCCATGGCGGCAATTTTTAGCTTTTTAAGGGGAAGAATTGTGAAAAAGGCTATAAATAAAAATATGATACCTATAATTAATAATATTATTAGGCAACTATAATTTAATATATCAAGAAAACCGTTTTTTTCTGTTTCCAGGTTTTTTAGAGGAGAATGAATTACTATAAAACCTTTTACCTTAAAATCAGAGGAGACAGGCAGGACTACACTTACGCTTGGCTCATTTAAATACCCTTCAAAATATGTATAGTCAGAAAAGGTATTGGCTAAAAACTCTTTGTCAAGATCGTTAACATTTATGGGAGCGGTCAAATCTACATTTTTTCTTGAATCTGTAATTATTATTCCGTCTTTGTTAACTGTCCATATTCTTACATCCAAAAATGTGTCGATTGTTTTTAATTGGGTACTTAAGTATTCAACACTCATTTTATTGTTGTAGTACATTGTCATATATTCTGAAGATATAATACTGGCTTCATTGTAGAGAATGTTCTTTTTTTCGTTTAGTTGATTTTTTTCTAAAGTCTTTGTTCCAAAGGTGTTAAGTATAACAAAGACTGAAAGTGCGATTATTAAATAGCTTATGACTAGTTTGCTGATTAAAGGGAATCTCATTTTTTCACCTCAAATTTATATCCAATTCCCCAAACGGTGGAAAGGCTCCAATAAGTGTGATCTTTTATTTTTTCTCTTAATCTCTTTATATGAACGTCAACAGTTCTGGTATCTCCAATGTATTCGTAGCCCCAGATGTGGTCTAGAAGTTGTTCTCTTGTAAATACTTGATTAGGATGTGCCGCTAGAAAATATAATAGCTCTAATTCTTTTGGAGGCATTTCAAGGGGATTGTTAAAATAGTAAACAGAGTAATTGGACTGATTTATAACTAAATCAGGATATTCTACATAGTCGCCTTGCTGTTTTGTTTCTACTTTTGGAGGAGTAACATTAAAACGTCTAAGGACTGCCTTAACGCGTGCAACTAATTCTTTTGAGTCGAAGGGTTTAATAATATAATCATCTGCCCCAAGCTCTAATCCCAGAACTTTGTCAAATACCTCTCCTTTTGCAGAAAGCATTATTATAGGTACTGAGGATTTTTTTCTAACTTCCCGGCATACTTCATAACCATCTATTCCGGGAAGCATAAGATCTAAAAGTATTAGATTAGGGCCGTAGGATTCAAACTTTTCTAAGGCATCTTCTCCATCATGTACCATGCAGGTATCAAAACACTCTTTTGTTAAATAGAGTGATATTAATTCTGCAATATTTACGTCATCATCTACAATTAGTATTTTTTGTTTTGATATCATTTGTATTCCTCCTATTTGAATTCTACTATGGTTACTCCTCCGTCACCTTCTCCAAAAGCTCCAATTCTAAAGCCTTTTACATAGGAGGTTTTCTTTAGATGGGAATGAACACCGTTTTTTAACGCTCCAGTACCTCGTCCATGAATTATGGTTACCTGAGGTATATGGGATAGATAAGCATCGTCTAAATATTTATCAAGTATGGATAAGGCTTCATCTACTGTTTTACCGATTAAGTTAATCTCAGGTGATATGGATGCAGTTTTGGACATTTTAATTTTTCCATTGTTGGTTCTTTGAAAATTAGGAGCAGTTATTACTTCTTCATCAATTAATTCAAGATCAGATATGTTTACGCTAGAACGTAATATACCCATTTGAACAAATAAATCTCCTTTGGCGTTTGGAAGGGTGCTTACTGTACCATTTAGACCAAGACTTAAAACTTTTACGGCATCTCCTATTTTAAAATCGGAAGATTTATGATTCTTTTTTTGCTTAGTTTTGCTTTTTAGTGTCAGAGAACTTTCTACAGTAGAAAGTTTTTCTCTAAGGTTATTACGTTCATTTTCCATTTCTTTATTAAAGGAGCCATTTGACCATTTATTATAGCTTTTAATGGTTTTATCAGCGTATTCCTTAGCTTCACTAAGAATTTCATGTGCTTTTTCGTTGGCTTCTCTTAGTATTCGCTCTTTTTGTATATCTAATTTTTCTTGCTTTTTAGCAAGTTTTTCTTTTAAATCTGCCAATTCATTTTTATATTTAATTATTTCTTCCTGCTCTTTTTCAACATTTGTACGGCGGTTTTCTAAGTCGGTGATAACATCTTCAAAGTCTTTATCCATTACATCTATTCTGCTTTTAGCATCTTCAATAATAAAATCAGGAAGTCCAAGTTTAGAGGAAATTGCAAAGGCATTGCTTTTACCAGGTACGCCAATTAGTAATTTATAGGTTGGCCTAAGTGTTTCAACATTAAATTCACAGCATGCGTTTTCAACCTTGTCAGTTGTTAAAGCATATATTTTTAATTCACTGTAATGGGTGGTTGCCATTGTAGTTATATTTTGTTTGTGCAGATATGAAAGTATTGACATAGCAAGGGCAGCACCTTCTGTAGGATCAGTTCCGGCTCCTAGCTCATCAAATAATACTAATGAGTTAGAATCAGCATTTTTTAAAATTGATATGGTATTTGTCATATGGGATGAAAAAGTACTTAGATTTTGTTCGATGCTTTGCTCATCTCCGATGTCTGAAAATACGTTACTAAAAATGGATAGTTCTGATTTATCAAATGCAGGGATATGAAGTCCTGCCTGACCCATTAGTGTAAATAATCCAACTGTTTTAAGAGATACGGTTTTGCCACCTGTGTTTGGTCCGGTTATTATTAATTGATTAAAATCTTTTCCTAAATGGATATCTATTGGAACTACCTTATTACTGTCTAAAAGAGGATGACGACCCTTTTTAATGTTAATATAGCCATTTTTATTAAAAATGGGCTCACTTGCTTTTAACTGTTTTGAGTATGCTGCTTTGCCAAATATAAAATCGAGCTCAGAAAGTACATGAAGATTGGTTTTTAATTCTTCAATATAGTTACCAGTATCAGCACTAAGTTCTTCTAAGATTCTTTCGATTTCATCCTGTTCTTTAACTGCCAGTTCTTTTAAATCGTTATTTAATTTAACTACAGACATAGGTTCAATAAAAAGGGTTGACCCGGTTGAAGACTGGTCATGAATCATACCTTGGAACTGGCTTCTGTATTCTTGTTTAACTGGCAGGCAATATCTGCCGTTTCTCATGGTAATAATATTATCCTGAAGCATGGTACGGCTTGTTTGTGAGTTAACAATTGAATTTAACTGCTGATGGATTTTATCGTTAGTGTTTTTGATTGTTCTTCTTATTGTTTTAAGGGTGGTGCTGGCTTCATCGCTGATTTCTTCTTCAGAAATTATACATTTTTTAATTTCGTTATTTAATGTAACAAGGGGTTCAATAGATAAAAATCTCTCGTCTAAGGAGTCATCTTTAATTTCTGGGTTTTCTTTTTTCTTATAGTTTTTTACTCTTAAGGCGGCATCAAGGAGTGAACTGATGGTAATAAATTCTGCTGGATTTAGGCTAGAGCCTACAGATAAACGCATTATAGATGAGCGAATATCTTTAACCCCTGCAAAGGAAAGACTGCCTTTTTGAAATATTAAACTAAGTGCATCTGAAGTTTCGGTCTGCCATTTTTTTATTTCTTCAATATCTGTTGAAGGTGTAAGTGCAGAGGCTAATTCTTTGCCAAGACCTGAATGTGTAAGAGAAGTTAATTTATCTATTATCTTATTATATTCTAAAGTTTTTAATGCTTTTGTATCCATATTTATACCTCTTTTAATTTTAATGTTTTATATCTATATTTTACCTTATTTCTCTATAAATTAAAACCTTTTCTTTTATCTAATTACTTCAAAGTGCAATGTTTACAAATAATTCATAAAATGTTCACATATATTTGATAAAATTAGATAAAATGTATTAGTTTTGTAACATAAAGTCTAACTAAGGAGTATACATTATGACTAATGAAGATCCTAAAGATATAAAAGATAGTGAGGAGAAGTTTTCTTTTATTAAGGAGCAAATTGTTCAAAAGCCCAGACACAGGGCTAAAAGAATAGCATTAATATTGTTTGGAACAGTGGCTTTGGCAATAATTTTTGGTGTTGTTGCAAAGCTTGCTTATTATGCAGCGGATCCCTTAGCAGTTAATATTTTTGGTAAAGAAAAAAGTAGTCAAAAATTTATTATTCCTTCTGTTTTGCCAGGTTATACAGCTTCTTCAAGTACAGACAGCACTACAGAAGATTCTACAAAACCATCAGAAACTACCCAACCTCAGGTAATTAAGGAGACGGTAATTGTTGATAATACAACACCAGCGGATCTATCAGACTTTAAAAATATGTATGATATGATTGCACAGGTGGCTGATAAAATTAATTCTTCAATTGTTACTGTAACAAGTGTAACAAGTGGATATGATTGGTTTCTTAATCCATATGAGAATAAAAATACTACTTCCGGAATTTTAATCTCTAATGATGACAAGGAGCTGTTGGTTCTTACTTATAAAAGTAAGCTTGTTGACGTGAATAATATAAGAATTACTTTTATAGATAATACAACTGTTTCTGCAACATTAAAAAGCTATAGTAAGGATACAGATATAGCAATTGTTTCGGTAGATTTATTAACCATACCAAAAGAAACCCTTAAGGAAATTAAGATTGCTGTTTTGGGAAGTTCACAGATTTTAAAAATTGGAACTCCAATTATTGCGGTGGGTAATCCTAATGGATATAGTTATTCTATTGAAAGTGGATATATTAATACTATTAATAACTATGTTCAAACTAGTGATAATAATATAAGCATTTTTAATACCAGTATATCCGATAATCCTAATGGAAGCGGATTTATTATTAACTTGGAAGGTCAGGTTGTGGGTATTATATCATCTAAGTTTAAAACTGAATTGAATGCAAGCATTAATACTAATATTGGAATTACAGATGTAAGGCTTTTAATTAATAAATTGTTAACCAATGAGAACAGAGCTTACTTTGGAATTATTGGTTTGGATGTAACAAAAGAAATTTCAATTCAGCAAGATATTCCAGAAGGTATTTATATTAGTAAGGTTTTAAGTGGATCTCCTGCTATTGAAGCAGGTCTTCAAAATGGTGATATTGTAATTGGTTTTGATGGAAAACCTATTATAAATATGGATGATTTGGAATTTAAATTGGCTAATAGCTCTCCTGAGGATGTAAAAGAAATTGTAGTTATGCGTACTACTCAGACTCCTATTAAGGAAATGCGATTTACTATTACTTTAGGGAGTAAGCTAGATTAATTAAAACTCATATGGGGGAAACTACCTTTTTATATTAAAAGATTAATTGACGTACTTGCAAATTTATTGTTTTTGTAATACACTCTATATATATTATTAAGCATTGGAAGGAGCAGTTATGAAATATATTGGCGATTTGAGAGAGGGAGAGATGGTATCAGATGTATATCTGTGTAAATCTAAGCAGGCATTAAAAACTAAGGCAGGAAAGAATTATTATTCTCTTCTTCTACAAGATAAAACAGGTACTATGGATACTAAAGTGTGGGAACTTTCTAATGCTATAGAGAATTTTGACAATTTAGATTATATAAAAGTTGAGGGTCAGGTTACAAGTTTTCAAGGAAGCTTACAGCTAAGTGTAAAAAGGGTAAGAAAGTGTCACGAAGGAGAATATAATAAAGCTGATTATATGCCTGTAAGTGATAAAAATGTTGATGAGATGTACCAGGAGCTTTTAGGTTACGTAGGAAGAATAAAGCAGGAGCATTTAAAGCTTTTAGTAGATAGTTTTTTTATTCAGGACAAGGAATTTATTTCTTCCTTTAAATCACATTCAGCAGCAAAAAGCGTGCATCACAGTTTTATGGGTGGACTTCTTCAGCATACTCTTGGAGTAGTAAAGTTATGCAACTATATGGCAAGTAATTATGATATCCTTAACAGGGATTTGCTTATTTCAGCAGCTTTGTTTCATGACATAGGAAAGACTAAGGAATTATCTTCTTTTCCTGAGAATGATTATACAGATGATGGTCAGCTTTTAGGACATATTTTAATAGGGATTGAAATGGTCTCAGAACATATTAAAGAAATAAATGGTTTTCCTCCTAAGCTTTCTAGTGAATTAAAGCACTGTATTGCAGCCCACCATGGGGAACTTGAATATGGCTCACCTAAGAAGCCTGCTATTGTTGAAGCTATGGTACTTAATTTTGCTGATAATGCGGATGCTAAGATTCAAACTATGTGTGAGATTTTTAAAGGAGCTGAGGAAAAGGCTGAATGGCTGGGGTACAATAAGCTTTTTGAATCTAATATTAGAAGGACATTGGTTTATTAGTAAGTAGCGAAAGGGAGCTTAATTTGGAAGAATAAGTATTAAGTAAACATGTGAGATTTATTGAGGAATTTATCTATAAAGGGTTTATGGAACATGTTTTAGAGATTTATTAATGTGTTGTTTTGTTGGGGATGCTACAAGCTTGTGGCAACCCCTTTATTATATTTGGTTATTAATATTATATTGTGTTATGAAAATTATGAGAGTTTGGAGGATTATGAAGTGGAGATTGTTAAGAATCAGACATATGAAATAAAGATAGAGGATATGGGAAGTGATGGAGAAGGTATTGGTAAGGTGGATGGATTTACTTTATTTGTGAAGGATACAGTAATTGGTGATGAGGCTTTGGTTAAAGTTATTAAGGTTAAGAAAAATTATGGGTATGGAAAGCTGGAAAAGATTATTAAACCATCAGAATTTAGGGTTGATCCTAGGTGCAAGATTTCAAGGCAGTGCGGTGGATGCCAGTTACAGCATTTGGATTATTTGAAGCAGCTTGAGTTTAAGCAGAATAAGATTATTAATTCTTTGGAAAGGATCGGGAAGTTTAGTGGGATTAAGGAGATTATGGAACCTATAATGGGAATGGAGTTACCATATCATTATAGAAATAAGGCTCAGTTTCCAATAGGGAAGGATAAAGATGGCAAGGTGGTTATGGGGTTTTATGCTAACAGAACCCATTCTATTATTGAAACTTCTCATTGTTATATTCAGTCTGAGGTTAATGATGGTATTGTTGAAAGGGTTAGGGGTTATATTGTTAGAAATGGAGTGGAGCCTTATGACGAAGAGAGCGGTAGTGGAGTTGTGAGACATTTGCTTACACGAGTGGGGGATAAGACTGGTGAGATTATGGTTTGTTTGGTGGTTACAAGGAGAAATTTACCTAATATGGATGAGTTGGTTGAAAGTCTTTGTGAGGTTGAGGGGATGACTGGTATTTGCTTGAATGTTAATGACAGGAATACAAATGTTATTTTAGGGGATGAGGTTGTTTGGCTTTGGGGGAAGAAGTTTATTACGGATTATATTGGGGATGTTAAGTATCAGATTTCACCTCTTTCTTTTTATCAGGTTAATCCTGCTCAGACTAAGAAGTTGTATGATAAGGCTTTGGAATATGCGGGGTTGACTGGGGAAGAGGTGGTTTGGGATCTTTATTGTGGGATCGGTACTATTTCTTTGTTTTTGGCTAAGAGAGCCAGGATGGTTTATGGGGTTGAGATTGTTGATGAAGCTATTATGGATGCTAAGGAGAATGCTCGGATTAATGGGATCGAGAATGTAAGGTTTTTTGTAGGGAAGGCTGAAGAGATTGTGCCGGGGTTTTATGGAGGAAAGAATGGGAGTGAGATTAGGAAAGAGAATGGAATTGTGGGGGATAAGGTGGATGTTATTGTGCTTGATCCGCCTCGTAAGGGGTGTGAGGAGAGTTTGCTTGAGGCTATTGTGGGGATTGGGCCAGAGAGGATTGTTTATGTTAGTTGTGACCCGGGGACTCTGGCAAGGGATTTGAGGTATTTGGCGGATAGGGGGGGATATGAGGTTAGGAAGGGGTGTGGGTGCGATATGTTTGGGATGACGGGGCATGTGGAGAGTGTGGTCTTGCTCACAAGGAAAGACGGCTGAAAGGCTGATTTACTGGGGTTTTTATGAATATGATTAAACGGCAAGGCTGGTTAAAAAACTTACCTTGCCGTTTTTTTGTTGCTTGGAAACATATCCATGGGTAAAAAATCTGTGATTTTATGGTTAGGGTGAGTTGATAAAATAGATAACACATTTTTTGAAATTCGGTAGTTCGTGGAAACAGGTCTACTATACAAGATGGAGCATTTCTGCTGCCTGTTCCCTTGTCCATCCTTAATCTTCACGAGAATGGATACATTTTCATATAGACATCAGGAAACGTTATCCAAAATTAAAGTATTTGAACTCGACCATCCTGATACACAGGCATTCAAAAGGCAAAAGGTTGAACAATCCGAATGTGGTTTAGAGGTGTTGTTAGATCACTATTTCTTTATGCTTTTTGTCTTCTTTCCGACTCGTTCGAGAAGGTCCTCCGCCACGTATGGATAAACAGAAAAGGCTTCCTTTAAAAAATCAGGCGTTCGGTCAAAAAGATTCTCATTAAGATATTCTGTGGTCATATCATTTCCAAATAGCCACTCTCGGAACATGCCCATAACACCATAGGTATGGTATTTGACGGCAAATTCTTGATCCGTTGTCAAAGCTTTAGCTGTATGGTACATAACGGCATCTCGTGCAATCTGCATATTGAAGGTTTGCAGATACTCTGCAATGGAGTTCTGAGAATGATTATCAAAGGCCTTCTGATAAAAGGTTCTGCGTTTTGCCATGCGGATTGTGGCTTGATTCAAACCTCTAGCTGTATAACTTGGATCTTTATCGCCAAACTCATCTGTAAAATCCTGCAAAAACATCCATGCGACCAGCTCATACTTGTCATGGAAGTAATAGTAAAATGTCGGAGTTGTAGCCCCACACAGTTCGCAGAGCTTTGCAACACGAACTTTTTCCAGCGGCAAAGAACGGAGCACTTCTTCCAGTGCATCAGCAAACATAATCTTTGTGCGATCCTTCATCTGCATAGTAGCCTCCTCCTTTTTTATTAGATATTCTTATGATAATACAAAATCACAAGAATATCAAGCATTATTGCTTTTTCGAGTAGAGATTTCGTCTTTGGAAAACAGTATAATAAAAGCAGAAAACAAAAGGAGGCATACAGATGTATACAGATTTTTTAGAACTGGCCGAGAACCGTTACTCTGTCAGAGAATATTCAAATCAGCAGATTGAGCAGGAAAAGATGGATCTGATTCTCCGTGCCGGACAGGTCGCACCCACAGCCGCAAACAAACAGCCACAACGGGTTTTCGTTCTTCAGAGCGAGGAAGCTCTGGCAAAAGTCAGAACTCTTACTCGATTTCATTTTAATGCACCAACGGTTCTACTAATCTGCTCGGATAGTAAGAACTCGTATAAATTACAAGATGGTCACGATTCCGGTCCCATCGACTGTGCCATTGTCATCACTCAGATGATGCTGGAAGCTTTTGATGAAGGAATTGGTTCCTGCTGGGTGCGTGGCTTTGACAAAAATGAAGTCAGTGCAGTGTTTGAATTGCCGGACTATTTAGAGCCTGTGGCAATGCTCCTCATCGGATATCCAGCGGAAGATTCACATCCTTGGCCCGGAGCGCATGACAAACGACTGCCGATAGAAGAAACAGTAACTTATTTATAAGATAGGAGTGTAAGATTATGAAAACGATTATTTTAAACGCAAGTCCAAGAAAAGAATGGAACACAGCGCAACTATTGAAGGAAGCACAGAAAGGTGCGGAATCTGTTGGCGCAGAGGTAGAGTATATTGACCTTTATGATATGAATTTTACAGGCTGTAGAAGTTGTCTCGCCTGCAAACGCGAGGGTGCGGAGCGAAACAAGTGTTATTGGAAGGATGACCTCTCTCGTAAGCCTGTAATTACAAGTATCTTATAATATTAGAAAATCCTTGATACAATAAGTACATAAAACAAAAGGAGGATAACTAATATGGCTTTTGATACAACTATCAATCAAAATTCTTGGATATCTCATATTGAACAATA
>JAVBPB010000074.1:0-10825 GCA_031549965.1 Mobilisporobacter sp. | reverse complement strand
AATCTTAGATTTAGAAGAAGAAAAGATAGATCAAAATAAAAAGTTAAAGCCAGAAACTATAAGAGGGGATATTAAGATAAAGAATTTAACTTTTAGATATGGTACAAGAAGAACGGTATTAGAGGATATATCATTGAATATCAGACAAGGAGAAAAGATTGCATTAGTTGGAGAAAGCGGTTCTGGAAAGACAACATTGGCTAAACTTTTGTTAAATTTATACCAAGTTGAAAAAGGTGATATTTTAATAAATGATAATAATATTAAAGACCTTAATACTGATGTATTAAGGGATAAAATAGCATACATACCACAGGAAACATTTCTATTTAGCGGTACAATTATGGAGAATTTAATGCTTGGATTAGATGGGATAACTCCTGAGGAAGTTATAGAAGCTTCAAAAAAGGCGAAAGCCCATGATTTTATTAATGAACTTCCATTAAGGTATGAAACAAGGCTTGAAGAAAATGGATCTAACTTATCAGGAGGTCAAAGGCAAAGACTTGCAATTGCAAGAGCAATCTTAAAGAAACCAGATATTTTAATATTGGATGAGGCGACAAGTAATTTGGATTCAATAACTGAAAGAGCAATTGAAAAAACTATAGAGGAATATAGTGAGGGAATGACAACTATTATAATTGCACATAGATTAAGTACTATTAGAAGATGTGATACCATTTATGTATTGGAAAATGGAAGGATTTTGGAGAAAGGAGGGCATGAGGAGTTGATTGAGATTGATGGGCAGTATGCTAAGTTGTGGAAACAGCAGGTGGCGTAAGAAAAATTATATTTATGGTGTATCCAACTCTTTTAGTGCACGAAATGAGTTGTTACATATATAAAAAAATTAATTACTAAAATTTTAGGAGGATAAAAGATGGAATTTATTAATGGATTTCAAGAATTAAGTGAAGATGAAATGTATCAAGTGGGTGGTGAATTTGGTCCTGTATTATTTGTAATATGGGGAGTACAGGTAACTGTTGGTCATTGTTTGGCGGCAGGGGCAGCATTGGGATTAACAGCAGGCGGAGCAGTAGTATTATCAAAATAGGAGGGAAAAATAATGAATAAAGGATTTGTAGAATTAAATGAAAATGAAATGTTAGCAATAGATGGAGGGTTACCATTTATTGTTGGAGTATTGGCAGCAGGAGCCATAGTTGTTGGAACTGGAACTGTTGTGGCAGGAGCTGTGGTTTTAGTTGGAAAAGCAGCTCAAGCATTAAGTGACTGGATAGGCTAAATTGTATGAAATTAATCTAATAAGTATTTTTCCACAATTAATTTTTTGTGGATCAATATTTGGGCTAATAGCGGGATTTATAATTGTGTATAAATTGAATAAAAAGAAATAGTTACTAGACATCTACTTTTAAAAGTGGATGTCTAGTAATATAAAATTTAATAATAGCCATAATAAAATAGGAGGAAATATGATAATGAATAATTTAAAAAAATACTTTACTATTGGAACTAAAGAATGGAAAGTTACAGTCATTAAATGTATTAAAATTGGAGTAATATTGGGATTAATATTGGGATTTTTAATAATTTATTATTAAAAAAGGAGATAAGGCAGGAATGAGTTTAAAATTTCAACAAGAATTTAATATAAAAAACGTAATGTAGAATTAATTGTACCGATACCTAAAGAAATAAAGATTAAATCTCCATATCAATTTAAAAAAGAAATTAAAATAACAAATGCTCTTTGCGGTAGAGTTAACAATCCGGTGTACTATGAAAGCAATACCAAAGTTATATAAGAATTATTAAATAATTTTATATATACAGAAATTAAGTTAATGGAGTAAAATTACATTAGGTTAAGAAAGCTAACTTATGAGAATCAATATGAAAAAAGTAAAAGAAAAGAATGATAAATAAGTAATAAAGTTAAATTAGGAGATAACTTTATATGGGAGAATATATGTATTTGGAACTCGCAATATCTATGATAATTTCTTATTTTATATGTACTAAGATTGAAAGGATAAAAGGTAACAAAAGTAACAATAAGCTAAAAGAACCAATGATTAGATCTGCGATAGCTCTCTTTATAATAATGATTTCGATGTGTGTGGCGGCAATAATATCAAAGTACATAAGTGAATATGTGGGAATTCCATTATTTGCATTTGTTTTTGTATATTGCTGGTACTTCTTAGTAATAAATAATGGAATTAACAATAAGAAAAGGAAAAACAAAAGATAGCGAGAGGTGTACAGTAGCTTATTGGTATGATCATGTTTGATTTTAAAAATAAAAAGGAGGGCAAAGAAATAAATAAATATAAAATTAAAGAAAATAATAAAGTATTTTCAAAACCGCTAAACCTATTTTTATCATTGATTTTTATTAGTGCAGTTTTGAAAAGATTACTATTGACAATCAATTATCAAGATTATTTGATTGAGTTAATTACAATTGTAGGAATTACAGTATATGCCATATTTTGTAACAGGAAATATGGAATAAATCTTTTTAAGAATAATAACACTAATTCAATAAATATCAGTATGAAATGTGAAACAAGAGCTTATTTATTTTGTCTATTATGTTACGTGATTGGTGAATTCTTTGTAATGTTTTTTTCTAAAAGATATATTATTGCAATTTTATATTTACCTGTATGGATTATACCCTCATTGATCGTGGTCATTAAATCGTATGGCAAGGAAAAAAATAGCTCTGGGACTGATTTAAAAGGAGTTTTAAATAAACTAAAGATAAGAACAATTATTGGAAGCGTTATATTTGGAATTTGTTTATGTGGTGAAGATATTTATATTGATGGTAAAATTCATCTTGATGGTATACTATTAACAGTATATTCCATGTTGGCATTTGGTATACTATTTTATTGGATCTTTAGGACCTTGGTAGTAAAAAGTAAATAAATATAAGGAAAATATTAATTATTATAGCATTAAGCAACGATTTTTCGTAGGATATATTTAGCGTATATAAATAATATAAAATTAATGGTTTTTTAATTGTTAGTAGAATTATAGAAATTTATAAAAGAGGAGTTTAATTAAAGTGGAAATAAAAACATTACAAGAATTTAAAATAAAAAATGTAATTACTCAAAGAGGAAAATTTACCGCAAAAGAATTTGAAAAAGCAGCATTAGACATAACAACAGAATACAAAAACTATTTAGCCAACAGTGGCAACACAATAATTACAACTACAATATCTATAGAAATGCAAAACAATGAACAAATAATGGATGTAGAAATCATAGTACCAGTAACCAAAGAAATAAAACCCAAACACCCATATCAATTTAAAAAAGAAATCAAAATAACGAATGCACTTTATAGTAAAGTAGAGAATCCAAGCCTGTTAATGGCTGAAATCGAAAAAGTCAATAAATACATGCAAGAAAACTCATTAATACCAATAACAAGTGCGTATCTAGTACAAACCAAGCAGGACAATTTAACAAGTATAGAAATCTATATAGGAATAAACCCCAATATACTTTAAATATAAAAAAGGAAGTGAACACCATGAAAGCAATAATTCAAGACATATCAGAACTATCAGACAGCAAAGAAGTATACGAATCAAGACCCAATATATTCTTCTCATTTTTCATATATTTAGTTCTAGCCCTTCTTGGAGTAGCAATAGCATGGATGAACTTCGGAAAAATTGACATAGTAATTAAATCAGAGGGAATGATAAGACCAAACGAACAGATCAGTACAGTAATTAATAAATATAGTGGTGTAATCGAAGATGTAAATATATCTGACGGTCAATTAGTAGAAGAAGGGGAGCTCTTATACGAAATTGATCATCAGGAATTACTAACAGAAAAAGAATTTTTATTAACAAAAAAAGAAGAGATAGTAAATAAAATTCATTATTTAAACATATATAAAAAATCTATCGAAGAAGACAATAATTATTTTAAAAATACTATAGATGAAGAGGAATATTATATTAAATTTTTAAACTATTATGTTAATTATGAAACACTAAAAAATAATCATGAATTTAGTAATCAAGACAGAAGCTTAAATTTAGAAACACTAAAAAATCAAAAAGCTGATATACAAACTAAATTAAACCAAACAGAAAAACTAAAAAAATCTATTTATCAAGGAGAAAACTTATTTTCGAACAATGGAGTAGAAAAAGACTACTATAATTTATTTAATAAATATCAAAATGATTACAATTCAATTTCTCAGCAATATTCAAAGCAACAATTAGAAATATCAAGCGTTTCAACAGGTGACAGTGTAGAAAATACATTAAATCATTATAATGAAAAGCTTGAAGGACTAAACTATTTATTTGAAAGTATTGAGAGCGAGGAGGATGTAATTCCGGAATATAATATTTATAGCAAACAGTACTATGACTACTTAGATGAAATCCAAAGGCTTAATAAATCTTATGAAGAAGCAAAAGAAAACTATGAAGCAAATAAATCATTAGAGGATCTGGGTGTTAGCACTTATGAAGTAAAACAGGCGAAAGAATTAATGGAAAAGTCATATGAAGCAATTAATACATGCAAAACAGATTATTTACTTAATTTAGAGTCACAAATATTAGAGATTGAAAAGCAGATATCAGATCTTAATATAACGCAAAAAAATACAATACCTAAGAATACATTGTTAGAAAATAATGTGTCAGAAAAAGAAGAAGCATTAAAAACATATAAATTAAACTACATAATAGACTTAGAAACAAAAATTACAAATATGAAAGAAACCCTTAAGACAATAAACAATAATGTAGAAAAACTAAATCTTGAGGATGGGCAATCTTATGTATACGCTGATAACGACACACAGATAGTTGGAAGTGTACTAGAATATAAGACGACAGAATTACAAAGAGTAATATCCGAAATTGAGTCTTTTGAAAATTCAAAAAAAGAATTAGAAACAAATATATTAAAAATAGATCAAAGCATATCTACAGCAGTTGTAAAAGCCAAGATGTCAGGGGTTATAAACAGTAATATAGAATTGGTAAAAGGTGATTTATTAGGTTCAGGAAGTGAAGTGCTAACTATAATTCCTGCTGATGGAAGCAAATTTAAAGTCAATATTTATGTAAATAATGCTAATATCGGAAAGATTAGTGAAGGTATGGATATAAAATGTAATATATATGCATTGCCAAATACTGAGTATGGATATATTACCGGAAAAATAACCAAAATCTCTAAAGATATTAAAGTAGATGAAAATAATACATCAGGTTATTATTTGGTTGAAGCAAGTCTTGACAACACAGTACTTTATGATGACAGTGGAAACAAAACTGATTTAAAAGTGGGTATGGGATGTCAGGCACAAATCATTACAGACAGAAAAAGCATTCTTACATTTGTACTTGAAAAGCTGAATCTATGGAGTTAAAAAAAGAGGAGAGAAAGTTTTGAAAAACATAAAGAAGATAGTATCAATTTATATAATAATGATCTTGTTCGCGTTAACTATTCCTGTGAATGTTTTAGCCCAATCAATTATTTCAAATGAAGAGTACATAATTTCAGGAGATGGTAATTTAATTACATTAGAACAACTATTACGATTATATAGGGATTCAAGTGAAGATTATAATAATGTTTCAATATCATATGAAATAGAAACATTAAATTATGATATTGCTAAAGAAACACTTAATAAATTAAATCAACAATATAAAGAGCTTACAGCCTTAGAAGGAACGGGAATTGATGTAAGCAGTTCAAAAGCACAAATAAAATCAAGTATAGCAGAAATAAATTTAGAATTAGATACAAAAGAATTATATAAGCGAAATGAATTAGAACTTATTAGTATTGATAAGCAAAAACTAGAAGTAAATTTTATGAAACAAGTATATGCGTTATTAATTAATTTAGAGCAAAAGGAGTTATTAAAATCCAATAAGTCTTATCTAAATTTATTATACAAGACAGAAGAAATAAAATATAAAAAAGGTTACATAACTTTATCCGATTTAGAGGAGATAAAAGCGAAATTAAGGAAGTTGGATGCTGATATTTTGGCAAATAGTAATGAATATGAGAGTTTGAGAGATTTTATAAACCAAGAAACAAATCAGACCAAAGATAATACGATTGGTATTAAGTTATCAGTTACTAAAGAAAACTATAATGAAGCTGACAAAATAAGGTTTTTTGATGCAAAAGTTTATGACACAGAGTTATTGAATTATACAAATAAAGCACTATATAACTATATCGATAACGAGAGCTTAACAGAGTTACAAAAAAAGAAAATATTGCTACAAATATCAAGCAATAATTTAAAGAAAAGCCAAATTCAAACCAATATAAAAACTTTTGTTAAGAAAGGTATAAAAGAATATAATTCTATAATAGAGTACTTTGAGGCATCTAAATTAACACTCGATAATAAAAATAAAAAATATAAAGAGTCACAAGCTAAGTATAAAAAAGGATTAATTACACAGCTTGAATTGAGTGAGGTATTACTGGAAAAGCAAAGTGTACAATTGGAATATTATCAATACTATTATAAAGCAATTATGTGGAAGTATATTTTAGACAATGGGTTATATGGAATTTATCCTTAAAATTAATCTTAGTAATGTGTATATAAAATTTTTTAGAATTAAAGGGGTGATTCCATTGAACATTTAATTTCTAATTAGAAAGACACCAATGAAAAAATGTCTGTCATTGATGTCGTAAAGCTAGGGTTTAGGATTATATAATGAAATATCAATTTTAAAAATGTTGTTATTTGAACTTAATTCATAAAAACCTTGATTCCGTTCAATTGCAGCTTTTACATTTTTTAAACCAAAGCCGTGATGCTCTTTATCATTAATTTTACTTGTGAGAATATTATTAGATCTAATTTCAATATTTTCGGAATAATAATTACTACATAGTATTAAAAGGTTAGAATTACTTTGAGACATTTCTAAATCAATTTTCCTTAGATCTTCGGGGCATTTCATTGATGCTTCAATGGCATTATCAAGGATATTGGAAAATATAGTAATTATGTCAGTGTCACTAATATTTAAATATGAAATAGTAATTACATGATTAAAACATATATTTTCATTTAGGCAAGTTTCTAATTTAGCATTAAGTATGTTAGACAGAGTTTGACTTGGTGTAATTATAATGTTACTAGCCATTTTGGTATAATCAGTTAGTTTGTTTAGATATTCTTTGGCACTTTGAATATTGTCAGAATCTAAAAAACTGGATATGGCTATGAAGTGATTCTTTAAATCATGCCTTAAACTTATTAATTCATTGACAGTGGCATCAATTTTTGAGTCAAATGCTTGTTTTTGTTCATAAAGTTCCAGCTTCATTTGGTATTCCCAAGCTGATTCTTTTTGCTTAATAGAATTTTCATAAATATTGAGCGTAACAATAATAATAAAAATAAGCAGAACAAAGAAAAACGATATTAAATTTTCAAAAGACTCAATGCTAAAGTTAATTATGTTCAATTGAGTAATTACTAAAATCAAGGATATGAAACATAGTGTTATTAAGGATAAAAGTTCAAAATCATATGTACGTTTTATTTTTGGTTTTTTGTATCTGATTTTAATTGCAATTATATATGATAAAATATATAAAGTAGTATACATCAGTATATCTTGAAATTTGTCATAAACCTCATCATTTGATGACATAGGGAAGCTTGAGTCACCTAATATCAAATTAATTATTAGAAATATACTAAACACAATTAAACTAAGTAAAATTGGTTCTATGATAAAAATTATTAATTTTATCTTTAAAGAACCATTATAATAATATAAAACAAAGATAAAGCTTATTATATTATATAAAATTATGTATGTAATGGAATAAATAGGAATAAAAATAGTAATTATGGATAATAACAACAAAGTAATATAATAATATAAAGATATATTTTTCTTAATTACATTATGTGTAAGAAATATGTCCATAAATTTCAATATTACAAAAAAACTTATCAATGTAATTAAAATATTTGTTATTAAATTCATTTTAGGCATTCCTCCTAAATTATGCTATTAATAGTATATCACAATACAACAATTTATACAATTAATATCTTCCCGAGTTTGCCAGTTTGATTTAATAAATATTATTACATTACTTTTGCGAAAGCACTGAATTTTATTAGTGTTTTCGCATTTTTTTCTTGCTTTTTTTTCATTTTATGGTATAATATATATGTAGGTATATAAGGCTATGTCGGAGGTGTATAATCATGTATGTAGAAAAAACCAAGAATAACGGTATCGATTATCTTCGTCTTGTAAAAAGTCAGCGGATTACCAACTCTAAAGGTGTGAAGACCGCCACAAAAAAAGTTGTTTACAACATTGGACCTCTTTCAAGATTTGATGATGGGCAGCCTGACTATGTTGTACGTTTAAAAGAATCTTTTAAAAATGGCAGACCTCTTATTTCAGAGCTTCAACGCTTTTGCTCTGATCCTCTTCCTAAGGAATACTATGATATTCATTTCGAAGAAGGGGATCCTGATTGTATTGGTCATCCCAAGCTTTTTTCTCATGTACTGATTGAACGTATTCTCGAGGAAATCGGAATGACCTACTATTTTCAACATTATAAAGCATATACCCGCATACAGTTTGATTTACTTGGATTCTTCCGCCTTATGATTTATGGCAGGATTCTTAATCCAGCTTCAAAGATTGCAACAGTTGAACAGAATAACGATTACTATATGCCTATTATAGATTCCCCTTATCCTTATAACATTTATGATACACTTGATTTCATATATGACTTTAAAACCAGCATCATCCGTAAACTGAACAAATCCATTACAGCTTCCTTTCACCGTTCCACCAATGTCATCTTTTATGATGTCACCAACTTTTTCTTTGAAATAGAACAAGCAGACGATGATGAAGAGATTGACGGAATTATTCATAAAGGTATTCGAAAAAATGGTGTCTGTAAAGAAGAACGAAAGCTACCCATTGTCCAAATGGGGCTCTTTATGGATGAGCAGGGATTTCCCATATCAATTGAAATTTTCCCCGGAAATACTTTGGATCACCTTACTATGATTGATGCCTGCAAAAATACAATTGATAATCTTGAACTTTCCCGTTTTATTTTTGTCGCAGACAGAGGAATGTGTGCAACACCAAACCTTCTTCATCTGCTGGATCACAATAATGGATATATTATAAGCAAAAGCATAAAAAAAAGCTCTGTTGCAGACAAACAGTGGATTCTTGAATCAGGTGGATACCTAGAGCCAAGTGATGATTTCAAGTATAAATCTCGCACAGTGAAATATCAGGCATCCGACCCTGCCGATAAAAAGAAAAAAAGAAGCATTGTCGAAAAGCAGGTGGTTTATTGGAGCCGAAAATTTTATGAACGAGAAAAAGCTGAAAAGAAATCTTTTCTGGAATTCATCGAAAAATTAAGAGAAACACCAGAGAATTTTAGAATTACAGCTCTTCAATCCAAGTGCATACGAAAATATTTAAAGAAGGAAATGCTAAATACTGAAACAGGAGAACTTGTTGATTCTTATAAAATAAGAGGAATGCTAGATGAAGAAAAATTGAATAAAGAACTGGAACTTATGGGTTACTACCTCATTATTACTTCTGAGGTAAACATGGAAGATCAAGAAATTATTGACACATACCATAAACTTTCAAAGATCGAGGATCAATTTCGTGTTATGAAAGGAACCTTTGAAACTCGACCTCTTCATGTTAGAACAGAAGAACATATATCATCCCATCTTCTGACCTGCATGATTGCCCTGATTGTTCTTCGGATTATTCAACAGAAAATACAAGAATACCAAAAGACATCTAGAATAACACAAAAGGAAATCAACCTTTGGGAAATGGGTTTATCCAGTGAACGGATACAAACCGCATTAAACAAATGGACAGTTGACATTCTCCCAGGAGATTATTATCGTTTTAATTATCTGGATGATCCTGATTTAAAACTTATCCTTGATTCATTTGGGATAAAAATTGCTCCTAAACTGTATCGAAGAAGCGATTTAAAAACCATAAAAACAAATATTAAAGTTTAAATATAGGTACATATTTGTAGGTATATATTTTCAAAAATACAAACCATTGATTCTTCAAGGAAAAACGCCCTCTTAACAGAATTCCACTCTGTAAATTGGGCGATTTTCTTTTCTAAAAGTGGCAAACTCGGGGTATATCACAATACAACAATTTATACAATATAATATCTTATATCTATATATAAAGAAGAATTATGCAAATCAATTCATAGCACCTAAAAATAAAGGAGGATCCTATATGAAAGAAAAGAAAGAAACAAAGGAATATGTGGATAATGACAGATTTAAAGACATTGATTTAGAGGAGCAACTTATTATTGGAGGAGGAAATGCTATTATTACAGGACTATTTAATTTATGGGATAGTATTTTTATTAAGAAATAATGATTTATAAAAAGAAAACAATAATAGTAATTTTATAGGCATTAATTTTTTATATTGATTTTTATGTTGCATTATTATATTATATTGGTAAAAGCTATATTTATAAAGGCACTCTGACTTTTGGTTAACGGAGGTATTAAAATTGATATTTCAAATAGCAATATGTGATGATGATCCCATCTACATAAATGATATAAGAAAAAAAGTAGAAAAATATTTTGAAGAAAGAAAATTAGAATCAAATATTTATGAATTTACATCTGGTGATTATCTTTTGAAATCAGTGAAAGAAAAGGAATTCAATATTATATTTTTAGATATTGAAATGCCTGGAATTACAGGAATGGAAGTAGC
>JAVBPB010000126.1:0-21049 GCA_031549965.1 Mobilisporobacter sp. | reverse complement strand
AATTAGCAACAACACAAGTGAGTACACCAATAAAGATGTTACATTAACAATAACAATTAAAGATAATGTTAATGTAAAAACTGCAAAGTGGTTAAAGGGTAAAAAAAGTATTACCGACTTTAGAAAATCAGGAACTAAGCTATCGCTTACAAAAAGTAAATCAACATTAAAAATTACAGGTAATGGTACATATACTATCTATGCAATAGATAGTTCAGGTAATGAAATAATAAAGACTATAGTCATTTCTAAAATTGATAAAAAATTACCAACTATAACAATAAAACAAAAATTTACCAACTTTATAAATAAAGATAATATCTTAACTATTAATGTAAGTGATAAAGAATCTGGAATAAGTTCAGTAAAATGGTTAAATGGAATAAAAAAAGCATCAGATTTCTTAACATCAGGTACTAATTTAAAATTAAAGAATAATACTGGAGAACTATCAGTAAGTGCCAATGGATATTATACTTTTTTAGTAACTGATAAAGCTGGAAATACTCAAGTTCTTACAGAGTCTGTTGTGAATATTGATAAAGCAGTTCCTGAATTAACATTAACAAATTCCCATACTGATTTTATTAACCATGAATATCTGGTTATGGTTAATGCTTTAGATAGTATTTCTGGAATTGATTGCATAAAATATCTTCCATCCAATGTAAATGATGTAGACAATGCTAAATGGTTAAATGCATCTGAAGTTAAAAACTTTGAATTTATTGTAAATAATAATACTACTTATTCTGTTTTAGTTGCAGATAAAGCTGGGAATAAAACTATCTCTACAATTAATATTTCAAATATTGATACTTTACCTCCAAGTTCTATATTAAGCTATACAGTAATGAATAGAGTAGGAACAGTACAAATTGTTACAAGTGATGATTTGTCACAAGTAAAAAGTATTCAATGGTTAAAAGGTAATGTAGATATTAATAGCAAGAAATGGCAGGAATCAGCTAATGATGTCTCCACTACTCAAACTTTTGAAGTAAATACATCAGATACATATAGTGTTTTAGTAACTGATTTTGCTGGAAATATGTCGGTTTCACAAGTAAATGTAACTATGGAACTTAATGCGGTTTGGATTACATATTTAGAATATGGAGATAAGCAAAAAACATATAGTGAGTTTACTAAAATTGTAAATGCTATGTTTGATAGATGTAAAGAATTGGGTATGAACGCTGTTATAGTTCAGGTAAGACCATTTTCAGATGCAATGTACAAATCAAAATATTTTCCTTGGTCAAAACATATCTCAGGAACCCAAGGTGTTAACCCTGGATATGATCCGTTAGAATATATGATAAAAGCAGCTCATGATAGAAATTTACAAATTCATGCATGGATTAATCCATATAGAGTTACATCTAAAATCACAGCATCTGGAACAGACAGTCAAAAACTAGCAACCATTTTAAATACATTATCTTCAGATAATCCAGCTAAAAAATGGTTAACAGATAGCAATAAGGACAATGATAGAAATGTTTTATTTTATGATAATGCATTATATTATAATCCTTCATCTTCAGATGTTCAAAAATTAATTATAAATGGAGTTAAGGAAATTATTAGCAATTACAATGTTGATGGAATTCATTTTGATGATTATTTCTACCCATCATTAGGTACTAAAGCATCAATTACCTTTGATAATTTGGAATATGATACATATGTAAAAACATATACTAGTTCCGGAAAAATACCTTTATCAATTGCAGATTGGCGTAGAAATAACGTAAGTACCTTAGTTAAGAATACATATAAGGCAATAAAGATGATAAATCCTTCTATAAGGTTTGGAATCAGTCCGGCAGGAAATATAACTAACTTAACCAGCAATACAGCTTATTTTGTAGACATAAAGAAATGGCTTTCATCACCAGATTATGTTGACTATATATGCCCACAATTGTATTGGGGATTTGAAAATACTTCAGCACCTTTTTCAAAAATGGTGGATCAATGGGTTAGTATAAGAACAAGTAAAACTATAAGCTTATATATTGGTATACCAACATATAAAGCAGGCTCAAGTGTTGATGTACAAAATGGAGTTTCAGAATGGGCTACAAATAAAGACGTCTTGGCAAGACAAATAATTTATTGCAGAGATACAAATTACATAGATGGTTTTATGCATTATAGATATGATTCGTTTAATCTTAAAATAACTCAAACTGAAATTAAAAATTTATTGGATATTTTAAGTAGTAAGTAAATTTAATTGAGCTAATATATTATTATATTAGCTCAATTTTTGTATATAAGATGATAAATAACCACTTCTACTTATTTATTAATGCCAACTATTCGTTAAAGTTGTCTTTCGCGAATAGTTGCATTTAAGTCCTTTGCTACTATTAGTAAAAAAATGTATACCTAAAGCTATTAAAATCAATCATTAATACATATAGAACAATTATTAATCATTAAACTATATTTAACATAATAAATTTTGTTCTCAAATGGGTTTACGTAATTTTTTTATGTAAACCCATTAACTCTTATTAAATAAATTAAGTGCCTGACAATCTATTCAATATAAACATTGAACAGAAAATCAGGCACTTAAAATTATATTAATAATTAATAAGCCACAAACAATATAAATAAATTTTGTTTAACCGCCAAATTATATATTTCAACAACACCTGGGTACCAATCCATCATAAGTTCAAATTCTTCCTCGCTGACTTCATACTCATAGGTATTTTGATCAATTTTAAAAAATCCCTTATGAATTGTTTTTTCACTTACTGAATCCAAAGCTTTAGATATTCTTAAAACATGCTTTAAATCCTTATAAATTAAATAATAATCATCATTTTCATCGTTTAATAGATTCTGACCTCCGAGAATCACATGATTTAAAGGATAAGTACCAGATTCTCTATTTAAAGCACCATCGCATAAAGCCCTGTGAAGTGCTTCCCATGATGTATCTAATTCAGCAATTCTTTCAGGATATTCATCATAATATTTATCCTCTAATTCCTGCATATAATCAATCTTATCAATATCCGAATTAATGGCTTTAATTTTAGATATCTCAGATTCAGTTATTGCAAATAATAATCCACAATCAGGCATACATACACCTTCCTTCAAATTATTTATTAATTTGAGCTAATAAAACATCTTTTACCTTTGATATAGCATCATCTATACCAGCAGGGTTCTTGCCACCGGCTTGTGCCATATTTGGACGTCCACCGCCGCCGCCGCCTACAACAGATGCAATTTCTTTAATCAAATTACCGGCATGTGCTCCTTTTTTCATAGCTTCATCAGTAACCATAGCCAATAAGTTTACCTTATCAGCTCCTAATGCAGATGCAATAACAACAACGCCATCTACTAATTTATCCTTTAACTGATCACCTAATGAACGAAGTCCATTCATATCAATATCTGGAACTTTAGCAGCTAATAATTTAACACCCTCAACTTCAATGATTTGGTTCATTACATCACCTAAAGCATCTTTAGCCAGTTTATTCTTTAACTTTTCATTTTCACTTTGAAGATTTTTAATCTCTTCTTGCATAGATTCAATCTTTTTAGCAAGTAAAGCAGGTTCTGCTTTAGCTGTTTTGGCTATATGATTTAATGTTGACTCAATATCTTTATAATATTCAAATAATCCATTAGAAGTTAAGGCTTCAATTCTTCTAACACCAGCAGCAACACCTGTTTCAGATATAATTTTAATTGCAGTAATTACACTGGTATTGCTTACATGTGTACCACCACATAATTCCTTGCTAAAGTCTCCCATTGTAACTACACGTACTTCATCAGAATATTTCTCTCCAAATAAAGCCATAGCTCCTGACTTTTTAGCCTCTTCAATGTTCATAATCTGAGTAATTATTGGAATGGATGCATTAATCTGTTCATTAACTATATCTTCAACCTTTTTTATCTCTTCATCTGATAATGGTGAAAAGTGTGTAAAGTCAAAACGGAGTCTGTCAGAACTTACATTAGAACCTGCCTGCTCAACATGGGAGCCAAGTACTATTCTTAATGCTTTTTGTAATAAATGGGTTGCACTGTGATTCTTTCCGGTAGCCAAACGTTTATCAATATCAACAATTAATTCAACTACATCTGAATTATTAACTATTCCCTTAGACACATAACCTACATGTCCGATTTTTCCTCCTAATAACTTAACCGTATCTTCCACAACAAACTCAAAAGAATCAGTTTTAATGATTCCTATGTCTGCAATCTGACCGCCACTTGTTGCATAAAAAGGAGTTTCCTCTACAAAAATAGTTCCTTTTTGACCAGCTATAAGCTCTTTAACTATTTCAGCTTCAGAAGTTAAAACCGTAATTTTTGAACGGGATTTTAAAGTATCATATCCTATAAATTTAGATGTAACACTTGGATCTATCTGCTGATATACGGTTACATCAGCTCCCATGTAATTGGTTGTTCCACGTGCTGCTCTGGCAGTTAAACGTTGGTTATCCATAGCTTTATTAAAGCCTTCTTCATCAATGGTTATGCCTTTTTCTAAAAGAATTTCTTTTGTTAAATCAAGTGGGAATCCATAAGTATCATATAATTTAAATGCATCATCACCATTTAAGACTTTACTTCCTGATTTATTTAATTCATCTTCAAAATCAGCTAATATACTTAGTCCCTGATCGATAGTTTCATTAAAACGATCTTCTTCTATAGTCAATAATTTAAATATATATTCTTTCTTTTCTTCTAATTCAGGATAGCCATCCTTAGATTCTTCAATTACAGTTTTGCAAAGTTTAGCTAAAAATTTTTCTTTAATGTTTAGCAGTCTTCCATGACGTGCTGCTCTTCTTAAAAGTCTTCTAAGAACATATCCACGTCCTTCATTGGATGGAAT
The DNA here is from genome assembly GCA_031549965.1 of Mobilisporobacter sp. Lineage (GTDB taxonomy): Bacteria > Bacillota > Clostridia > Lachnospirales > Lachnospiraceae > JAVBPB01. The sequence goes on along the minus strand of JAVBPB010000126.1, from coordinate 16,146 downwards.
AATACCATCAGAAATCATAAATGTAACTGAACGAATATGGTCAGTTATTAATCTTATGGAAATATCCTTATTTGGTTCTTTTTTATACTCTACATTAGCTATTTCACACACTTTATTAAGAATTGCTTTAATTGTATCAACATCAAAAATTGAATCAACATCCTGAACAACTGTAGCAAGTCTTTCTAATCCCATACCTGTGTCAATGTTTTTATTTTCAAGTTCAGTGTAATTGTTATTACCATCACCTTCAAATTGTGTAAATACATTATTCCAAACTTCAATATATCTGTCACATTCACAGCCTACAGTGCATCCTTCCTCGCCACATCCAAAAGACTCTCCTCTGTCATAATAAATCTCAGAACAAGGACCGCAAGGGCCAGCACCATGTTCCCAGAAATTATCAGCTTTACCCATTCTAAAGATCTTTTCTGGTGGAAGTCCTACTTCGTTTTGCCATATTTCAAAGGCTTCATCATCATCTTGATATACAGACGCATAAAGTCTGTTTGGATCAAGACCTACCACCTCTGTCATAAATTCCCAAGACCATGCGATAGCTTCATTCTTAAAATAATCTCCAAAAGAAAAATTACCTAACATTTCAAAAAATGTACCATGTCGTGCTGTTTTACCTACGTTTTCTATGTCACCTGTACGGATACATTTTTGGCAGGTAGTAACTCTTTTTCTTGGGGGAATTTCCTGACCTGTAAAATATGGCTTTAATGGAGCCATTCCAGAATTAATTAATAATAAACTTTTGTCATTTTGCGGTACTAAAGAAAAACTATTCATCTTTAAATGCCCCTTGCTTTCAAAGTACTCAAGGTACATCCTTCTAAGCTCATTTAATCCGTATTTTTTCATAATCTTCCTCCTGATAGGTTCTATAATAAAAGACTGTTGTAAAATGATAACATTTTGCAACAGCCAATTAAAGTTTATATTTGTTTAACTACAATTAATTTCGTAGTAGATTTTATTTCAAAACATCTTTTTTGGATTTTTTTCTTTCATAAAGAAATTTTCCAAAAAATACGCCACCAACTGCTAAGCCAAGTGTTAATAAATATCTAATACCATTAAATAATAAAGCTTCAATTAAAGTCATTGATTATCGCCTCCTTGCTACATTGGTATAATGTTAGCACAAATTAATAAAAAATTCAAGATAAATTTTTTATCTTCTGTCAACTAATTCATCCACTATATCTTTCCAGTCAAGTCCACATTCTGCCATTAAAACCATCATATGATAAAGAAAATCTGATATTTCATACTTTAATTCTTCTGCATTAGGATTTTTTGCTGCAATTACCATCTCAGTTGCTTCTTCCCCAACCTTTTTAAGAATTTTATCTATACCTTTGTCAAATAAATAATTTGTATACGAACCTTCTTTAGGATTTATCTTCCTGTCCAAAATTATATTAAATTCTTCTTCAAAAACCTTAAGTGGATTAGTTTCATTATAAGCTTTTTTAAACAATGTATTAAAGAAACAACTCATTTTTCCAGTATGACATGAAACTCCAACTTGGTGTACCTTTGCCAAAATGGTATCATAATCACAATCAGTTACTAAAGACTTAACATATTGATAATGTCCGGAAGTTTCTCCTTTTATCCAAAGTTCATTACGACTTCTACTATAATAGGTCATTTTGCCAGTCTTTACAGTAAGCTCAAAAGACTCCTTATTCATGTATGCAACCATAAGGACTTCCAAGGTCTTATAATCCTGAACAACCACTGGTATCATTCCATCAGAATTAAGTTTAAAATCAGAAAACTTTAGGGTACTTTCAAATGTATTTACACATAACCCCTTAGCCTTTAGAAAATGCTTTAATTCCATTATATCTACACTGGAGTAATCTAAACTTACCAAAAATTCAACATTTTCATGGGCGGATGTAAGATTATTATAGATATTTTCAAAATCACTTGCTTCATAGTATTTTATTAATTCAATGCTGTTCTTAACAAATATTCTATCTGTTCCAAAACGTGTAATAATATCCTTTACAACTTCTTCACTTTCAACATGCTCTGAATCAAAAATAATTGAACTGGCACCTGCATAAATAACTTTTTTAACGTCTTCAAGTCTTTTTGCATGAATATAGACTATTAGAGGTATTTCTATATTTCTTGTAATTTCCTTAATTAATCTTACAAAAGATTCTTTTTTAACATCATTATCAGTTTTATCGATTATCATTATTTCATCAGCACCAATATCACTATAGTGTTTGGCTAAATCTATAATATTATCTTGTAATTCATTATTAAACTTATCTATAATTTTTCCATTATTTAAGATAAAACAAGGAATAATTTTATTGTACATAAACTATTCTCCTCTTTCAAAAAGTTCAATAGCCTCTTTTAAATCTATTCTGTTTTCATAAAGTGCTTTTCCAATAATCGCACCCTGAACATTAGTTTCTTTAACTCTTTCTAAATCTTTTAAAGATGATACCCCACCAGAAGCAATTATTTCAAGCCCTGTAAAATCTACTAATTCCTTGGTATGTTCAACATTTGGACCTTGAAGCATTCCATCCTTAGAAATATCTGTATATACAATAGTCTTTACACCCATTTCTTTCATTTGCTGAGCAAGAGCAACCGCATTATAATTACTTACTTTTTCCCAACCTTCAATTGCAACCATACCATTTTTGGCATCAATACCAATTACTATTTTTTCTGCACCAAAATAATTAACTGCTTCTCTTATAAATGCCGGATTTTCAACAGCCTTAGTACCAATAATAACTCTGGTTATTCCAAGGGACAGCATAGTTTCAATATCTTTTATTGTTCTGATGCCTCCTCCTATTTGAATTGGTACAGATGAAGAACTGGCAATTTCTTTAATTATACTTTCATTTACCGAGTGTCCCATTAAAGCTCCATCTAAATCCACAAGATGAATATAAGTTGCACCCATTTGTTCCCACAATTTAGCAATTTTTACAGGTGTATTAGAGTAAACTTCTACATCATGAAATTGACCTTGTCTTAATCTAACACATTGACCATTTTTAATATCAATAGCTGGATAAAGTTGCATACTATTACCTCCGTTTTGCCTAAATTTCAGGCTTTTTTGTTATTACAAGCTTCCTTTTGTTGATAGTACATCTGTAATTCTGTCGTCGTATCTAGTGGCTTCATCAAGTGCCTTTGCAAATGCCTTAAAAATTGCTTCTATAATATGATGATTATTTGTTCCGTCTAATTTTTTAATATGTAAGTTCATACCTGCTGAATAAGATATTGCATAGAAAAATTCTTTCACTAATTCAGTATCCATATATCCTACCTTATCAACTGCAAAATCAACATTATAAGAAAAATACGGTCTTCCAGATAAATCAAGTGAAACTAATATTAAGCTTTCATCCATAGGAAGTATAACTGATCCATAACGTTTAATACATTTTTTATCGCCTATAGCTTCTTTAATTGCAGTCCCAAGTGCAATACCTGTATCTTCAATAGTATGATGAGAGTCTACGTGCAAATCTCCCTTTATAATTGCTTTCAGATCAAAAATGCCATGTTTTGCAAAATTAATTAACATGTGGTCAAAAAAACCGATACCGGTATCTACTTCAATTACTCCATTTCCATCAATAGCAAATTCAATATTTACATCTGTTTCACTTGTTTTTCTAGTTATTTTGGAAGTTCTATTAATCATGGCATATTTCCTTTCTATACTTAAGCTATTATAAACACATACATTATAATCATTAATCTAAAGAAATGCAAGTAATTAATGTATGTTTTAATTTTTTTATTTAGTACGTAAAAATTTGACTATATATTTAATCTTCAAACCTTACTCTTATAGAATTAGCATGAGCCGTTAAATTTTCAGCTTCTGCAAATTGAATAATATCTTTGTGAATTGGATACAATGCTTCTTTGGAATAATAGCATATACTAGATTTTTTAGTAAAATCATCCACACTTAAAGGGGAGAAAAATTTAGCTGTACCATTAGTTGGTATTACGTGGTTTGTACCTGCAAAATAGTCACCTAACGGTTCGCTTGAGTATTCTCCTATAAATATTGCCCCTGCATTTTGAATTTTGGTCATAACCTGAAATGGATCTTTGGTTATAATTTCAAGATGTTCAGATGCTATTTCATTAGCTACATCTATTGATTCTTCTAAGGAATCTGTTATTAATATATATCCAAAATTATCAAGAGATTTTTCTAATATTTCTTTTCTTGAAAGAATTGAAACAAAATTATCAACTTCTTTTGAAACTTCATCTGCAAGTTTTTGGCTTGTTGTAACCAGTATTGCAGAAGCCAGTTCATCATGTTCAGCCTGTGATAAAAGATCGGCTGCAATATATCTTGGATTAGCTGTTTCATCAGCAATAACTAAAATTTCGCTTGGACCTGCAATGGAGTCAATGCTTACATGACCATAAACTGATTTTTTTGCTAAAGCAACATAGATGTTTCCGGGTCCAACAATTTTATATACTTTTTTAATACTTTCTGTACCATAAGCCAGTGCTGCTATTGCCTGTGCTCCTCCTACTTTATATATTTGTGTTACACCTGATTCATTTGCAGCAACTAAAGTACCTGGATTTACTTTGCCATTTTTATCAGGAGGAGTAACCATAACGATTCTTTTTACTCCTGCTACTTTAGCAGGTATAACATTCATTAATACTGATGATGGATATGCCGCTTTTCCTCCGGGAACATATACACCAACACTTTCAATTGCAGAAACTTTTTGACCAAGAATAGTCCCATCAGGTTTACTGTCAAACCAACTAAGCTGTTTTTGTTTTTTATGAAAGTCATCTATGTTTATAATGGCTTTTCTAATCACTTCTACAAGTGTAGAATCCACTAAATTATAGGCTTCTTCAATTTCCTCTTTTGTTACAAGTATATTTTGGGCATTAATATCTGCACCATCAAATTTTTTAGTATATTCAAATAAAGCCTCATCTTTTTTAACTTTTACATTGTTTATGATTTCATTAACAACCTCACCATAACTGTCATAGTTATTTGGGCTTCGTTTTAATAAATTCTCCAAAAGGTTTTGCTTATTATTAGAATCTAATTTTAAAATCTTCATTAGAACCTCCTTTATTGATTTGCAATTATGAATTGCTTTAAATCATTTATTATTTTGATAATTCTTTCGTTTTCCATTTTCATACTAACTTGATTAACCACCATTCTTGCTGATAATGTGCATATTTCTTCAAGCACATCTAAACCATTTTCCTTAAGTGTTGCACCTGTTTCGACTATATCTACAATAACTTCAGATAACCCAACAATTGGAGCAAGTTCAATAGAACCATTTAATTTAATAATTTCAACTGTTTGATGTTTCTCATTATAAAAATAATCCTTTGCAATATTTGGATATTTTGTTGCAACTCTGATCAAATGATTATTTTGTAATAATTCTTTTGCAGATTTTGGACCGCATACGCACATTCTACATTTTCCAATTGAAAGATCAACTACTTCATACATTTTTTTTCTTTCTTCAAGTATGGTATCTTTACCAACAATACCAATATCGGCAGCTCCGTATTCCACATATGTTGGAACATCACTAGCCTTTGCAAGGAAAAACTTAAGTTTTAAATCTTCATTTACAAAAATCAGTTTTCTGGATTTTGGATCTTTCATTTCATCACAAGTTATACCAATTTGCTCAAAAATCTCAAGAGTTTTTCTGGCTAATCTGCCTTTAGCAAGTGCAAATGTTAAATATCTCATTTCATACCTCCGACTCACTAGGATTAATATAGTCTGTAAGTTTTGATTTTGTAGATTCATTAGTTTCAATATTAATTACATGAATGCCCTCATCATTTTCTATATAAAGTATTCCACCAATATTTTTTCTTTTACCATATTGAATGTAATCTTCTAATTCTTTTGAACTATCCCTGCTAAGAAGTTCAATATTAATTTCATCTTTTCTAAAATGATTAGCAAGCAAAACAGCTGTTTTTTTCTGGGATTGTTCGTACAATAAAAGAGTATTTGAATCATTTAATTCAACATTTATCTTTTGTCTAAACAAAGCAGATATTAACTCATCAATAATTATTACAAGACCTACAGCAGGTGAATCTTTTCCAAACTGCTTAACCAGATTATCATATCTGCCTCCCCTTACAATTGCATCTCCATTACCAAATGTATAAGCCCTAAAAATTATACCTGTATAATAATTATGCTCACTAAGCATTCCAAGATCAAATGTAATATATTTTTCAAGTCCATAGTATGTAAGCATCTCATAAATTTTTTCTAGTCTGTAAATAGCTTTTAAAGCTCGTTCATTTTTGGTAAGCTCTTTAGCAATGTGTAGTTTTTCAATTGTTCCAAATAGTTCAGGTAATTTTAAAAATACATTTTTAAGTTCTTCACTAATATTTTTACCTGAAATTAATTCTTCTACTCCAAAGAAATTCTTATCTTCTATTAACATTCTAAGTTTAATTTCTTCTTCTTGCATAAATCCGGCTTCTTCTATAAGCCCCTGAAAAAATTCCACTTGACCTAAATCTACTTGAAAATGGGTCAAACCAGCTTTTAACATACATTCAATAGTAAGTGCCAAAAGTTCCGCATCTGCATCCAATGATCCATCATTAATCAATTCTGCCCCAAGTTGGGTAGTCTCTTTTAACTTTCCCTGATAACTTACCTTATTAATAAAAGTATTTCCCACATAACAAAGTCTGATAGGCAAACTTTCTTCTTTATAATATGTAGCTGCAAAGCGGGCAATTGATGGTGTAATATCTGGTCTTAAAACCAAAGTATTCCCATCTCTGTCAAAAAATTTATACATTTCATTAGCATTTATTGTTCCATTCTCTTGGGTAAATACATCAAAAAATTCAAAGGTTGGAGTTTGAACATCCTTAAAGCCATATATCTTTAGAAGATTGCTTAGTTTATCTTGTAATAGTAATTTCTTTGCACATTCGATATTATGGATGTCTCTGACACCTTCGGGGGTATGGAGTAATTTATTTTTCATATTGCACCTCGATTTATTTTGGTAAAGTGATGATTCGTTGCTGACTTAAATTGTATATTATTGTTGGCAAAATGTCAAGATTTTTTTGTTATAGGTGGGGTTCTATCTTTGTAGTCTTTTTTATTGGGATGTTCTACTGCTGTAGTCTTTGGTTTTGGGGACACCTTGTCCTTTTAGGTTTTCGAGGCAAAGTTGTATATTATTTTTTCGTTTCTAAATTATGTTTTTTAATCACTTCTGCTATTTAGATCTTGTTGTAAGAGTTCTAAATAGTGTATTGATACCCCGTTGTATGTAGAAATTTGATAGTGAGGATCTAGTTCTTTGTATGTGAAACTTTTTCTTCCACCATCTTTTGAACGATTCCAAAATTCAACTAATGTTTTGTAAGCCATGTAATAGAATATATCCTTGCTGGTAAAATATATTAATAGGAATGAAATTCCACCTTGCTCTTCAAATTCAGTCATAAATTTTATTTGATGTTCATGGATGTTTTGAAGAGGAAAACTTTCTGTACTACATTCTTTGGCATCAAAGCATACGGGTATGGTTTGCACTACTCCTATATAGTCAACTGTACTTTTTTGTTCAAAATATGCAAGGGTTATATGCCGATTCTCTTTATCTATTTTTATGGGCTTTATTGGGGTAGGTATTTTTTGTATTAGAGCCAATTTATTCTCTCTGTATTTTTCGTTTGTAAGGTTTATTAGTTCTTCTAATGTTGAGCCTCTAAGTCCTCTTGAATTCCAAGATGGCATATGATTCTTTGCTACTGAAAACTTATAAAAAGTTATAGAATTTAAGGTTTAATGTTTATTTGTTATTTTTGTATCGCTTTTGATGAATTTTTTACTATTTTATTTATCTTCAAATTATCTAATATATGTTTAAGTAAAATATTTTTTATGTAATTAATTATGACATATATTTGTTAGCAGACAAATTTTTTTTAAAAGCTTCTTCTAACTTTTTGTAATATTTTACAGTAACTTCCTCCCTTCGTATATTTATATATTTTGTTTGGTTCTTTCGTATTCACATCTAAAACAGTTTTAATTTATGCAAAGTTTTTAATAATTCATAATCTTCTTTTTATTATTAATAAGGCATAAAAATCAAATTTTTTATATGATTAAATTAAGTTTACATAATATTGTTATGTAAACTTAATTTTTACTTAGAGCTAAATCAAAGATTTTTTCAGTTGTATATGAGCTTTATTTTAATTTAGTAATGTAAAATCGGAAACGGTCAAAACATCAATTCTCCCAAAGCTTTAACACTTCAAAAGCCTCAGCCCCGCCAAAATTATTAAGTGCAATAACCGCATTTTTCTTTAGTTGTTTAGAACCTCTCCACCCAGCAGCGGTATATTTAAATTTTTCTTCAAACTCCCTATTAGTCATTTTAAGTAGATACTCCAAAGAAATAGGAATACCCGTTACATGTTCTTCAGGAATTTTAGTATTATTCGGACATACTGACTGACATATATCACAGCCATAAATCTGATTACCCATTTTACTTGCTAAATCATCAGAAATAACTTCTTTAGTTTGGGTTAAGTAGGATATACATTTGGTAAAATCAAATCCACTTTCAGGCATTAATGCACTGGTAGGACAAGCTTTTACACATTTGTCACAATTTTTACATTTTGATTGTTCAATTATTGGTTTGTCCTCCCCAAGGTTTATGTCGGTAAGTAAAAGTCCAATGAAACATCTTGAACCAAATTTTTTTGAATAGAATAGACTATTTTTAGCAATATATCCAAGACCTGCTCTTTTTGCTACATGCTTTTCTGAAAAAGGTGAATTGTCTACAAATTTTAGGATATTAGCTTTAGGATAAATGTCAGTAATAAAGTTTGTAATATCGGTAAGCTTATCCATAACAAGCTTATGATAATCCTCTCCAACTGCGGCTGGAGAAATATTTCCAATAAGCTCATCAGTTTTTTTGTAGATTTTTGGGGTGTAGCTCATGGTTATAACTATGAAGCTTTTAGCACCTTTTAGAGTAAGTTCAGGATATACTCTTTTAGCAATATTTGTTTCAACAAAGGGGTGACTTGGCAATCCTTTATTTCTGTGATTAATTAAAATCATCTCAACATCATAAAAAGGCTTTGCTGTAGCAAAACCTACTTCGTCTATTTCTGATATATTGCAAAATTCAATAATGGCATCTTTTAGATTCATAAAAACACTCCTAAATTTACAAACTGTAATTATCCAGTATATTTTGATAGTAATCTGGTAATTTTGCTTCAAAAGTCATTTTTGATAAGTAACTTAATTCACCTGATATATCAGGCATAACCAATGTATGAGAATGCAGTAATTGATAATTTATTTCAAAATTGTTTTTTAAATATGAGTTAATTTTAGGATCTCCATATTTAAAATCACCAAGAATTGGATGCCCAATCTTTGATAAATGTGCTCTGATTTGATGTGATTTTCCTGTAATTAATTTTACTCTTAATAGGGTTATATTATTTTTTATAGTAATAGGTTCATATTCTGTTTCAATATAGACAGAATCTTTAATTGGATTATTAAAGATTTCGACTTTGTTTGTTTTCTCGTCTTTTAGTAAATATGACTTAACTAATTTTTTTTCTAAAACTTTTCCTTTAACAATACATTTATAATATTTTTGAACTGTTCTTTCCTTGAACATTTGATTCATTACTTGAAGGCCAATAAGACTTTTTCCGGCTACCATTAGTCCGCTGGTGTTTCTGTCTAGTCTGTTACAAATGGATGGTTTAAATACTTTTAAATCCTCTAAAGATAGGTAATTTGAATCGATTAGATATGATATTAAATGCTCTACTACTGATATATCTTCTTTATTTGCTTTTTGTGATAGAATTCCAGCGGGCTTATTTATTAATATGATATTGCTATCTTCATATATAATATTAAGATCATAAGAAACCGTTTGAACTTTAGACTCTGCAAAACTTAATATGGTCTCATCTGATAAAAACAGTTTTATTTCATCACCAATTGATATCTTTTCAGAACCTTCAGCTTTTTTTCCATTAAGGGTTATATTTTTTTTTCTAAGCATTTTGTAAATAAAACTTTTTGGGGCTTTATTTAAATATTTTATAAGTAATTTGTCAAGTCTTTGGTTTGCTTCATTATTAGTTACAATAATACTTTTCATAAATCCCCCATTATACTAATAAAGATAAAAGTATTTTTTCAACTTCAACGTCTTCATCATTAATATTAAATTCTTTTTTAGTTTCATTGTTACAGTAATTAATTAATTCTTCAAAATCTTTGTAAATATGTATTTTGTGATTGTATCCGGATTTTGTTAAAAGTGTTTTTACATAATCTGAAACTAGATCTATGGATTTATGATTATTCAAATAAATTAAAACATTATTGTTACATATAATTAAAAAAGGAATATGAAACACTTTTTCCTGTGATGAAATCATTAAATCTGATAATAAAATACCATCAATGTTTAATTTCTTTATTCTATTATATTTTTCAATATTATCTGTTTTAAAAGGAAAAATAATAATTGCTCTAACCATTATTTTAGCAAAAGGTAAAGATAAAAGTGCTGAAATTATTGAAAAAATATTAGCTTTTGAATTATCATTTAATTTTAGACCAATTATAAAAATAGCAATTATTGATATAAATAATAATATAGACGCAATTATTGATATTTTTTTTGCATGATTAATATATCCATATGTACCTTTTTTCATACATATCTCCTATTTACTAAGATTTAATATACAATATATTAGGAGTTAAAAGTACCTAATATATTGTGATAACCCACAGTATATGGTTTTAAACTCCATTTTTATACATCAAACCTTAGTATATATTATTTTATTGCATATTGCAAGGGTTTACTTTTTTTTATGCACATTTCTTATTGTTTTTTTCTTCTTAACAAGTTCTTTTTTATCAGTGTTATTTTTAAATTTATCATTACTTTTAAAACTATTTTTACCATTTGTTTTTGGTCTTATCAGGCATTTTTTATCATATCCAATTAAGTCTTTACGATTTGCCAATGTTAATGCTTCATATACTAAATCGTAGTTAGCAGGATTTCTATATTGTATTAGAGCTCTTTGCATAGCTTTTTCATGTGGATTTTTAGGCACATATACATTGGTCATTGTTCTTGGATCTAATTCGGTATAATACATGGTGGTAGAAAGTGTTGATGGCGTTGGGTAAAAATCTTGTACTTGTTCTGGCATATATCCTAAATCTCTTAGATATTCAGAAAGTGCTATTGCTTCTTTTAACGTAGAACCAGGATGTGAAGACATTAGGTACGGAACTATAAATTGCTTCTTCCCAATTTCTTCATTTATTGAATTATATTCTTTAATAAATTTTTCATATACACTGTTAGAAGGTTTTCCCATTTTTGAAAGAACTGCATCAGAAATATGTTCAGGTGCAACCTTTAATTGACCGCTAATGTGATGCATACATAATTCTCTTAAAAATTCAGGGTCTTTGTCATGGATTAAATAATCAAATCTAATTCCGGAGCGAATAAAAACTTTTTTCACATTTGGTAACGTTCTTAGTTTTTTTAATAGTTTCAAATAGTCTCTATGATCAATTTTTAAATTCTTACATGGAGTTGGATAAAGACATTGCTTATTGGTACAAGCTCCTTTACTGCCTTGTTTTTCACATGCCATGTGTCTAAAATTAGCTGTAGGCCCACCAACATCATGAATATATCCTTTAAAGTCTTTATCCCATATAAAATTATTTGCTTCTGAAATAATTGAATCATGACTTCTTGCTTGAATAATTCTACCTTGATGAAAGGTTAATGCACAAAAACTACATCCTCCAAAACAACCTCTGTTACTGGTTAAACTAAATTTTACCTCTTCAATGGCAGGAATTCCTCCAAGTTCCTTATAAACAGGATGAAAATCACGCATATAACTAAGAGAATATACCCGATCCATTTCGGATTCAGAAAGAGGTTTTGAAGGTGGATTTTGAACAATATATGTGTTGTTTTTATATTCTTCAACTAGTCTTTTTCCAGTAAAGGGATCTGTGTTTTGATATTGAGTATAAAAACTTTTAGCATAGATTTGTTTATCTTTTAAAATATCTGCATATGAGGGAAGGTTAATTGCATCATATACAGATGATAATGTATTAGTTCTATAAACAGTTCCGTCAATAAAGGTAATATCTTTTATAGAAATTCCACTATTTAAAGCGTCTGCAATTTCTACAATAGAACGTTCTCCCATTCCATATGAAATAATATCTGCTTTAGAATCAATTAAAATAGAAGGCTTAACTGTATTAGACCAATAATCATAATGAGCCATTCTACGCAGACTAGCTTCAATTCCCCCTATAATAACCGGAACATCATTATATGCTTGTCTTATTAATTTTGAGTAGACCACAGTAGCATAATCAGGTCTTTTTCCCATTACACCACCGGGCGAAAAGGCATCCTTTTGACGCTTTTTCTTAGAAACACTATAATGATTTACCATGGAATCCATATTTCCTGAACTAACTAAAAATCCAAGCCTTGGTTTTCCAAATATTTGCATACTTTTAAAATCTTTATAATCCGGTTGCGGAATAATTCCTATTTTGTATCCATTAGCTTCAAGAATTCTGCTAATAATTCCATGACCAAATGATGGATGATCCACATAAGCATCTCCAGTTACAAATACAAAATCTACATACTCCCATCCTCTGTCTATCATATCTTGTTTAGTTATAGGTAAAAAATCTTTTATCATTGGGTAACCTCATATGTATTATTCAATACATTTTCATAGCTTTTAATATAGTAATGTGCTAATTCACGTTTTACTGCATCGGTATCCTTAGAAAAATCATCATAAACAGCACAAACCTTCATATCGGCCGATTTACCTGCCATAATACCATGAACCAAATCTTCAAATACAAGACATTGACTAGGTAAAACCCCTAAGTCATTACTAACTTTTAAATAAACATCAGGTGCAGGTTTACCCTTTGGTACTTCGCAAGAAGTTCTTACTGAATTAAAATATCCACTAAGTCCATGTGTTTCTATAATTAAATTAACTAACTCTCTTGAATTACTGGTTGCTATTCCTGTTTTAATATTATTCTTTTTTAAATGTTGTAAAAATTCTAATACAAATGGCTTTAGATTGACTTCGTGGGAATATTTATACCATGCCATTTTATTCCAATCACTTTTAACTTTATCAATAGTATCTAAAAGATTAAATCTTTTTATAAAATACTGTGCTGTTTCTGTAAAACTCATTCCTTCTATACAATTTTGCAAATCACTTGGCACCTTAATTCCAAACTGACCCAGATATTCCCGATCAATGTCTTTCCAGAGCCACATAGAATCTACTAATGTACCATCTAAATCAAATATTACCGCTTCAATATTGTTTAACATATTATCTCCTTAATTATTAAAATCTATATGTAGCATCTATATTTTCACCATTAACACTAGTACACCGTTTTGTAATTTCTTATGCAAAACGGTGTACTAGTCAGCCAGTTAGTTTTGTTTCAATGAATTTATTTCTTCAATGGTTAGAGGTCGGTACTCACCTAAAGACAGATTTTCATCCAGATTCAGACTTCCCATTGAAATTCTTTTTAAATATACTACTTTTTTTCCTATGGCCTCAAACATTCTTTTAACCTGATGAAATTTACCTTCATATATTGTAAGATAAATTTCTGATATTTCACCAGAATTAATTATCTTTAAAGTTGATGGCAATGTTTTTAGGTCTTCTTCAATATATACACCATTTGAAAAAGCAAGAACATCCTCTTCTATAACCTTGCCTTCAATTTTAGCAAAATAAGTTTTTGGTATATGTTTTTTAGGTGATAGTAAATTATGGGTTAATGCACCATCATTTGTTATAATAAGTAATCCTTCCGTATCTTTATCAAGTCGCCCTATAGGAAAAAGATCCTCTCTAACCCTGCCTGTTATCAATTCTACAACTGTAGAATCACGTTTGTCATAACTAGCAGAAATCACCCCCTGAGGCTTATTAAGCATATAATACTCATACTCAACATATTTAACATCTTTACTATCAAAAGTAACAATATCACTGCACAATTTTATCTTAAAATCATTAGCTTTTATTACTTCTCCATTAACCTCTACTCTACCCTTTTTAATATAATTTTTTACCTCGCTTCTTGTACCAAGCTTCATATCAGAAAGATATTTGTCTAGCCTTATAATTTTTTCATATGACATTTTTACTCATTCCTTTCATTTCACTTGACACTAACCAATGTTTAAACTTCTAAATATTTTTTTCATTAAGTATTTTTATTAAAATTCAAATTACATTAAACGCCATCCAGAATGATATTTATTTTTCAACATATTTCCAGATGCCTTTGCCCAGCCCAATGGAAATCCATCAACACAAACCAATTTCATCCCTGATGAAACCTCCTCAGGCAAAGTAATAGTTTCACATTTTAAATATTTAATTACATTAGGATCATCTATTTCAAAATTAACAATATTTTTATATTGATAAGCTCCTAACCCCATTGCAAGAGATTGACTTGGTTCAAAACGATTTTTCTTAATATCTCCTAAATAAAATCCCGATCGAAGTATTCTAAGCCCCTTTAAGTTAGGCAATCCTTCCGGCATAAAATAAGTCTTTTCTTCAAAAACTTCAATATTATTATCTGGAAAATTATAATTTATATCCTGCAAAAAACTTTTCAAATCTGAAATATCCTTATTTTTTTTAACTTTATATGGAACACATTTTTTACTCTCCAAAGAATCTGCTTTTTTCAAAAGAGCAACAAAATGCCCCTCTCCTTTAATTCTATGAGGCCACAATCGGATACAATTCCTAAGTGCTCTCTCCATTCTCTCATCAACATTATAATCCAAATCAACATATTGAAGCCATTCTGGCTTCCCTGTATCAAACCCATCATATAAAGGCAGTTTTTCAACAGAAAAATCAGGCCTATTATGCAGTAAATAAGAAATAACTCCTTCATTTTCTTCTGGTGAAAATGTACAAGTAGAGTAAAGCATCTGTCCCCCAGGTTTTAACATAGAAGCTGCCAATAGTATAATTTCCTTTTGAATCTTATTATAATATTCAACTCCATACTGTTCCCAATTCTTAATTATTGACGGATCTTTCCTAAACATTCCTTCCCCAGAGCAAGGAGCATCTACTAAAATTTTATCAAAATACCCTTCAAAGTAATTAACAAGTTTCTTCGGATCTTCACTTACAACAACCCCATTCTTAATTCCAAACAGCTCAATATTTTTAAGTAAAGCTTTAGCCCTTGAATTACTTATATCATTAGAAACTAATATCCCCGTTGACTTTAACTTAGCCCCCAGTTCAGTACTCTTCCCACCCGGAGCAGCACACAAATCAAGCACCTTATCCCCTTCATTAACAGGCAACATAGATGCAGGAATCATGGCACTAGGTTCTTGAATATAATAAAGTCCGGCATGATAAAAAGGATGTTTGGATGGTGAATCCTCTGGACGATAGTAAAAACCATTATCAATAAAGGGGATTTTTGTAATATTTAAATCACTTTTTAGTTCAAATTCCTCAGGGGTTATCTTTAAGGTATTTACCCTTAGTCCATATAGTCGTTCCTGACTGAAGCTATCTAGGTAATTTTCGTAGTCTTCTCCTAATAGTTTTTTCATTCTATTAGTAAATTTTATTGGTAAATTCACGTATGTTGCTCCTATTCTTTTTGGTGTTGTGACAGTGACGCTTTGCCAATTTAGTCTTTCTGCTCCATGGGAGGGGGCTTATAATGCCATGAAAAGGCAGACGCACCAAACATTCCAATGAGCCTATGGACAAACATATTATAGAAGAATGCTTCCATAATATGTTATAGTCTCATTTCCATGGTGCTAACAGCCTTTTCATGGCATTATAAGCCCCCTCCCATGGAGCAGAAAGACTAAATTGGCAAAGCGTCACTGTCACAACACCAAA
>JAVBPB010000139.1:0-32969 GCA_031549965.1 Mobilisporobacter sp. | reverse complement strand
AAACATGCTGAAGGAGGGTAAGGCAAACAATTGGATATATATAAATTCATATTTATCTGAAATAATTCGATAATCTAAATTAAGCAATTTTAAGAGGTTAACCTTAACTAGGTTGTAAATTAAAACATAAAATCCTTAAGTTAACGACATTGAGCGTCCGTAGGACAAAGAAAAAACATATAAGTTAAAGACATTGTCTGCAAATATTAACCCCAAAATAAAAAAAATTATAAAAAAATGAAAAAAAACATTGACATTATGAATAAATAGCATAAAATAATATAGGTATGGATAAATATTTATTTATGAGTAAGGAAGGAGAAAGATTTCGTGGTTACACAGAATGCTAATGATAGCAGACCAAGGGAAGAAAGAAGCAAAGACACTAGAACAAGAGAGAGTGGATACGCACAAAACAGAGGAAACAATGATACCAGAAAAGACTTTAAGAATTTTAAGAACAATGATTCAAGAAATGAGTCTAGGTATGCTCCAAGGAATAACAACAAGGATGGAGACAATAAAGGATATGCCAGTAAAAAGCCAAGGTTTTCGGATTCCAAGCCAGGTGAATTTAAAGGTAGAGAATTTAAAGGTAGAGACTCACGGGGTAAAGACCACTTTAATAAAGACTTTTCAGGAAAAGATTTTGAAGGTAGAGACTCAAGGCAACAAGGATATGGTCAAAAAGACAGCAGAAGTGGCAATGACGCGAGATCTAAGTCTGTTCAGTCGAAAGATAGCTCAAAAGCAAGAGAACAACAGCCGGATAAATTAGAAACAATTAAAAGGTTAGAAAAAGAAAAAAAAGCAGTGATGAAAAAGAGTGAAGAAAACAATAGGAAGCAAGAAAAATCATCAAAACCACAGGCTAAACAAAAAAGAACCAATAATATAGACTGGAAAAAGCAATACGAAGATAATGGTGATGATGAATATTTTGATGACTATAAATATTAATAAAAAACCTATCCTAAAAGTAAACTTTTGGGATGGGTTTTTTAGCATTATAGAAAATGTCTTTTTAACAAATTGGAGGTGGATAGATGGTAGATACTTATGAAGCTAAGATATCAGTAAGAAATATAGTTGAATTTATAATGAGTTCAGGAGATATAGATAGTAGATCAAGAGGAATAAAAGACAGTGAAGCAATGCAGGAAGGCAATAGAATACATAAAAAGATACAAAAGAGCATGGGAGAAAACTATACATCTGAATATCCACTTAAAATAACATTACAACAATATGACTTTTTGCTGACTATAGACGGCAGAGCAGATGGAATAATTAATGATGATGGGGACATTACAATCGATGAAATAAAAGGAGTTTATCAGGACTTAAAATATATAGAGGAAGCTTATAGTATACATAAATATCAGGTAATGTGCTATGCATATATATATGCAAATGCAAATATGTTAAAAAGAATCCATATTCAAATAACATATTGTAACATAGAATCAGAAGAAATAAAAAGATTTAGGGAGACTTACAATATAGAATTCTTGGAAGAATGGTTTATGAATCTGGTTAGAGAATATGCAAAATGGATTAAATGGCAAAGGGATTGGTTAAAGGTTAGAAATGTAACACTTAAAGAAACAGACTTTCCCTTTGAATACAGGGCGGGTCAAAGGGATCTTGTAACGGGAGTTTATAAAACAATTATAAGAAATAAAAAGCTGTTTATAGAAGCCCCTACAGGTACAGGAAAAACTCTTTCCGCAGTTTTTCCTGCAACTAAAGCTATGGGGTATAATTATTGTGAAAAGATATTTTATTTAACAGCTAAAACTATAACAAGAACAGCAGCAGAAGAAGCTTTTAACATACTTACAGACAAAGGAATGCAGATAAAAATAATAACATTAACAGCAAAAGAAAAATTATGTATATTCGACAGTTCTAACTGTAATCCACAAGCATGTATGAGAGCAAAAGGTCATTACGACAGAATAAATAATGCTGTATTTGAACTGATAAACAACGAAAATATAATTACCAGAGAAATAATTTTAGAATATTCACAAAAATATAATGTATGCCCTTTTGAGATGAGCTTGGATGGTTCTTTATGGGTGGATTGTGTAATTTGTGATTACAACTATTTATTTGATCCGAATGTACAGCTTAAAAGATTTTTTCAATATGATAAAAAAAGAGACTATGTATTTTTAATTGATGAAGCTCACAATCTGGTTGATCGTGCAAGAGAAATGTATAGTGCAGTTTTATATAAAAGCGACTTTACAGAAGCTAAGAAAATAGTTAAGCCAATTAGTAGAAAACTGGAAAAGAAAATAGAAACTTGCAACAAATATTTGTTAGAAAAAAAGAGAGAATGTGACAATGTAGAAATAATTGAAAGTATATCCTCATTTATAATGAATTTAATGGGCTTGGTTGAGGAATTTATAATATTCTTTGAAGAAAATAATACCTTTGAAGGAGATGCACAAATATTACAGCTTTATTTTGATATTATGCACTTTATAAATATGTATGAAAGAATGGGTAAGGATTACTTAATTTATACAGATCATGAAGATTCTAAAGGATTTAAAATAAAATTATTATGTGTTGATCCTTCAAAAAACTTATTGGATTGTTTAGAAAAGGGTAAAAGTGCCATATTTTTTTCAGCAACACTACTACCAATAAATTATTATAAAGAATTACTTGGAGGAGGAGAAGAAGACTATGCAATTTATGCAGACTCTCCATTTGACAGTGATATGCGGCTAATAATGATTGGTGGAAATATAAGTACTAAATACACAAGAAGAAACAAAAATGAATACGAAAAAGTAATAGAATATATTATAAATTTTACAAAAAGCAAAATAGGTAATTATTTAATATTTTATCCATCATATACATTAATGAATGAAATATTAGAACACGCAGGAGATTCTTTTAACTATGCCAATGTATTAATACAAAAAAATAATATGACAGAAATCCAAAGAGAAGAATATTTAATGGCATTTAGCAAGGAACCGAAGATAACAACAATTGGCATGGCAGTAATGGGTGGAATATTTAGTGAAGGCATTGATTTAAAAGAAGATAGGTTAATCGGAGCTGCAATTATAGGAACAGGACTACCGGGTGTTTGTAATGAAAGAGAATTATTTAGGAGCTATTATGATGAAAAAAGTAATAATGGCTTCGAGTATTCCTATTTGTATCCAGGTATGAATAAGGTATTACAGTCTGCGGGGAGAGTAATAAGGACTGAAAAGGACAAAGGAGTAATTCTTTTATTAGATGAAAGATTTATTACAAGGCAATACAAAGATTTATTTCCAAGAGAGTGGTATCCTTATTTTAATGTTAATAAAGATACTTTGAGTATGAAAATAGATGAATTTTGGGGCAAATAATGTTTTGACAAATCTAAAGTTTATGTTACAATTAATATATTGGAAACACTCTTATTTAACTATTTTCAAAAAATCTGATGGTTAAGATGAGCGTTGTAATTTTTACTAAGTCAAGGAGTTGTAGTATGGCTATAAATTATAGAGAAGAAAAAAACAATTTACTGACAACTGAACAACTAGAAGAAAAAAGAAGTGTTTTGTTAAGACTCTATACAAAGTCAGTTTCCAGACGCTTAACTTTGGAACAGTTAGCAGATATATCCATAGATTTGGGATACTATGAAGATGCAAATAAATACATAGATGAATTAAAAGAGATAGCACCCCAAGATATATACATATATATTTTAGACTATAAGCTTGCTAAGATACAAAATGAAGAATTGGAATATTTAACATTAATACTTGAAGAATTAAAACAATTTGAATACATCGAAAAATGGGGCTATGAATTAGCTGAATTATACCATAAGCAAGGTGAAAACGCAAAATGCATAAAAGAATGCAAGGAACTTATTCTTTGGTTTGGGAGTGGACAATATGTTGATAAGGCGAAAGAACTTTTAGAAATTTACGAACCTAGTGATCCAGTGGAAGAAATGGATGATTTATTATCAGATATAGAAGCGGCATTAATGGAATCATTAGCTTCTTTTGAAATGGAAGTAAATATCGATGATTTGGAGATAGAAGAGCCGAAGAAACATTTAGATATTGATGAAGATGTTATTACAGAGTATACTCAGCTTGCAATTAAGCTTTTTGACGAACTCGATTATAGTGTTTCTGAAACAGCAATAGGGCTATTAAGAAATAAGATCAAGGATACATTTATAGAACTAGATCAAATCCATGAAGACGTTATAAAAGATATAGTTAATTACTTAATTAATAATTCAGAAAGAAGAGCAATGAAAAATTTATTAAAAATAGTATCTCAAAAACGTTATCTTGAATCAGAATTATTAGTTATATGTGAAAAAGATTTTTATTAATTGAGGTGTAGGAATGGAAAAGAATCTTCAAAAAGAAATATTAGTAATCGGTCATAAAAACCCTGATACCGACTCGATTTGTTCAGCTATAGCTTATGCCAATTTAAAAAGACGGATTACAAATGGTAATTATAAGGCAAAAAGGGCGGGACAGATTAATTCTGAAACAGAATTTGTGCTGGAAAGATTCAAAGTTAATGCACCAAGCTATATTTCAGATGTAAGAATTCAGGTAAGGGATATAGAAATTCGTAAGGTCGCAAAAGTATCAAAAAATATTTCATTAAAAACTGCTTGGTCTATAATGAGACAGAATAACGTTGTAACACTTCCGGTTATGGACGAAAGTGATAAATTAGTAGGACTAATTACAATTGGAGACATTGCAAAATCATACATGGATGTATACGACAACAAGATTCTTGCAACAGCTAATACTCCTTACAGTAACATTATACATACATTAGAAGGTAATATGATAGTTGGGGATGTTGATTCAATTTTATCCACAGGTAAAGTACTTATTGCAGCTGCTAATCCTGACCTTATGGAAAGCTATATTGAAGAAGGGGATGTAGTTATACTAGGAAACAGATACGAATCCCAGCTTTGTGCTATAGAAATGAATGCTGCGTGTATCGTAGTATGTGAGGGAGCTCCAGTATCAAGAACTATAACCAAACTTGCAACTGATAAAAACTGTACAATTATAAGTACCCCTCATGATACTTATACAGTTGCCAGATTAATTAACCAAAGCATACCTATAAGTTTCTTTATGACCACAGATAGTTTGGTTATTTTTAAACAAGATGATTTCATAGAAGAAATAAAAGGAATTATGGCTAAAAAAAGACACAGAGATTTTCCTGTACTAGACAAGCACGGAAACTTTTTGGGAATGATTTCAAGACGTTCATTATTAGACATGGGAAGAAAGAAATTAATACTTGTAGACCATAACGATTTTTCTCAGGCAGTAGATGGATTAGAAGACACAGAAATACTAGAAATAATCGATCATCACAGAATAGGAACATTAGAAACTATTAATCCGGTATTCTTTAGAAACCAGCCACTGGGATGTACATCTACAATTATTTATCAAATGTATAATGAGAATAATGTTGAAATTGAAAAACATATAGCAGGATTATTATGTTCTGCTATAATATCAGACACTCTTATGTTCAGATCTCCTACATGCACAGAAATAGATAAAAGGGCAGTAAATGAGCTTGCAAAAATTGCCGGGATTGAAGTTGATGCATATGCCAAAGAGATGTTTGATGCAGGAAGCAATTTAATTAGCAAAACTCCGGAAGAAATTTTTTATCAGGATTTCAAGAAATTTACTGCTAATGATTTAGCTTTTGGAATTGGACAAATTAATGCTATGAACAGTGAGGAACTAAATACTATTAAAAAAATGATAATTCCATATATAGAAAAATTTTATGCTGGACATGAAGTACACATGTTATTTTTTATGCTAACTAATATTATTGATGAATCAACAGAACTGTTAATTTATGGTAATGGAGCGAAAGAAGCAGTTGAGAATGCTTTTAAAGTAAAAATTGATAAAGATACAGTAGTATTAAAAAATGTTGTTTCAAGGAAGAAACAGTTTGTGCCAGCCTTAATGTTAGCATTACAACAAGAACAGTAATGAGAGTTATAGGAAATAATTGGAGGCATTTACATGGACAATAATGCTATGATAGATAATAAAAAAGAAGCCATATTTAGTGAGTATATTTACCTTAAAGAAATTATAGATAACAGTGAATATATAGCTTTTATAAGCCAGAAAACCATTGATTGGAATATGGTATACATCTCTAACAACATTAATATGCTTGGGTATGAAGTAAAAGAAATAATAAATACCAAAAAATGGGAAGAAGAAATTGTATTAGAAGAGGACAGAGATTATTTCATCGAAGAAATGCAGTGGAATATTGCTAACAAAATCTCAAATTTTAAAAGAGAATATCGTATTGTAACCAAAGATTACAGAGAAATATGGGTAAGGGACAATGTAAGACTTCTTTGGAACAGCAATGGAGATGCATACAGAGCTGAAGGTATCATTGTAAATATTTCAGAAGAAAAGGCGGCCAGACAAAGGGTAGAGGAACAAGCCTATATGGACTATTTAACCAAACTTCCCAACAGACTAAAATGTGAAGCTGATTTAGCCGTTGAAGTTAATTCGGCAATTGATAATAATCAATGCGGTTATATTATGTTCATTGACTTAGACAATTTTAAACACATTAATGATGGTTTAGGCCATGAATATGGTGACATTTTAATAATTGAAATGTCTAAATTTTTAAATGGGCTGACTAAAAGAAAAAACAGAGCTTATAGACTAGGCGGAGATGAATTTATTGTACTTGTTGACAGGCAAGATGCTCATAGAATAAAATGTATAATTGAAGAAATTCTTGACAGGTTTGGAAGACCATGGGAATTAGGAGAAAGAGAATACTACTGCACAATGAGCATGGGCATAGCAGAATTTCCAAAGAACGGTAAAACGGTAAAAGAGCTTCTAAAAAATGCGGATGCTGCAATGTATGAAGCAAAGAGAACAGGAAAAAACAAAGCTGAGTTTTTCAATCTAACCTCAACATACGATTCAGTAAAGCAGTTAGAGCTTGAAAAGCACCTTAGATATGCAGTATACAACAATTGCGAGGAATTTGAACTATTCTATCAACCTATTTATGATTGTGAAATAGAAAAATGCATAGGAGCTGAAGCCTTAATAAGATGGAACAATCCCATTCTTGGTTTCATAAGTCCTGGTGAATTTATAGCGTTGGCAGAATATTTAGGTCTAATAGTTCCAATAGGTGAATATGTACTAAGAAATGCATGTGAAACCTGTAAAGAATGGAATGACAAAGGACATGAGGACTTCACCATAAACGTAAATCTATCTGTAGTTCAACTTATGCAGTTAGACATAGTCAATATAATAAGTTCTGCGTTACAAGATACAGGCCTTCTTCCTAAAAATCTAATAGTAGAGGTAACTGAAAGTCTTGCTATCAATGACATGAGTAGAATGATTAAAATACTCAATGCCATTAAAGAGTTAGGAGTGAGCATAGCCATGGACGACTTTGGCATAGGCTATTCTTCACTAAACTACATAAAGCAAATGCCTTTAAGTTACATAAAGGTTGACCGAACCTTCGTAAAGGATGTAACGGAAGATGCCTTTACCCAAGCCTTCATAAGGCTTATAGTAGAACTTGCCAATACTATGGATATGAAAATATGTGTTGAAGGTATTGAAACAGATATGCAATATGATGTAATGAAAGAACTAAAAGTAGAAAAATTACAGGGTTACTATTTTGGCAAGCCTGTAAATAAGGAGAATTTTGAAAAACAGTTTTTTGATTTTTGAAATTTGTGATAACGCTTTGTCTTTGGACTTTTTTGTTGAAATATCTTAAAACAAACAAAATACATATTTTCAAGAAATTAAATGGCGTAATTAAAGGCCACTAAAAAGTCCCATGAACACATTGAATTAATTTTTTGGTGAATATTTTGGTAAATAATAAATTAAAAACTCATTTATGCTATGGAAAGAAGACCTAAAATTTTGTCAGGCTATCCTGACAAAATTTCGTTTTAGGGGGCTTCTTGGAATGATTTGCATAACTGAGTTTTTAATTTATTTTTTACCAAAATATTCACCTAAAAATTCTCACAACCTAAATCAGGGACTTTTTAAGTAGGCCACTCCCTAAATCTTAAACTGAATCTGTATATCATTCTTCAAAGTTTGCCCACCTTTAGACTTAACATTCTTAGAAATATTAAGCAAATAAGATTCATTTTGTGCATATGGTTCAAGAGGTTCGATTTCAATTATATTGGTAATTGTATCATATTTTATTGATGTCTTTAATGGCGTATGGTTTAGGGATGTTACATTCATGAATCTGTTGTTAACAGTCTCAGGATTAAGTGGAGTGCTAAATTTAACACGCCAAACAAAATTTCCAGTTCTAAATTTAAGATCTTGTCGAACAAGAGCTTCAGCACCTGTAGAAACAGCTTCTATATCAAGATAATTTGAACCCATAAAAATCCTCCTTTACAATTACTAATAACATTATATCATATTTTATTAATTTGTGGTAGAATATTTATATTAAATTTTTCATTTGGAGGTATATATGGATAAAGAAGTATGGAAAGCTGGCAATGTGTTATATCCAATTCCGGCAGTACTTGTAAGTTGTATATCAAAGGAAGGAAATAAGAATATAATAACTATTGGATGGACCGGAACAATATGTACAAATCCTCCTATGGTTTATATTTCGGTAAGACCTGATAGATACTCATATGGTATAATTGAAGGAACAAAAGACTTTGTTATAAACCTGACCACTAAAAAGCTTATAAAAGCTGTTGACTATTGTGGTGTAAAATCGGGCAGAGATGTGGATAAATTTAAAGAAATGAATTTGACACCCGTTCCAGCTAATAAAGTAAAATCACCATTGATACAAGAAAGTCCTGTAAATATTGAATGTAGTTTAAAAGAAATTGTAAAATTAGGCTCTCATGATATGTTTATTGCAAATGTTTTAGCAGTAAACGTTGATAAATCATATATTGATCAAAAGGGTAAATTTGATCTAAATAAAGCTAACCCAATAGTATATTCCCATGGGGGGTATTATACACTAGGGGAAATAATAGGCACATTTGGATATTCAATAAAAAAGAAAAAAAGGATATCTAAATAACATAACTTTAATGTGAGAGGTGTTTTGAAAATGAAAATTAAAGCTATAAGTATTAAAAACTTTAAATCAATTAAAGAATTATATATAAATGATGTGGATAATGCTTTGATATTAGTAGGTAAAAATAATACAGGTAAAACAGCAGTGTTAGATGCCATTTTGGCAGTAAGTGGGGAATATAAGGTAAAGCAAAGTGATTATTTGTATGAAGACAAAAATATAGAAATAGGCATGAAAATAGAATTTACAAATGAAGATTTATTGATTTTCAACAAAAAAGGTATGGTCAGTAAATATAAAAAATATGAAGTGTGGGAAAAGGATTTTTTTGGAAAGCTTCCTTCCTTTATGGATGGAATACTTACTTTTAATTGTATTATTAACAGAGAAGGCAGTCTTAAGTATGATGATGGGCATAAGAAAAATAATACCTATATAAAGAGCATATTTCCAAAAGCATACTTTATTGATCATACCAGAGACTTATCTAATATTCAAAAGGATATATTCAGGTTTCAGGGTAATGAAGCACTAAGTGATTTGAGAGAGAACAATTGTATGTTTGATAAGGGAAAACATTGCGACAGATGCTTTAATTGTATAGGAATTATTAATAAAAAAACTCCCGAAGAACTTTCAATATTTGAAACTACAAGGCTTATGGAATATAAATTATTTAATTTAAACCTTAATAATTTTACAGAAAGATTAAATCATTATTTTCATGCAAATGGAAGTGCTTCCTATGATGTTAAATATGTTATTAATTTTGATATAGACCAAACCTTTAATGTTGACACAGAGATATATAATAGGGATAGGGAGACTATAGGTTCAATTAACTTTTTAAGTGCAGGTATAAAAAGTATATATATTTTGTCAGTTTTAGAAGCCTATATTGAGGAGGAAAATACTATACCAAGTATTATTATGATTGAAGATCCTGAAATCTATCTGCATCCTCAGCTTCAAAAGGTGGCAAGTGAAATACTATTTAGATTATCTAAGAAAAATCAGGTTATTTTTTCTACCCATTCACCAAATATGGTATTTAATTTTTCATCAAAGCAAATTAAACAAGTGGTACTTGATCAGGAATATTATACTAAGGTTAATGAGGATGCGGATATTGATGAAATACTGGATGATTTGGGTTATACCGCAAATGATTTAATGAATGTAAGTTTTGTGTTCATAGTAGAAGGAAAACAAGACAGCAACAGACTTCCGCTTCTTTTAGAAAAATATTATTCCGAAATACATGATTCAGAAGGTAAATTGCAAAGAATATCAATAATAACAACAAACAGTTGTACTAATATTAAAACATATGCAAACCTAAAATATATAAATAAGTTATATTTAAAGGATCAGTTTTTAATGATAAGGGATAGTGATGGAAAAGATCCTAATATATTAACTAAGCAGCTTTGCAGTTATTACAGGGAAAGAGCAAAAGAAGATATTGATAATTTGCCTAAGGTTACACCAAAGAATGTATTAATACTTAAATATTATTCCTTTGAAAACTATTTTTTAGATCCAAAGATTATGGAAAAAATAGGCGTAATCAAAAGAGAAGAAGATTTCTATAATATTTTATACTCAAAATATAAGGACTATTTATTTAAATTAGGCAGTTTTAAACGTTTAATTAAAAATACAGGTATTAGAATTAATAATAAAAATGACATAAAGAATAATATGGAATTAATTAAAACTTATGTAAGGGGTCATAATTTATTTGATATATTTTATGGAAGATATCGTAATGATGCAGAAGTCGAAATATTAAAAAAATATATTAATGAAGCTCCAAGAGAATGTTTTGCAGATATATTAAAATCCATTGATTCTTTTGTATATTTTGAAAATAGAAGAAGGGATAATTGATATAATGAAAAATATTGTTTTAATTGGAATGCCCGGAGCTGGAAAAAGTACAATAGGAGTAATTCTTGCCAAGGTGCTTGGATATAATTTTGTTGATACAGA
Organism: Mobilisporobacter sp.; assembly: GCA_031549965.1. Taxonomy (GTDB): domain Bacteria; phylum Bacillota; class Clostridia; order Lachnospirales; family Lachnospiraceae; genus JAVBPB01. The sequence continues at coordinate 21,797 of JAVBPB010000139.1, read as the reverse complement.
TTTAGTAATTCAAGAAAAGGAGAAAAAATTACTTAGTGAGATAATTGAGGAAAAAGGGTTGGAAGGATTTATAGAAATTGAAAATAGAGTAAATAGTGAGATTTCTGTACAAAAATGTGTCATTGCAACAGGAGGAAGTGTTATTTACGGGAAAGAAGCCATGGAACACTTAAGCGAAATCGGCACAATTGTCTATATTAAGCTAAACTATAAAACTCTTAAAAAAAGACTTGGAAACATTAAACAAAGAGGAGTAGTACTAAAAGAAGGTCAGGATTTAAAAAGCTTATTTGATGAAAGATGTCCATTATATGAGAAATATTCAGATCTTACTGTAAATGCTGAAAAATTAGATGTGGAAGAAACTTTAGAAAAAGTTCTAAAAAGATTGAAAAAGATAAGAAAACTAAGTAAATTAAAGGTAAAATAAATAATTGGACATAAAAAATAATTTTAGGGAAATGATATTTTTAAAGATATCTTTAAAAAATAAATATAAAATCAAATTCTTTTTAAATATTTTTATACAATATGTGGTATCGATTTCGGGCCCTTTACTATATATTGTTAAAAAATAATAAATTCCTTAAGATTTCATTAAGAAATGCAAATGGCAAAGAAAAAATGTAATTTACAAATTAAAAGTTTGTGATATAATCGTAATATATATACAATTAAACTTAGTTATTTATGTGCAAATCTCATAAATAGCTTTCATCATAAATAGAACAATAGAGGTGCAATATGGAACGTTATATCATGAAAGGCGGTAGCCCATTAGTAGGCGAAGTAACAATTGGCGGAGCAAAGAATGCGGCACTTGGAATTTTAGCAGCTGCCATAATGGCAGATACTACTTGTACAATAGATAATTTACCAGATGTTAGGGATATTAATGTATTATTAAAAGCAATTGAAGGAATAGGTGCAAGGGTTGACAGAGTTGACTCTCATATAGTTAAAATAAATGGCAGTTCAATAAAATCATATACTTTAGATTATGAATATATAAGAAAGATTAGGGCTTCATATTATTTACTAGGAGCTTTGCTTGGCAAGTACAAAAAAGCTGAGGTAGCACTTCCGGGTGGGTGTGATATTGGAAGCAGACCAATAGACTTACACTTAAAAGGTTTTAGGGCATTAGGAGCAGAAGTTAGAATTGAACATGGAATGATTATTGCAGAAGCAAAGGAACTAAAAGGAAATCATATCTACCTTGACTTTGCAAGTGTTGGTGCAACAATTAATATAATGATGGCTGCATGTCTTGCAGAAGGACGTACAATTATAGAAAATGCAGCAAAAGAGCCTCATATAGTTGATGTTGCCAACTTCTTAAACAGTATGGGAGCCAACATAAAAGGTGCAGGAACTGACATTATAAGAATAAAAGGTGTGGCAGAACTTAAAGGTAGTGAATACTCCATAATACCAGATCAAATAGAAGCTGGTACATTTATGTTTGCGGCAGCAGCAACCAAAGGAGATGTAATGGTAAAAAATGTAATACCAAAACATCTTGAAGCCATTTCCTCAAAACTTTTGGAAATGGGAGCACAAGTAGAAGAATTTGATGATGCTGTAAGAGTAGTAGCCACAAAAACCCTTATGAGTACCCATATTAAAACCCTTCCATACCCAGGCTTTCCAACCGATATGCAGCCTCAAATTGCGGCAGTTTTAGCTATTTCAAAAGGAACCAGTGTTGTAACAGAAAGCATATTTGAAAACCGCTTCAAATATGTAGACGAGCTTGCCAGAATGGGAGCAAATATTAAGGTAGAAGGTAACACAGCAATAATTGATGGTGTTGAAAAATTTACAGGAGCAATGGTTAGTGCCCCAGATCTTAGAGCAGGTGCGGCTATTGTTATAGCGGGGCTTGCAGCAGAAGGATTTACTACGGTAGATCAGATTCATTACATCGAAAGAGGTTATGAAGAATTTGAAGTTAAGCTTCAGAGTTTAGGAGCTAGTATAGAGAAAATTGATGATGAGGATGGTAAGGAAGTTCAGAAGTTTAAGCTTAAGATTAGTTAGTTTGAGAGAATTCTGTAATTAATTTTTGATTTTAAAATCAATGGGGTAAATTAATTTTTTAGATGTTATGAGCGTATATATATCCAATTGGTCTGCATAATTGGATATATATACGCTCATATTCATCTAAAAATTCACACAGTCTATAACAAGGAATTCTTCAGTGCAAACACAACAAAAGGCACTATTCTAAATAATAGACTGTATATAAATATCCGGTTCCCGAGAAAGATCAATAAAGTGAGTATCAACCCTAACAATAGGTCTAGAAAGAGCAAGCTTGTTTATCATCACAATTTCCCCATTTAATCCATTACTTAAATGAACCTGATTGTGAAGGTAAGTTTGAACAATTCCCTCTAAAAATACAAGGATGTACTTTGGATCGTATTTTAGAAGACCTTCAGTTTCAAAAAGGTGAACAACTTCAAATGGGCAAAGAGGACCCCTGTAAACTCTTGCTGAGGTCATAGCATCATATACGTCTGCGATTGCAACAATTTTAGCAAAAGGGTCAATTTGATGTTTTTTAAGTTTGCTTGGATAACCACTTCCATCACATCTTTCGTGATGCATAAGGGCACATCGTTTAATTCTTATGTCTATGTTTTGATCTTGAAGGATGGTAAAACCTTGTATAGGATGCATTTTAACAGTGCTATATTCTGCATCAGTTAATGTAGATGGCTTATTCATAATGGCATCTGGTACTTTTGATTTACCGATATCATGAAGAAGACCACAAAGCATTAAAACTTCAATATCATTTTTACTCATATGTAGCCATTGACCCATTACAGCACATATTACAGCAACATTAATTGAGTGAGTGTATGTCTGATCATCAAATTCTCTTGAACAGTGGAGCATATCAAATAAATGTATAGAATTTCTGGCAGTGGTAAGCACGCTTAATACCTGAGAAGTTAAATCTTTGGTATTAATTGGTTCATCAGCTTTAATAATACTATCAAAAGATCTTTTAAAATCACTAACGGCAGAAGATAGTTGATTGCTAAAATTTTTGAATTCAGGAGTAGATCTAACCTTATCAGAATAGATTATTTCTACATCAGGTATTTTGGAAAAAATAGGAGATTGCGAAACGTCTGGCTCGGCTAATTTAATATATAATTCGTTTATTGAATAAAATTTTAGACGGGTAATCATCTTATCTGTAAGTGAAGCGCCAATAGAAAGTATTAATTGATTATTGTAGGTATATACATCCTCAGCAACTATCATCCCCGGAACAGCTTCACTTGTATGAATTTTTAATCGTTTCATGGTTTTATTCACCTCGTTTTTTTAGTATAACTATATATAGTATAAGAATAATTAAATCAAAAGTCAATATAGAACTCTATTGACTAAAAAAATAAATTAGGTTATAATAAAAAGACAAGTTATGAAAATTTAATATTGTTTATTTTTTCTCTTATTCAGAGTGATGGAGATACAAAGGATCTATGAAGTCACGGCAACCCCATTTTGGAAGGTGCTAACCTGAGCGAGTTATCGAACAATAAGAGGATTTGATTACTTGATATCAAGTCCGATTAACGGGCTTTTTTTATTTCTTAATTAACAGAATTTAAAGGAGGATTCATTATGGAAAAATTATTATTTACTTCAGAATCAGTAACAGAAGGTCATCCTGACAAAATGTGTGACCAGATTTCAGATGCAGTTTTAGATGCATTACTTTCTCAAGACCCAATGAGCAGAGTTGCATGTGAAACAGCAACAACAACAGGACTTGTACTAGTAATGGGTGAAATTACAACAAATGCATATGTTGATATCCAAAGAATTGTAAGAGATACTGTAAAAGAAATAGGATATGATGATGCAGCATATGGTTTTGACTGCAACACATGTGGTGTAATAGTTGCAATAGATGAACAGTCTAAAGATATTGCAATGGGTGTTGATAAAGCTTTAGAAGCTAAAGAAAACACTATGTCTGAAGAAGAAATTGAAGCTATTGGAGCTGGAGACCAAGGTATGATGTTTGGTTTTGCATCTGATGAAACAGAGGAATACCTTCCATATCCTATAGCATTAGCTCATAAGCTTGCAAGAAGATTAACTGAAGTTAGAAAGAATGGTACTTTGAAATATCTTAGACCAGATGGAAAGACACAAGTAACTGTAGAATATGATGAAAACGGAAAACCAATTCATTTAAATGCAGTAGTTTTATCTACTCAGCATGATGACGATGTAACTCAAGAACAAATTCATGCAGATATCAAAAAACATGTATTTGAAGTTATATTACCAAAAGAGTTAATTGATGAAAATACACAATATTTCATTAACCCAACAGGCAGATTCGTAGTAGGCGGACCACATGGTGATAGCGGACTTACAGGAAGAAAAATAATTGTAGATTCTTATGGTGGATATGCTCGTCACGGCGGCGGAGCGTTTTCTGGAAAAGATGCTACAAAAGTAGACCGTTCAGCAGCATATGCAGCACGTTATGTTGCAAAGAACATTGTAGCAGCAGGACTTGCAAGCAAATGTGAAATTCAGCTTTCTTATGCAATTGGAGTTGCAAAACCAACTTCAATTATGATAGAAACTTTTGGAACTGGTAAGTTAAAAGATGAGCAACTTATTAATATTATACGTGAAAACTTTGATTTGCGTCCAGCGGGGATTATTAAAATGCTAGATCTTCGCAGGCCAATATATAAACAGACAGCAGCTTATGGACATTTTGGAAGAAATGATCTTAATCTTCCTTGGGAGAAGCTTGATAAGGTTGAGGTTCTTAAAAAGTATCTTTAGTCTTGGGGCTTGAGTTTTGCAGGGACCCTCTTTAATGGAGGGCCTTGAAAAAAAGTTTGGATAAAAATTGTGGCGTGGGTTTTGTATTTTGTTTTTGCTTAGTTATAGAAATATAACAAGTTCTAATACTTTATGATTTTGTTAAGGACAGTTTCTGAAAATGAGAACTCGCTTCGCTCAAACAACTCATTTTCAGAAACTAACACAAAATAATAAAGTATAAGAACTTGTAATATTCCTATAAATACGCAAAAACAAAATACAAAACCCACGCCACAATTTTTTTCCAAACTTTTTTTCGCGGCTGGAGGTATTGTTCTTGACTCAATTTTCTTGATGAATCTTTAAAATTAGGAATTTTGCCGATTTAAGTCTATTTTTGTTTTGGTATATTAATTTGATAGGAAGGTGCAATTGAAATTTATTGATATTATTATTACGGTATTGTGAAGTTTGTTGGTTTGAAGTCACAATGTTATAAGAGATATTGACTAAGATTACAAGAACATGGTAAATCAGTGTATAAATTTATTGAAGAAACTACATTTATATGATATACTATTTGAAATAGCGGCATGCCGCAATATTTAATAGGAGAAATAATCATGACTTTTAAATGTGCCTCTTTTTTTGCTGGTGTGGGTGGAATAGATAAAGGATTTGAACGAGCAGGTTTTGAAACAATATATGCTAATGAAATGGATAAAAATGCGGCTAATACATTTAGCAAAAACTTTAAAAATGTAAAATTAGATGTTTGTGATATAAAGGATTTAGATGAAAACGTGGATATTCCAGATTTTCAAATAATGTTGGGTGGATTCCCTTGTCAAGCATTTTCTGTAGCTGGTTATAGAAAAGGATTTGATGATGAAAAGGGAAGAGGAAATCTCTTTTTCGAGTTATTACGCATAATTAAAGTCAAAAACCCTAATGTTATTTTTCTGGAGAATGTCAAAAATTTAGTTGGCCATGATAATGGTCGCACTTTTGAAGTTATCAACAAATCCTTAGAAGAAGAGGGATATTATGTAAAAGCTATGGTTTTAAATGCCAGTCAATATGGTAATATACCACAATCAAGAGAAAGAATTTATATAGTATGTTTTAAAGATAAAAGTCAGTATCAGAAATTTGATTTTCCAAAACCGATAAAGTTAGAAAAATCATTGAAGAATGTTATCGACTTTGAGAAAGACCAAGATGATAAATTTTATTACAGCGATAAAACTACTTTTTATAATAAATTAGTGGAAGGAGTTGTTAATTCTGATACTTGTTATCAATGGCGTAGAGTTTATGTAAGAGAAAATAAAAGTAAGTTATGCCCAACTCTTACAGCAAATATGGGAACAGGTGGGCATAACGTTCCGATTATTAAAATGTATAATGGGAAAATTAGAAAGTTAACACCTCGTGAATGTTTTAATTTGCAAGGTTTCCAAGAAGATTTTATACTACCAAAAGAATTAAGCAATGCCTCACTGTATAAACAAGCTGGTAATTCTGTCGTTGTAACTGTTATAGAAAGAATAGCTAAAAATATTATGGAAGCCATTTCATAATGTAAAGGACCAACTTGAGATATTTTTAAGTTGGTCTTTTGCCATTTATATTTCATTGTCAAGATCTACAGTTTCTGTAAAATCTTCGTATGTTCCGATTTCAGCAAAATCTATCTTATAGCGTCCATCGTTAAGTTTGGTAAAGATGACGCTATCAATACCAAATTTTTTTAACATTTCATAAGTTACAAGTGTACCCTCTGGAAGTTCAAAAACCGTTCTTAACAACCATTCTCCTAAAATTTTATTGGGATTGCTCATAATAGCTTTACCTCCATCCTGGCATACTTTGGTGGGAATTAAAGAGCCATCAGGCATAATTAAATCAAAAACAGTGTCTCTTGGTGGGAAGAAACCAATTGAACGCTCTCTATCTTCAGCTGGATATGAAATGTACACTTCATTTGGATTACGTTTTCGCCCAGCGGCATTCCATTGATTTAAGCCACTTTTATCAGGAACATACTTACCTTTTTTTGAATTTGTTGAATACAATCTTAAGCATAATTTGTTAGTATAATCGGTAATAACATTTATTGGGATTGCTTGTTTTATATCTGATCTAGAATGATTTAATAAATTCATCAAATATCCATATGGGTCAGATATGATTTCAACTTCAAATTGCTCTAAGATATCATAATTTTCAAAAATCATATAAAGTGTATTTTTGGAACTGCTAAAATGATAGGTACGTTTACCATCAGTAAAATATGTGTTATTTACATTTCCGCGTCCACTTATTACTGAAATATTATTAAGGTTAATATATTCAAAAGCACATTCGATAATTTGCATAGCATTAGGTATACGCTTTACAATATGGTAAATCATTTCATCAATACCATGTATATTTTTAGTTACACGAAGTCTTTCGTTTCTGTATTCGGAAACTTTTTTGACCAAATCTAATCCCTTTAAATCTTTATATGTTTCTCTTAGTTTTCCGAATTCTGCCACTTTTTGGTCATCACTGCCCATCCACGTTTTAAGACCAATACCGATATTTGACTTCTTTGCATCAACAGAGCAGTCAAATCTAGCAAGATTGTCTGCAATAAAATATTTACAAAAAATATTTTCATGAGCTCTATAAGGTAGATACGGGCAGTCGCTTTCAGAAAAAAGCAGTGATAAATTACCCAAAACCGAAAGCATTTGCTTATACTCTTTTTTTTGAGTGTCATGCTGGCTGTTATAAAACATAAAATTTCGCCCCTTTACTATTAACTATAAATTATTATACAGTACATATTGGCTAAATTCAATAAATTACTTTATAGGCGTGAAGATATTGCTAGGAAAGTAAGGAGCAAATGCATTTTTTAAAGTGCCAATTCTAACTGCAAAATAGGACTTTCAACAATACTTAAAATACTTTTTTCTTTTAATTTCTTGCCATATATTTTTTGTACTAGATAGGTTTTTCATTAATGTAAATTAATATGTAGTCAGCTTTGCTCAAAAACTAAATCTCCCTAAGGTGTGGGTAATTAAGCTTTGAAAATGCATTAAGTGCTATGGAAATGAGACTATGGTTTTTTCATAGGCTCATTGGAATGTATTGCACTTCTGTATTTTCAAAGCTTAATTATCCACACATTAGGGTGCAGAAAACTTAAAATGCAAAGCGTCACCTCAAGAAAACCAAAAAAACCACCAACAATATGCAAATTATCCAAAATTTACAGTATTTAATATCAATGTTTATAAAAAATTTATAATTGTTTATAGTAGGTTATGTGTTTTTTAAAAAAAAACATGATATAATTTATAGAAGATTATTAAAGATAATTTTAGAAGGATTTACCATAAATATTGTGTGTGAAGGTGAATTTCATGAAACTTAAAAGTCGGTTGACAATTGGATTTTTAGCTGTTATTTTAGTTCCTTTAGTATTGATAAGTATTTCAGTTTATTTGCTTGGAAACTATCAAATCAGTATTATGCAAAGAATATATGAACTAAGTGATCAGGGCAGCAGTATAATATCTAATCAGGCTCAGATACTTAATAAGCTTACTAAAGAAGACTATAATGAAATAAAGCATATGGCATTAGAATCACCAGCTAAATTTCAGGATTTAGAATATTTGACTAAACTAGAAGAAAAGTTAAGCCATAAGTATTCATTTTTGCTGGTTAGGATGGGTAGTGAGTTTGTTTTTGGAAATTCTGTGATTATTGATAAAATTTATGAATCACTTCCGAGGTTTGGTCAATATAATACTGAACTTGATAATGGACTTTATATTGGTGGGGAAGGTTCTTATCTGGTTAAACAGCAGGATTTTTATTTTGAGGATGGCAGCGAGGGGACGGTTTTTGTTGCAACCGATGTTAATATTGTGGTGCCACAGGTGAAATCTTTGGTAATTCAACTGGCAATTGCAGCTATCAACGTAATGATTTTAACTAGCTGTATTATTACATTTTGGATATATAGGGGAATTGTTAAGCCACTGGGACATTTGAGAGAGGCTACTAATAAGATTAAATATGGTGATTTGGACTTTTCCATTGAACAAGGCGGAGAAGACGAGATCGGTCAGTTGTGCAGTGATTTTGAGGATATGAGAAGAAGACTTAAGGAGTATACAGAAGATAGAGAACAGGTGGAACTTGAGAATAAGGAATTGATCAGTAATATTTCTCATGATTTAAAGACTCCCATTACAGCTATTAAAGGTTATGTAGAAGGGATTATGGATGGTGTTGCAGATACACCACAAAAGATGGATAAGTATTTGAAGACTATTTATACTAAAGCTAATGAAATGACATCTTTAATTGAAGAACTTTCAATATATTCAAAAATTGATACTAATAATATTCCTTATAACTTTAGTAAACTTAATTTAGATGGGTATTTTAGAGACTGTATTGAGGATGTGGGGCTTGATTTAGAATCAAAGAATATTGATATTGCGTATTTTAATTATGCGGATAAAGCACTTAATGTTATAGCTGATTCAGAACAGCTTAGAAGAGTGGTTAATAATATCATTAATAATTCTGTGAAGTATATTGGGAAGAAAAAGGGGATTATTAATGTACGAATTTCTGATAATGATGAGTATGTGCGAATAGAAATAGAGGACAACGGTAAGGGAATTGCTGAAAAAGATTTAAGCTTTATTTTTGAACGCTTTTACAGAACAGATGCCTCCAGAAACTCTACCCAAGGGGGAAGTGGATTGGGGCTTGCTATTTCCAAAAAAATTATTGAGGAACATGGTGGTAAAATATGGGCTGCTAGTAAAGAAGGAACAGGCACAATTATTTATTTTACCCTTAAAAAACATAAGGAGGAAGTTAATAATGAGCAAAATATTAGTGGTTGAGGATGAGGTTACTATTGCAGAGCTTGAGAAGGATTATTTAGAGCTTAGTGGCTTTGAAGTGAAATTGGAGAATACAGGGGATGCAGGTTTGGAGGCTGCCTTAAATGAAGACTTTAACCTTATTATTTTGGATTTAATGCTGCCTAATTTAGATGGATTTGAGATTTGTAAAAGAATTCGAGAAGAAAAAAATATTCCTATTATTGTGGTTTCGGCAAAAAAAGACGATATAGATAAAATAAGGGGATTAGGTCTTGGAGCAGATGATTATATGACTAAACCTTTTAGCCCAAGCGAACTAGTTGCAAGGGTAAAAGCTCATTTGGCAAGATATGAAAGACTTATTGGAACCGGAATGAAAGAGAATGAAATAATAGAAATAAGAGGAATTAAGATTGATAAAACGGCTAGAAGGGTATATATTAATGGCGAAGAAAAAAACTTTACTACAAAAGAGTTTGATTTGCTTACTTTTTTAGCTGAAAACCCTAATCACGTGTTTACTAAAGAAGAACTGTTTAATAAGATTTGGGATATGGAATCCATAGGAGATATTGCAACGGTTACAGTGCATGTTAAGAAAATAAGAGAAAAGATTGAATTTAATACTGCCAAGCCCCAATATGTGGAGACTATATGGGGTGTAGGTTATAGATTTAAAGTGTAAGAGAGAGTTAGGAGGTAAAGTGTATGGATAATATAAGCGACCAGAGAGGCCAAATGGCAGAAAAGATTGTAAATCACAGTAACTTTGTCATTATTAGATTTAACAATTCACAAACTTGGTCAGTTAGTTATATTTCCAAGAATATTTCATTATTTGGATATACTAACCTGCAATTTTATGATGGTCTAATTGAATGGAAGGATATTATCCATTCAAACGATTATAATAGATTAAACTTTGAATATCAGGATGCTGTGTTAAATAAAAAAACCAGCCTTTCAAGAATATACAGAATTGTAAAGGAATCTGGCGAGGCAGTTTGGGTCAGGGATTTTATTTATATAAAAAGGAATGAATTTAATGAAGTATTAAATGTAGAAGCTATAGTAGTTGACATTACAGAAGAGAAAAGGGAAAATCAGGAAAAATTTATTCTGGAAAAGATAGTAAACGATAGTGAGATGATCATAGCACTTTTTGGAAAGAATGAAGATGGATATTCAATAAATTATATTTCGGATAATATTAATATATATGGTTATTTAAGCGAAGAGTTTATGTCTGGTAAGAAGGCATGGATTGATATTATTCATCCTGAAGATTTAGATTATGTGAAAGAAGAAGCAAGATATTTAACTGTAAATAACATTGACAAATACACCCAGGAATACAGAATAGTTGCTAAGAATGGTAAATCATACTGGATTAAAGATACTACTACAACGATTAGAGACAGTCAAAATAATAAATTATATGTAGAATGCTTCTTTACTAATATTACTGAATTTAAGAAACTTGAGATTAAGCTTAGGGAAAGTAATGAAGCTTTACAAGAAAAATTAAAGTATATTATGAATCCTACTAACTTTGAAGGAATACAGTATAGTCTGGCTGATTTTTTAGATATAAAGCAATTAGAAGAAATTCAAAGTGCATTTACTTCACTTAATAGCATTTATGCAGTAATAGTGGACGAGAATAATAAGCCTAAGACACATGTTACAGGTCCAATTGATAGAATTGGAGAGTTTTATGATATAACTGAATTAAAGGAATTTACACTATCCTGCGAGATTTTCAAAAATAGCAAAATAGAAAATGGTATGCCTGATATGAGAATTATGAACTTTAAAAAGGTTAAAATATCAGGAGTGCCAATTTCCATAGGGGATCGTGTAATTGCAACATGGATTATATGTGCTTATGAAGAGTATGATGTGAGAAACTTTATCCAAGTAGCAAGGGCCTTATATGTTTTAGTTAACAGCCTTACAGCATTTTCTTATAAGAATGCAGTAATAAGCTTAGATTATAAGAAAAGTAAAAATATCCAGCTAAAGACTCAGGAAATGCTTGTTGAAAGTAGATTTTATACAGATATATTGTCCCTTTTACAAGAAAGCGGAGAAGGTGTTGATACAATTATAAGGATACTTGATAAAATTGGAAGATATCTAAAAGTAAGCAGAATAATTATATCTGAGTATAATAAAAAAACAGAACGGTTGCTAGATGTTTGTGATTGGACAAAAGAGGGCTTCGAGAATAAAATGGCTAAAATGGATCGAATATCTGAAGATACTGTACGCTATTTAAGAAGCAGAGTTTTACAAGATCATGTTATTATAGTCGATGGCAATAAGATACCAAGCGAATTAACAAAGCTATTTTATATGTTTAACGCAAAAGCATTAGTTACAGTTGAAGTTATTAAAGATAATAAATTTTCCTACTTAGTAAGCTACGTTGAAGGAAAAACTGAACGTGTATGGGACGAGGGTTCCATTGCAATATGTGAAGACATGGGGAAAGTTATTGCAGATGCTTTAATTAAGAAAAATGCAGTGGATATGATTGAAAAAACTAAAAATACATATGAAATTGTCCTTGACAATGTTGACAGCTACATATTTGTACAAGATATAGAGAACTTAAATCTTTTATACATTAATAAAAAATTAAAAGAGTTATACTCTGGTAAGAATAGCAGATTTAACTGTTGGGAGTTTTTACATGGTGAAGATGAACCTTGTAAGAATTGCTTACTCAGAACACAAAAGAAAGTTCTATCTTGTCAAAATGAACTCTTTATTGAAGAATTAGGCAGGCGTTTTATTTTAAAATCTGAACCAATAGTATGGATTGATGGAAGTGAGGCAAGAATTGTTACAATGTATGATGCCGAAAGACAGTAAAAACTATATATAATTATCAAAATTAAAAAAAATTAAAATTTCCTTTGAAAAAAAATAGAAATATGTATATAATATAATAGAATGTGATTAACTATGATATTATTGGAAAAAATTAGATATATATCTTAACATAATTGGAAGGAGATTTAATATGTTGGGTTCAGATATTGGAATTGATTTAGGAACAGCAAGTATACTTGTTTATATAAAAGGTAAAGGTGTAGTTTTAAAAGAGCCATCAGTAGTGGCATTTGACAGAGATACCAATAAGATTAAAGCAATTGGAGAAGAAGCAAGATTAATGCTTGGAAGAACTCCTGGAAATATAGTGGCAGTACGTCCTTTGAGACAAGGTGTTATTTCAGATTACACAGTTACTGAAAAGATGCTTAAATATTTCATACAAAAAGCAGTTGGAAAAAGACCACTTCGTAAACCAAGAATCAGTGTGTGTGTGCCAAGTGGTGTTACAGAGGTAGAAAAGAAAGCAGTTGAGGATGCTACTTATCAGGCAGGAGCAAGAGAAGTGGCAATAATTGAAGAACCAATCGCAGCAGCAATTGGTGCGGGAATAGATATTTCAAAGCCATGCGGTAATATGATTGTGGATATAGGCGGAGGAACATCTGATATAGCAGTTATTTCCCTTGGTGGGACTGTTGTAAGCACATCAATAAAGATTGCCGGTGATGATTTTGATGAAGCAATAGTAAGATATATGCGTAAGAAACATAATCTTTTAATTGGAGAAAGAACAGCAGAAGACATTAAGATAAAAATAGGTTCAGCATACAAAAGAGCAGAGATTGTAACAATGGATGTAAGAGGTCGTAATCTGGTTACCGGTCTTCCAAAAACAATTACTGTAACTTCAGAAGAAACAGAAGAAGCACTTAAAGAAACAACCTCTCAAATAGTTGAGGCTGTTCATAGTGTTTTAGAAAGAACACCTCCAGAACTTGCAGCAGACATAGCAGACAGAGGAATTGTGCTAACTGGTGGAGGTTGCTTATTACAAGGGCTTGAAGAACTTATTGAACAAAAAACAGGAATTAATACAATGACAGCTGATGAGCCAATGACAGCAGTTGCAATTGGGACAGGTAAGTTTGTAGAATTTTTAAGTGGAAAAAGAGACTAATTGGTAATATTTAGAAAGGAAGCTTCTAATGGTAAGAGGATTATATACTGCATACACGGGTATGCTAAATGAGCAGTATAGATTAGATATAATATCCAATAATTTAGCCAATGCTTCAACTGTTGGATACAAAGAAGAAAGTGTAACAAGTCAGGCATTTAAGGATGTATTGTCAGTTAAAATAAAGGATGCAAGCGAAGCTTATACTCAAAGGGCAATTGGTAATATGAACCTAGGTGTTAAAATCGGGGAAGTTTATACTGATTTTCAGCAAGGGGCATTTAGACATACAGAAAATACCTATGAGTTAGGTATAGAAGGTTCAGGATTTTTCAATATACTAAGAACAGATAAAAACGGCAATGAATCAATAAAATATACTAGAGATGGAAGCTTTACACTAACCAGCGATGGATTTGTTGTAACAAAAGATGGTGACAAACTTTTAGGAGAATCAGGTCCCATTCAAATTCCATTAACAGCAGATAATATTACAATTGATGAAACAGGAAGAATTACTGTTGATAAGAATGATATAGATAAAATTAAATTAACTGATTTTGAAGATTATGACTATATTAAGAAATACGGAGATAATTTATATCAAACAGTTAATGGTGCAACTGAAAAACCAACTACAGCATTTATACAACAGGGTTTTTTAGAACAGTCTAATGTTAATTCAGTTAGTGAAATGGTTGAAATGATAACTATAACAAGGGCATTTGAAGCAAATCAAAAGGTTATGCAATCAATTGATACAACTCTTGAAAAAGCAGCAAACCAAGTGGGAAGATTATAGAAATAATTAATTCATAGATTAAAGGAAGAGGTATAGACTATGATGCGTGCATTATGGACAGCAGCGTCTGGAATGCTTAGTCAGCAGACGAATGTTGATACAATATCAAATAACTTAGCAAATGTTAACACAACAGGATACAAAAAAGAAGTAGCAGAATTTAAATCACTTCTTTACCAAACAATACAAAGAGAGTCAACAAACAGTGAGGGCGGTTTAAAACCGGTAGGAGTACAGGTTGGACTTGGTGTAAAAAACGTAGCAATCAGTTCACATTTTACCCAAGGTTCATTATTAGAATCCGGCAACACATTTGATTTTGCCATTGAAGGAAAAGGTTTTTTTATGTTAAGAGATGCCAATGGTAATACAGTTTATACTAAGAATGGTTCTTTTAATGCAACTATATCTACAGAAGGTTCTATGATTGCTAATGCAAGTGGTATGCCCTTATTAGGCACAGATGGGCAAGCTATTATAGTGGGAAAGAATTATGATACAGCAAGGCTTTCAATTGATAATGCTGGAAATATATGTTACCCTGATGAATCTAATAATCCACAGCCAATAGGTATTACCATAGGACTTGCACAATTTAATAATCCAGCCGGATTGGAAAAAATGTCAGGAAGCTTACTAAAAGCAACAGAAGCATCAGGAGAAGCAAGACTTGAGTCTATGGATGAAGGATTAGTTAGGAGTAGATTAAAACAAGGATATTTAGAAGGATCTAATGTTCAGGTGGTAGATGAAATGGTTAATCTTATTGTTGCTCAAAGAGCATACGAAATGAACTCAAAAGCCATACAGGCTGCGGATACAATGCTTCAACAGGCTAATAATATAAGAAGCTAGTTAGTACAGGAGGTTAAATTATGAGTATATCAATTAATCCAATATTTAATCAGGCACTTACTAATGCCAATAATAATAAGAATATTGATAACAGCTTGTCAAAAGATTATAATAAAGCAACCGATGAAGAACTAATGAGTGCCTGTAAGCAATTTGAAACATATTTTTTAGAGCAGATATTCAAAGGAATGAAAAATACGGTAATTAAAGCGGATGAAGGTAGCAATAATCAATATGTAGAATATTTTGAAGGAATGCAATATGAAAAGTACGCAACAGACGCTACAGAAAACGGTGGTATAGGTCTTGCTAAGATGCTGTATGAATCAATGAAAAGAACTAATGATATAAAAAGTACATAATAAATAAATTAAAGGTCTTTGGGAACGTATCCCCTAGACCTTTTGTGTGATAGCAAAGGGTTAGTAATCATGACTGAGTTATTATAAGACTACTGACAATAAGTAACCACGAAAGGTGGAGTATGCTTGGAAGATATAGAAGGATATGTGGATAGAATTGTATATCGAAATTCTGAGAATGGCTATACGGTTTTAAGTTTGGTAGATAACGGAGAAGAAACTACATGTGTAGGTACATTGAACTTTATTGGCGAAGGTGAATTTATAAAAGCTGAGGGAACATATATTGAGCATTCAGTTTATGGGCAGCAGTTTCAAATTCAAAGTTATGAAATCAAAGAGCCCACAGATTTATTTTCTATTGAAAGGTATTTGGGTTCAGGAGCAATAAAAGGGATTAAGGCCGCACTTGCAGCAAAAATTGTAAGAAAATTTAAAAAAGACACTTTTAGAATAATAGAAGAAGAACCTGAACGGCTTTCTGAAATTAAAGGAATTAGCGAGAAAAAGGCAAGAGAAATAGCAGAACAGTTCGAAGAAAAAAGAGAAATGCGTCAGGCTATGATTTTTTTACAACAATATGGAATTTCTACAACTTTAGCTGTAAAAATATATAATGAATATGGGCCTAAAATGTATGAAATTATTAAAGAAAATCCCTATAAACTTGCTGACGATATTAGTGGAGTGGGCTTTAAAATAGCAGACGAAATTGCAGGCAGAGTTGGAATCTTAAGAGATTCAGATTTTAGGATTAAATCAGGAATACTGTATACATTACTACAAGCTAGTTTACAAGGGCATACTTTTTTACCAGAAGAGGTTTTACTTAATAATACAGCAAGCCTTTTGCAGATTAATATTGAAGCAATAGATAAGCATATAATGGATATGATGATTGAAAAAAAGATTATCCTTAAAGAAATTAATGGAGAAAGGCTTATATATAATTCTTATTTTTACTATTTAGAATTAAATACTGCAAGAATGTTATTGGATTTAAATGTTAAAATAGATGTTACTAATTCAGAAATAGAAGAAGCCCTAAAGAAAATAGAAAAATCTTCAGAAATAGAACTAGATATAATGCAAAGAACAGCAGTTATCGAAGCCATTAGAAATGGATTATTGGTAATAACTGGGGGGCCTGGAACAGGAAAAACAACTACGATTAATGCAATTATTAAATATTTTGAAAATGAAAACATGGAAATACTTTTAGCTGCACCAACAGGAAGAGCTGCAAAGAGAATGACGGAGACAACAGGTTATCAGGCTCAGACTATACATAGAATGCTTGAGCTTAGTGGAGGGCTTGAAGAAGATCAAAAGTATGAATTTTCAAAAAATGCACTTAATCCTTTGGAAACAGATGTAATTATAATAGATGAAATGTCAATGGTGGATATATCACTTATTAATGCATTATTAAAGGCAATATCAGTAGGTACAAGATTAATACTGGTAGGGGATGTTAACCAGCTACCGTCAGTAGGGCCTGGTAATGTGCTTGGTGATATAATAAAATCTCATAGGTTTAATGTGGTTATGTTAACCAAAATATTCAGACAGGCAAAAGAAAGCGATATAATTGTTAATGCTCATAAAATTAATGCAGGAGAATTAATTACCTTAGATAATAAGAGTAAAGATTTTTTTCTATTAAAACGATTTGATACCAATGCGATAGTACAGGTGGTATTAACTCTTATAAAAAATAAACTACCTAAATATGTAGATGCTACACCTTATGATATACAAGTATTAACTCCAATGAGAAAAGGAGAATTGGGTGTTGAAAGACTAAATCAAATTTTGCAGATGTATCTAAATGAACCTACAAAGGATAAAAGAGAAAAAGAATTTAAAAACGGTATTTTTCGTGAAGGTGATAAGGTTATGCAAATTAAGAATAATTATCAGCTTGTGTGGGAAATTAAGAGTGTGTATCAAACTACAGTTGAGAGTGGTATGGGAGTATTTAATGGTGATGCAGGAATAATTAAAGAAATTAATCTGTTTGCAGAGACTTTAACTGTTGAGTATGATGAATGCAAAATAGTAGAGTATAATTTTAGCCAAATTGATGAATTAGAACTTGCATATGCTATAACAATTCATAAGTCTCAGGGAAGCGAATATCCCGCCGTAGTAATGCCTTTACTTTCGGGGCCAAAAATGCTTTTTAATAGAAATCTATTATACACAGCGGTTACAAGAGCTAAAAAATGTGTAACAATAGTAGGAAGCGAAGATATAATTTATAATATGATTAAAAATGAAAGTGAACTAAAAAGATATTCAAGTTTAAACTTAAGAATAAAAGAGTTAGAATAATTTTATTAATAAATTAATTTATTAAAAGGAGGATTATATAATGCAAACAACATTAGTGGTTATGGCAGCAGGAATGGGCTCAAGATTTGGCGGAATAAAACAGTTAGAACCAGTAGGGCCAAGTGGTGAGATAATAATAGACTATTCTGTTTTTGATGCAATTAAGGCAGGTTTTAGTAAAGTTGTTTTTATAATTAGAAAAGATATTGAAAAAGATTTTAAAGATGTTGTTGGAGACAGGCTTAAAGGACATATTGACATTGAATATGTATATCAGGATGTTAACCATATTCCAAGAGGATATTCAGTTCCTGAGGAAAGAACAAAACCATGGGGAACTGGGCAAGCAATACTCTCTTGTAAGGATATTGTAAAAGAGCCATTTTTAGTAATAAATGCTGATGATTTCTACGGTTATAAAGCATTTAAAATGGTAAATGAATATCTTAAAAATGCATCATCAGAAAATGGAAAGTACGATTTTTGCATGGCAGGCTTTGTGCTTGGCAATACATTAAGTGATAATGGAACGGTTACAAGAGGTGTATGTAAGGTTGAAAATGATGAATTAATAGATATAGTTGAAACCTCTAATATTGAAAAAACAAGCATTGGTGCTCGTGCAACCAACAAAGAGGGTGATTGGTTTGATATAGATATAAATAGTAAAGTTTCAATGAATTGTTGGGGGTTTACACCAGAGATATTTAATGAATTGGAAGAAAGATTTAGGACGTTTTTTCAAACGTCTAAGGAAAACTTATCAAAAGCTGAATACTTAGTGCCATCAGTAGTAGATGAATTAATAAAAGAAGGCAAATGTAGCGTAAAAGTATTAAATACTGAAGACAAATGGTTTGGAGTAACATATAAAGAGGATAAGGAAACTGTAGTTAATGCAATTAAGAAAATGATAGAGGATGGTAAATATCCTAATAAATTATTTTGATAAAAACACTTATTGACATCATTTATCCTGTAAGATGTCCGGTTTGTCAGGAGGTAGCTACTCCAAAGGGCCAAAAAATTTGTCCGGAGTGTAGAAAAAAGATTAAATTTATAAAAGAGCCAAGATGCAAACGCTGTAGTAAACCCATAAATAGTCATGAAGCAGAATTTTGTTTTGATTGCAGCAAAAAAACATTTAGTTATGAAAAGGGCATGGCATTATGTGTTTATGATAAAATCATGAAAACATCAATTACAAATTTTAAATACAACAACCGAAGGGAATTTGCTGATTTTTATGTGGATGAAATTGTGGACCGATTTGAGCGGGAAATAATGCAAATAAATCCTGATGCTCTTATTCCTATTCCCATTCACAGCTCAAAACTAAAAAAACGGGGATTTAATCAAGCGGAATTGTTAGCTGAAAAAATAGGAAAACGCTTAAATATTCCAGTATATAGCCATATTTTACTAAGAAATAGAAAAACAGAGGCTCAAAAAGAGCTTAATGAAAAACAAAGACTAAAAAATTTAGAAAATGCTTTCATATTTTGTAAAAATGGTGTAGAATTAAATAAGGTTATATTAATTGATGATATATATACTACTGGCAGTACCATTGAGGTCTGCACTAAGTTATTAAACAATAATAATATAAGTTATGTATATTTTATTTGCATTAGTATAGGAAATGGATTTTAAGGAGGAAATGTTATGGATGTAAGAAATTGTAGAAGTTGTGGAAAGTTATTTAATTATTCTGGGCCACCCCCATTATGTCCAGCTTGTGCAAAGGAACTTGATAAAAAATTTGAGGAAGTAAAGGAATATATTTATAATAATAGAGGTGTAAACATACAAGTTGTAGCCGATGAAAATGATGTTTCAGTTGCTCAAATAAAAAAATGGGTTAGAGAAGAAAGATTATCTTTCTCAGATGATTCATCTATTGGTCTTGATTGTGAAAAATGTGGTGCATCAATTCAAACTGGAAGATTTTGCAAATCCTGTAAAGATAGCTTATCAAATCAATTAGAGCATGCATTTGAGAAACCAAAGCCTGTATCAGAATCTACACCAAAGTTTGCAAAAGACAAGGAAAAAATGAGATTCTTAGATAAGTAGTAGATGGTGTGGTATACCACAAAATTACAAAGTGGGGTGAACGATATTTATAATGAAAGCCTAAAAATAAACGGTATTTTTGATAATGTAATAGTTTCAGTATCAAAAAAATTAATGCAGTTGGAATTGGAAGCCATGCTGCAAGAGGAAGTTAAGGAAGACAATGTTATAACAGTTACAATGGAATCCAAGGGAGTTTTTAATTCAAAAATCTACTGTTATATGGAAAAAGATTTAGTTGTAAAAATGATTAATGACCTTACTAGAGGTGAGCCTATTTTAGAAGGGGAAATTGATCTTTACCTTAAAGAATATTTAAATGTTATTTGCGGTAGGGCAATATCCGAAATAAATAATATTGTAGGAGTTGCATCAAGATTTTCTGTGCCAGACATTTTTCAAGGATATAAAGAAACTGAGGATTGTTATGAGCAAAAAGAAGAATTTATGTATGGAAATGAATTTGGAATGCTTAAATTAATTGTAATATATATGTTTGAAGAAAATAAAAAAAGTTAAGGACACAAGGAGGAAGTAGTATGAAAAAAAGAGTACTAGTTATTGATGATTCCCCTCTAGTATACAGGCAGATAATGCAAATCCTAAATAGTGAGGAATACGAAATTCTCGAATACGCTAAAGATGGAGAAGAAGGTGTTGAACTTTATAAAAAGTTAAAGCCGGATGTAGTTACATTGGATATAATAATGCCGGGAATTGACGGGCTAGAAACAGCGGAACAAATTTTAGCATTTGATAAAGATGCCAAGATTATTATGCTAAGTTCTTTATGTGATGACAGTACACTTGAAGAAGTAAAGAAAGTTGGAGCAGGGTATTTGATTGCGAAGCCTTTGGATGGAGAAGTATTAAACAATATTTTGAAGCTGATATTTGCTTAGAGATTGGCCCCTAGAGCTTTGCTCTGGGGGGTTTTTTTAGGTTTTGATCAATGTTTTTGATTGAGAGTTTTGACGGACGCATTGCCTTTTTAGTCTTTCTACTCTCCAAGATGTGAATTATTAGGCTTTGAAAAGGCAGAAGTGCCAAACATTCCAAGGAGCCCCCTAAAACGGAAATATTGCCAGAAGGCTGTCAATATTTCTGGGTCTCCTTTCCATGGCACTTAATGCCTTTTCAAAGCCTAATAATTCACATCTTGGAGAGATTCAGATTATTGAGGCAAAGCTGTGTATTCAGTTAATTGACTTGGAATAGTCTTGGCAATATAGGAACATATGCAGATATGGTGCAATGTACTTAGTCGGAACTGATGGGGTACAAATAATTATGTGGAAAATGCTATTCGGCGTGGTAACATCTCATACAAATTATAGGGGGAGAATTATAAGCATTATATCTGTAATTATGTAAGAATTGATTGGGTGCTCAACGGCAAACACTGAAAAAGTACTTTCAACGCAGTAAATTAATTTTTTAGATGAATACAGTTGTATAATTATTTAATTGTGCATACCGTCCGATCAATGTCGTCAACTTACGGATTTTATGTTTCAATTTACAACCTAGTTAAGGTTAACCTCTTAAAATTGCTTAATTTAGATTATCGAATTATTTCAGATAAATATGAATTTATATATATCCAATTG
>JAVBPB010000081.1:0-35819 GCA_031549965.1 Mobilisporobacter sp. | reverse complement strand
TAAGCCATGGAAATGAGACTATGATGCTTTTTCATAGGCTCATTGGAATGTTTGGCTTATCTGATTTTTTCATAAATTATAATGTTTTTCTGAGGGGGCGGTATCTAAATGGCAATGCGTTCGTTACACAAAACCTTAAGTTGACGACATTGAACGGACGCTTTGCCTTTTTAGTCTTCCTGCTCCATGGAGAGGGCACTGAAAAAGTCCTTCGATACAGTAAATTAATTTTTTAGATGAATACGTGTGTATATATATTCAATTGTGCAGACCGTCCGACGAAGCGTTTATGTTTTGTCAAGACTTTGCATAGCAAAGGCTTGTAAAAAACATGCTGAAGGAGGGTAAGGCAAACAATTGGATATATATACACTCATATTAATCTAAAAAATCTACACAACCTAAATCAAGGACATCAGTAACTCCTTGAATCACATATATGCCCCCATAATAATAAAAAAACAATAAATTTAAAAAAAGGTATAGACTAATTGACTAGTTTATGAGAAAATAATACCAAAGTGCGATTTCCTAAATTAAGCAACATTTGATTAAATTAACAAACCGCACCAAGGCATATACTGCCTAATTCAAATACACATATTGAAAGGAGTTTCAACATGATTTATTCACATGAAGTAGAAAAAATGTGTACGGTAGCACAAGGTGTTAACCACGGCGCAGCTCCAATCCCAGAAGAAGCAAAATGGGTACAAGCAAAACAAATCTCTGACATTTCAGGTTTAACACATGGTGTTGGCTGGTGTGCACCACAGCAAGGTACTTGTAAACTTACACTTAACGTAAAAGAAGGTATTATACAAGAAGCTCTTGTAGAAACAATCGGATGTTCAGGTATGACTCACTCAGCAGCTATGGCAGCAGAAATCCTACCAGGAAGAACAGTGCTTGAAGCATTAAATACAGACTTGGTGTGTGACGCAATTAACACAGCAATGAGAGAGTTATTCTTACAAATAGTATACGGTAGAACTCAAAGTGCTTTCTCTGAAGACGGACTACCTATTGGTGCAGGACTTGAAGACTTAGGTAAAGGCTTAAGATCTCAAGTTGGTACTATGTACGGAACACTTAAAAAAGGTCCTCGTTACCTTGAAATGGCTGAAGGCTATGTAACAGGAATTGCTCTTGATAAAGACGATCAAATCATTGGATATCAATTCGTAAGTTTTGGAAAAATGATGGATCTTATCAAAGCAGGTCAAGATGCAAACTCAGCTTATGAAAAATCAAAGGGTCAATACGGCAGAGTAGCAGATGCAGCAAAAATAATTGACCCAAGAGAAGAATAGGAGGTAAGAGAAGATGGCTTTATTTGAATCATATGAAAGAAGAATTAACCAAATCAATGCTGTTTTAAACAGCTATGGTATTGATTCTATAGAAGAAGCAGAAAAAATTACAAAAGCTGCTGGTTTAGATGTATATAATCAAGTAAAAGGTATTCAGCCAATTTGTTTTGAAAATGCAAGCTGGGCTTACCTTGTAGGTGCAGCAATTGCAATTAAGAAAAATTGCAGAAAAGCAGCAGATGCAGCAGCAGTAATCGGAGAAGGGCTTCAAGCATTTTGTATACCAGGTTCAGTTGCAGACCAAAGAAAAGTTGGTATTGGACATGGTAATCTTGGAAAAATGTTATTAGAAGAAGAAACAGAATGTTTTGCATTCCTTGCAGGACATGAATCATTTGCAGCAGCAGAAGGTGCAATCGGTATTGCTAACTCTGCAAACAGAGTAAGAACAAAACCACTTAGAGTAATTCTTAACGGACTTGGTAAAGACGCGGCTCAAATCATTTCAAGAATCAATGGATTTACATTTGTTGAAACTCAAATGGACTACTATACAGGCGAAGTAAAAGAACTAAGCAGAATCTCTTATTCAGATGGAGAAAGAGCAAAAGTTAACTGCTATGGTGCAAATGATGTAACAGAAGGCGTTTCAATTATGCACAAAGAAGGCGTTGATGTATCAATTACTGGTAACTCAACAAACCCAACAAGATTCCAGCATCCAGTTGCAGGAACATACAAAAAAGAATGTATGGAACAAGGTAAAAAATACTTCTCAGTTGCTTCAGGTGGTGGTACAGGAAGAACACTTCACCCAGATAACATGGCAGCAGGCCCAGCTTCATACGGTATGACAGATACTATGGGAAGAATGCACTCAGATGCTCAATTTGCAGGTTCTTCTTCAGTTCCAGCTCACGTTGAAATGATGGGACTTATTGGAATGGGTAACAACCCAATGGTAGGTGCTACTGTTGCGGTTGCGGTTGCTATTCAAGAAGCAGCAGACGCTGGGAAATTTTAATAAAGTCAGTAAAATCAACACATTAAGAAGATGCATAATGACATAAAAAGATATGAAAGTGTTTATTATGTGTCGATTAAGTGTGGAACGTAAAGTGTCGATAAAAATGATAAAAATAAGATATGATGTACTGTTAAATTAGTACATCATATCTTATTTTTTCTGGCTAAATATGACATTATCTAAAACCTTCCCAAGTTCCTGAAAGTGCATGATCGTTAGCCGTGTTAGTAATCGCAACAAAATTTATGACTTTATATAGAAAATCAAAGATTTACTCAATTTCCAATTTCAAAGTAAATTCCTCCTTACTGCCGTGAGTGTGGAATTCACTTTGAAAATTGAATTAGGCTATAATGATAATGTAAAACGTTTATATATTAGACAAGTATTTTCGAATATGGTATAATGTAAGTTACAATGCGGCACCAATACATGCCATATATTATCGTATTAATCTAAAAGGAGGAACAACATGCAAATCTTAGTAGACGCAGATGCGTGTCCTGTAGTAAAAATAGTTGAAGAAATAGCAAAAGAAAACAACATACCGGTCACCCTTGTTTGTGATACCAACCACATTCTAACCTCAGATTACAGCAACATAAAAATAATAGGAGCGGGAGCCGATGCCGTAGACTTTGCCATAGTAAGCCTCTGCCAAAAAGGTGATTTAATAGTAACACAAGACTATGGTGTAGCAGCCATGATACTTGGAAAAGGCTGCTATGGAATACATCAATCAGGAAGATGGTATACTAACGATAACATAGATCAAATGCTTATGGAAAGGCATATTGCCCAAAAAGCGAGAAAAGCTAGAAAAACATCAAAACATCATTTAAAAGGTCCCAGAAAAAGAACTACAGAGGATGATGAACATTTCAAACAATCACTACAAAAAATGATTATAAAAATAACAGAGAAGCTTTAAAACTTAATATAATAGCAAAAAAATGATATCAATTTCCACTACGATATTTTTAATTCTTAATAAAAGTTCCTAAAATTATTTTAAATAATTCTTTTCACCTGAATAGCATTTACAATGCTTTTAGTCTTTTCATTTTTAATATATTCCAATAGAGTAAATTAATTTTTAGATAAATATTCTAACATATATATATTTATCTAAAAAATTTGTTACAAAAAATTAGCACCTATTAGAGCTGTGAATAGTAACCCTATTAGTATTGCTACATAATTAAACCCTAAATAATATACTTGAGAAAAAAGAAATTACATGTTAAGATAATATTAGACTTTTAAATAATAAAAACAAAAGCAAAACATAAATTTTAGCATAAATTAAGGAGGACTATGAATACTAAATTAATAAACCAAATACAATTTAAAAATTATGAAGCTGAATATAAAAAGAGCAAAGATGATTTTTCAATTGCATTGCTAGAAGAATATAATGAATATGAAAAAGAAGCAAAAATAGAATTTGAAGCAAAACAAAATAATTTATTAACTGAAATAAAAAAATTATTATCAGATGGCTTAATTTTCATGGATAATATGCCAGTTGTTTATGATAATAATGTAGTAGCCCTATTTCCTGATTTTAAAGAATATAAACCCGAAATACTAGGAAACAGTAACTGCAGCATATCCAGTCTAGCCCCTGAAATACTAAATTTTTCAATATTTAAGGGTCAATTTATGACAATGAACGAATGCAGGAATAACTCAAAAGAGCTTCTTCAAAACAAAAAAATAAAAAAGCAAGCTTATTTAAAAAGTGAAAAATTATTAGGTGGATTAGAATTTTCAGAGAATAGCTTAAGTAATGAACCAGGATGCGTTAATCCAATATACAGGCTTAATGGGGTTGATTCGGATAAACTTATTGATAATAACAAAATATTGCTATTATGGATTAAACTAAAATTAGTTCCTGCTGACTTAACAGTAAAATCAAAAAAACATATCCAATTTCTAATTGAATTATATTCACAAGAGATGCTAAGTAATAATTTAGAATTGGACTGGGGAAAATTTAAAGACCAAAGAATGGCTAAGTTAAGAAAGATTAGGCAGCCAAAGCCAATGATAGATGTAATAACAGACAAGCTTTTAAACTGTGAAAAAGTAAGAGCAGCAATTGATAATTACGATATTAGAATATTAACAGACTTAAACAGAGGACATTGGGATCTATGGGAAGAGCCAGATGACTCAAAAGGATTAACTAAACTTGAAAAAGAATTAATTGCCAGAAACCCTATAGCAGACATTAAAGAAGGTGGTATTGTGGGCATTGATTTTGGAACTAAAAGTACAGTAGTAGTTCATCAAGAGGACAGAGACTTTACCTTACCAATGAGGGTTGGAACTGGTGATTTTAGTAAAAAAACAGAGCAAAGCCAATATGAAAACCCATCAGTCATAGAATTAAAAGATTTACAAAGCTTTTTGCAAGGCTATCAAGAAAAAGAAGGAAGACCTGAAACTAGATGGAATGATTTAACAGTTTCACATACGGCTTTTAACAGTTTGGTTAACAGTAGCAGCGAGGAATATTATGCATATATAACCGACCTAAAACAATGGACAGATGATCGAAAAAGAAGGATGCTTCTTAGAGATAAAAAAGGAAATAGTATTGCACTTACAACCTTTTTAGAACTTAGTGATGAGGATTTTAATCCTATAGAGTTGTACGCATATTATCTTGGACTTTACATAAATAACATGCATAATGGAATTTACTTAGACTATTCCTTATCATTTCCGGTAACATATGAAAAAGATGTTCGATTAAAAATATTAAAAAGCTTTGAAAATGGTATTAAAAAATCGCTACCTGTTACAATTATAAAAGATGAAGAAATAATGAAAAAATTCAGAGTATATATGGGTGCAAGTGAACCGGCTGCTTATGCTATTTGTGCACTGCAAGAATATGGATTTGAGCCAACAGGTGATGACAGGGTATTCTATGGAATATTCGACTTTGGTGGAGGAACTACAGATTTCGACTTTGGAATATGGAGAGAATCAGATAAACCAAGAAAATATGATTTTGCCATAGAACATTTTGGAGCAGGCGGAGACAGATATTTAGGCGGGGAAAATTTATTGGAATTATTGTCGTTTCATATATTTAGAGAAAATGAAGACATATTACGTGATAAAAAAATAACATTTGTACTTCCACCTGAATGTAACAGATTCCTTGGAAGCGAAACACTTTTAAATGAATCTCAGGAAGCAAAGCTAAACATGAAACAAGTAATGGAAAAAGTGAGACCTTTATGGGAAAGATTTGATGGTTATGAGAAGGAATTTGAAAAAGGAATAATTAAAGTAGATCTTACTGATAATGAGGGTAAATTGCTTCCAAATGTAGAATTAAAGATTGATATGAAAGAGCTAGAGACAATTCTAAAAGAAAGAATAGAAAAGGGAGTTAAAAACTTTTTTGAATCATTTAGAACCTCCTTTAATGCATTAAGCAAAAGAGTGGATAAACTTCATATTTTTCTTGCAGGAAATGCAAGTAAATCAGAATTTGTCAACGAATTATTTGATGAATATATAGCTTTAGAAAGCAAAGCTATGAATGTAGAAACAGGATTTTTTGAATTGTATTCACCTCTTGGAACTAAGGAAGCATATTTAAAACAAAAGGAATTGGGATTTGAAAGAGACATAGAAGATAAATCCAGACCAACTGGTAAAACAGGAGTTGCTTTTGGTTTAATTGAAAGCAGAAAAGGTGGAAAGATTGAAGTTATTGATGGTAATATGAGCCTAGATAACGAAATAAAATTTAAATACTTCCTTGGAATGAATAAAAGGAAAAAATTTCATGTATTAATAGACAGAGATGCTCAATATAATGAATGGATAGAATTTGCGGATGCTTCAGAAGAAGATTTTGAACTTTATTACACAGAGCTTCCAGAAGCAATTGGATGTGATATGGATATACAAAAGGTCGAAAGAAAAAAATGCAGATTGACAGTTACAGATGAAGATTCAAGCATTTACTTAAGAAGGGTTAGTCCAACAGTAGTTGAATATGTAGTTGCTACAAGAGATGGTTTAACAAGAGATAGGTACCTATCAGAAATTACAAGTGTTGACTTAGGATAAAGCTTTAACGAGTGTGGAATGACTAATGTTTTAAAAACCTTATATACCAAACAATAAAATTTTAGAATTAATAATATAATTAGATTAGTAAAAGCATAGATTTATCTAATTATATTTATTAGTTCTAAAATTTTTTATTTTAGTTTTTTTACTATTCACAGCCTATATTAAGGACTTTTTCGAGACCGACCTCAACAAAGCTGGGAATAGTAACTAGTTTTTAATATAATCTAAAAAAATAATAAAAAAAGAGTTGCATTTTTTTCAGAAGTAGTATAGTATATATAGTGTGAAGACAAATGTGTGCCATACAAAGACAGTTTTAAACAGATTTGTTATTTAGTGTCAAAAAAACAAAAAAGCAGTCAAAAATAATATGAGGTGATAATTATGAGTCAAAAATTGAAAGTTGGTATATTAGGTGCAACAGGAATGGTAGGACAGCGTTTTATAGCATTACTTGAAAATCATCCATGGTTTGAAGTAACAACACTTGCAGCTAGTGAACGTTCAGCAGGAAAGACATATGAAGAAGCAGTTGGAAGTCGCTGGAAGATGTCAACGCCTATGCCACAAGCAGTTAAAAACATGGTAGTAAAAAATGTAAGTGAAGTAGAATTAGTCAGCAGTGAAGTGGATTTTGTATTTAGTGCAGTTGACATGACTAAGGATGAAATCAAAAAGATTGAAGAAGCGTATGCAAAAACTGAAACACCAGTTGTTTCAAATAATAGTGCACACAGATGGACACCGGATGTACCAATGGTAGTGCCAGAAATTAATCCAGAACATTTAGAAGTAATAGCAGATCAAAGAAAAAGACTTGGAACAGCAAAAGGATTTATCGTTGTTAAACCTAATTGTTCAATACAAAGTTATACTCCAGCTCTTCATGCATTAAAAGAATTTGGGCCAAAAATAGTTGTAGCTACTACTTACCAAGCTATATCAGGTGCAGGTAAAAACTTTCAAGATTGGCCTGAAATGGTTGATAATATTATACCATTCATTGGCGGAGAAGAAGAAAAAAGCGAGCAGGAACCTTTAAGAATCTGGGGTAAAGTAGAAAATGGAGAAATTGTTAAAGCAAATGCTCCTTTAATTACAACACAATGTATCAGAGTTCCTGTAAGTGATGGTCATACAGCAGCAGTATTTGTTTCATTTGATAAAAAACCTTCAAAAGAAGAAATGCTTGAAAGATTTGCATCATTTAAAGGACTTCCACAAGAATTAGAATTACCAAGTGCACCAAAACAATTTATTAAGTATATGGAAGAAGATAACAGACCACAGGCAAAATTAGACCGTGATTATGAAAATGGTATGGGTGTTACAGTAGGAAGACTTCGTGAAGACTCCGTTTATGATTATAAATTTGTAAGCTTATCACATAATACAGTACGTGGAGCAGCAGGCGGAGCTGTTCTTATAGCAGAATTACTTAAGGCACAAGGTTATATAACTGCAAAATAATAATAAAAACTTAAAAACCCTTAGAAAAAACAGATATTGTTTTTCTAAGGGTTTTTTTGCGTTTGCAAATAAAAATGATTTGATTATGGAAAAATTATGGATATTAAATATAATTATAGGTAAAATTCATTTATCGTCGAACATTGTCGTAAAAAAGCGTAAGAAAAATATTGAATAATAGAATAAAATATGAAATAATAGATAATAACAAAGAAACAATAAAAATAAAACAAATAAAGGATGATTATAGATGAATAATATCAAAAAACAATGTGATGGAAGTAAAATACATGTAGAAAATAAAGAAAACAATAGAGATATTACATATTTTAATCTTAATTTATCGATTTCTCCAATGATAAAAAAAATTGAAGATTCAAGCAGAGAAAGTATTATAATTGAAAAAACATATGGGGATATAGCTATAAATTACGACATGGAGAAGAAGATTTACAAAGTGATAGAGATGCTTTTACAACATGCATTAAAAAGATTAAGAGAATCCCATCAGAAAAATAAAATAATTAATATAATAACAGAACAGGAAGAGTTTGATACTATATGTAAAATTCAATACAATTTAAAAGAAAAGGATAATGTCGATATAAGCAGAATGGGTATTATTAATGAATATGTAAAACAATGTAAAAACACCACGATTATACATGAAATTGAAAACTTAAATGGAAATATATTTAAAATAATTATTTCAAAGAATAAGGGGATTGCATAAAAAAATACTGAAAAGCTCTAAATTAAAAGTACTATATTCGGCATTAAATCTGTTGGTTTTTTATTTAATGCCGAATATCTCCTAATTAAAGATTTTTTCAGTATAAGCTCATTAGTCTTTTGAAACAGAATTGTTTTCTAAACCATAGATATATCTTAAAAATAAAATATTATTATCAGTTTCTGGTGAATTTGCAGCAATGCAAAAAATGGTTTCCTTATTAGTTGCTAAATAATTAGAAAATTTATTATCGGTTGGCAACTTTATACCACAAGGAATTGTTTCGTTTGTTTCATCAATTAAGCTATACATTAAGTCTTTTGAAGCCACTTCTAACAAATCTTTAGGCAAAGTATCAGAAAGGTCAGCAAAGTATCCTAAACTTGCATGTTGTTCAAAGAACGCATTATCAGTAATTATTATATCAAACTCTCTTGCATATAAGTAAGTAGAAAATTTTTGCTCATGAGACATCGTAAAAGAATCAATATTATCTAAATCAATATTCATAGAATCATCAATAACTACTTCCTGAGTTTTGGTATTTAGATTTAAATAAGAAGTAATATCATTAATACACTCATCTAGTAGTTGGGGCTCAACCATTAAATTTATAGGTGTTACATATAATTCACACTCAGGGGGTGGATTAAATACTGTGGATAAAATCGTGTATAAAATTGCTATTATTAAGGCAGCACCAATAATATGAAGTTTATAATAATCAAGTATGTATATAAATTTATCTTTGCCTTTTAAATTTTTTAGTTTCTCTAGCTCACTTTTTTTTTCTTGATGCTTATAGATGTCAGCATCGTCACCCAATCTTGTTTTCTTTACCATATTATCACTCCAATTTAATAATTTTGACATAGAAGTAGTTTAGCATAAAAAATAAATAAAAAATAGTCTTTTTTTATTTATAATAATATTTTATAATTTATTTATAAATTATGAAGAAGAAGCTGAAAAGGAGATGTTACATTGGGAAAGAGATTAAAAGTGGGGATTGTGATTTTAGTAGTAATTTTATGTTTAGGTGCCGTAGGATTATTTTTAATATTTACAAATTCAAAAAAAGAAAGTCAGTTACCATTTTCATGGGATAACGCTACAGTATACTTTGCATTAACTGACCGTTTTGAAAATGGTGATAGTTCTAATGATCATGCGTACGATAGGGAACTTGATGAAAACGGGAAGGTTAATGAGAATTATTTGACGGAGCCTGGAACTTTTCATGGAGGAGATTTAAAGGGGCTTACTAATAAGATTAAGGAAGGGTATTTTACGGATTTAGGTGTTAATGCTATTTGGATTACACCTCCATATGAGCAAATACATGGATATATTGGAGGGGATAATTTTAGATTTTATTCATATCATGGATATTGGCTTTTAGATTATACTATGGTAGATGGGAACTTGGGAAATTCAGAGGATTTGAAGGAATTTATTGATACAGCACATGAAAATGGAATCAGGGTTATATTTGACGTGGTTATGAATCATGTGGGGTATCCTAATATGAAAGATATGGATGAATATGGCTATGGAACACTTCTTGATAACTGGAAAGAATTTTATTATTCATCATCTGCAAATGCAAATGGTAATAATTATAATAAATATATTGAATTGACTGACGCGATGGCTTGGAGTAAGTGGTGGGGGAATGATTGGATTAGATCATCTGGCGGTCAGGCAGGTTATGAAGGTACCTCTAACGGAAATGAAGTGACCCAGTGCTTAGCAGGACTTCCAGATGTTAAGACAGAAACTGTTTATGAAGCAAGCCTTCCTCCTATTTTGGAGACTAAATGGAAGCAAGAGGGAAGATATGAAGAAGAAATGAAGGAACTGGATGAATTTTTTGAAACTTCAGGGCTTAGTAAACAGGTAACTTCATATCAGATAAAATGGCTTACTGATTGGGTTAGGGAATATGGTGTGGATGGTTTTAGAATCGATACAGCAAAACATGTGGAAGTAGAAACATGGGCAAAGCTTAAAGAACAGGCAGTTATTGCACTAAAAGAATGGAAAGAAAAAAATCCTAATAAAAAACTTGATGATGAAGAATTTTATATGGTTGGTGAAGTGTATGGTCAGGCAGTGCAGTCAAAATCTAAGTACTTTGATAATGGATTTGATGCTTTAATTAATTTTTCATTTCAAATAGTTCCAAGAAATAAGAATAATATAGAAAAAGCTTATTCAAAATATTCAGAGATACTTAATAATAATCAAGTTGGATATTTAAGCTATATATCATCTCACGATACAGCACTTTATTATAGGAAGGATCTAATTAATGGAGGAACGGTTATGCTACTCGCTCCTGGTGCAGTTCAGATATATTATGGTGATGAAACTAACAGACCTATGGACTTTTTAGATTGTGGTTATGCTGATCAAAAGCTTCGTTCAGATATGAACTGGGATTCTGTTGATGAATCGGTTTTAAAACATTGGCAGATTGTTGGACAATTTAGAAATAGACATATTTCGATTGGTGCAGGTTTACATAATATGATTTCGCAAGAACCATATATTTTCTCAAGAACATATAGTGATAAAGAAATTATGGATGCTGTGGTAGTTGCAATGAATGTTGAAGGAAACCAGACAATTAATGTTAGTTCAGTATTTAAGGATGGTACAAAGGTGAGGGATGCATATACAGGTACAGAATCAAAGGTGGAAAATGGAGTAGTTACATTTTCCACAGGTTCAAATGGATTAATTTTAGTTGAAGAAATAAAATAACAATAAAGAATAGAATAATAAATGATTTAAAACCCTGATAGTAAACATAAAAGCTGTTTGTCTATCAGGGTTTTTCAAAATAAAAAATATTATTTTCTATCTTGACATATATTAATAAAAGTATTAATATTATATATGAACAGTTATTCAAGTGTTCATATATAATATTAAGGAGTGTTGTCAATGACTAAGGAATACATATTAAATGGCTTGGGATGTGCTAATTGTTCAGCCAAAATTGAAAAAGAGATAAATAAACTAGATTATGTAAAAAAGGCTATAATTAATTTTGCAACAACAAAAGTTACATTAGAAACAGATTTAGAGGAAGATGAAAAGATTTTAAAAGATATAAGCAAAATCGCAAAATCTGTTGAAGAACAGATTGTTGTAGAAGTTGTAACACATAATAAAATAAAATCTGCACATGATCACCATGCCCATGAACATAGCCATAATCATAGTTTTGGCAAGATTATTTTGTTTAGAATGGGAATCAGTATTGGAATTTTATTAGTTGCATTAATGTTAAAAAATATACCTGAATATATGGTAATATCTTTGTTTTTTATTAGTTACTTAGTTGCAGGTGCAGATGTAATTATTAGTGCAGTAAAAAATATATTAAAGGGTGAGTTATTTGATGAAAACTTTTTAATGGGAATTGCAACAATTGGAGCTTTTTGTATTGGTGAATTTCCTGAAGCAGTAGCAGTGATGCTGTTCTATCAATTAGGAGAGTATTTTCAGGAAAAAGCAGTTTTTAACTCAAGAAAATCTATTTCTGATTTAATGGATATAAGACCGGATTTTGCAAACATACTGATAGGAAATCAGCTAAAGAAAGTTTCTCCTTATGAGGTTAAAATGGGAGATATTATTCTTGTAAAAGCAGGAGAAAAGATTCCTCTTGATGGTATAATAATAGAAGGAAAAGCAATGGTTAATACTACAGCACTTACAGGTGAATCTGTTCCAAGAGAAGTTTTAGTAACTGATGAAGTACTTAGTGGATTTGTTAATGAAAATGGAGTCTTATCAATTAAAGTAACTAAAGAATTTTCTAATTCTACAGTTTCGAAAATATTAGAAATGGTTGAAAATGCCAGTAATAAAAAAGCACCAACCGAGCAGTTTATAACTAAATTTTCTAAAGTTTACACTCCAATAGTAGTATTATTGGCAGTGTGTTTGGCAGTAATACCCCCTTTAATAACAGGAGATAGTTTTAATTCGTGGTTGTATAGAGCATTAACCTTTTTGGTTATTTCTTGTCCATGTGCTTTGGTAATATCAATTCCACTTGGATTTTTTGGTGGAATTGGGGCGGCTTCAAAAGCAGGAGTATTAGTTAAAGGTGGAAACTATTTGGAAGCACTTACTAAGGTTAATGCAATAACATTTGATAAAACAGGAACACTTACAAAGGGTGTATTTGAGGTAATAGGAATTGACACCGTAGATGGCAGTGAAGATGAAATTATTAAGTACGGAGCATATGCGGAATATTATTCAATTCATCCAATAGCAAGTGCAATAAAGAAATACTATGGAAAAGAAATTAATAAAGACATAATATATAATTATGAAGAAATTTCAGGTCATGGAATTAAAGTAGAAATTTCAGATAAAAGAGTATTAGCAGGCAATAAAAAGCTTATGAATATTAATAATATTAAATGTGAGGAAACTAATGAAAGGGCTACGTTGGTATATATAGCAGTTAATGAAAAGTATCTTGGTTGTATCAAAATAGCTGATAAGATAAAAGATGACTCTAAGGACGCCATAAGAGGATTAAGGAATTTAGGTCTAAAAGATATTATAATGCTAACAGGAGATAAAAAAGAAGTGGCAGAGAGTATTGCTGATGAAATTGGTATTGATAGGGTTTATTCTGAACTTCTTCCAAATGAAAAGGTTAATAAGCTTGACGATATTTTAAGTAAAAAAGCAAAAAACAGTCGTGTCGCATTTGTAGGAGATGGAATCAATGATGCTCCAGTGTTAGCCAGAGCTGATATTGGAATAGCAATGGGAGGGCTTGGTTCTGATGCAGCAATTGAAGCTGCTGATATTGTAATAATGAACGATGAACCATCAAAAATTATAACAGCAATTAATATAGCTAAGAAAACAAAAAAAATTGTTATGGAAAACATTTTTTTATCTTTGGGAATTAAATCAATAGTCTTAATCCTTGGTGCATTGGGGATTGCTTCAATGTGGTTGGCTGTATTTGCTGATGTTGGGGTAGCACTTTTAGCAGTTGTAAATTCTTTAAGGGCTTCCAAATATTAAAAGAAATTACCATAAAATATCTTATACTAAATATTAAGGATGTATTTATAAATTAGAAACTTTAGTCAATTTGACTAAAGTTTCTTTGGAATTAATATATTGAAACGTTACAATGTGATCTTTTTTGTGCATTTAGTATAATAAGATTAATAAATAATTGTAATTAAAATTATTTGATGTATTTATACAATAGAGTATATAAAAATATAATAAAAAAAATATACAAAACTTATAAAAAAATTTGAAAAAAGTATTGCAAAAATTAAAAATATATGGTAATATAAGACTATGCAAAAAAAAGTTTACATTAAATTTGGAAACGCTACCAAAACTGATTTCCATTTTAAAGTGAATTTGCTGTAACTAAATAATAACCAAACAGGAGGAATTATTATGAAAAAGGTATCAAAATTATTGGCACTTGTATTATCCTTATGTCTAGTAATTGGGGCTATGACAGCATGCGGTAGCAAGGGCAACGAAGAAGAAACAACAAGTGCAACAACAAAAGCAGCACAACAAGATTCAAGTGAATCAACAACAGCAGCAGCAGAGGAAGAAACTACTCAGGCAGCAGATGCTTCTGAACCAGTAACAGTTGACATTTTCCAATTTAAAGTTGAATTCAAAGATCAATTTGAATCAGCAGCAGTTAAATACATGGAATCACATCCAAACGTAACATTAAACATCGCAACAGTTGGTGGTGGAGATGATTACGGTGCAGCTTTAAAAGCTAAATTTGCAGCTGGTAAAGATGCAGAACCTACAGTATTTAACATTGGTGGACCACAAGACGTTAAAGATTGGGAAACAAGACTTGCAGAAGTTACAGATACTCAAGCAGCTAAAAACGCAGCAGCTGGTATCTTAGACGGTGTTACAATTGATGGAAAAATCTACGGATTACCATATAATGTTGAAGGATATGGATATGTTTACAACAAAAAAATATTTGCTGATGCAGGTATTGATGTAGCAACAATTACTGACTGGGCAAGCTTTGTAGCAGCAGTTGAAACTCTTGATTCTAAAAAAGCAGAATTAGGTCTTGATGCAGTATTTGCTCTTGCAGCTAAAGAAGACTGGACAACAGGATTACATATGGCTAACAGCTTTGTTTCTGCTGAATTTGGCAGTGACTTAAACACATTTAACGCAAAAACATTAGAATTTAAATTTGCAGAACAATTCAAACAACAAGTAGATTTATTAAACAAATATTCAGTACAACCAACAGTAAGTCTTGACTACTCAACACAAGTAGAACAATTATTCTCAATGGGTAAAGTAGCTATAATTCACCAAGGTAACTGGGTAGCAGGTTCAATTAAAGGAATTGATGAAGAATTAGCAGCTAACGTTGGATTACTTCCAATTTCAATTGATGGATTTAAAAATAATGTAACTCCAGTTGGAGCACCTATGTACTGGGCATTAAACAATGGAAAATCAGAAGCAGAACTTAAAGCAGCTAAAGATTTCTTAGATTGGTTATATACTTCAGATGAAGGTAAAGATATTGTACTTTCAGACTTTGGATTTATTCCAGCTTACACAGGATATGACACAAGCAAAATTTCAGATCCAATTTCACTTGATATTTGTAAAGCAGTAGATGCTGGAACAACTATTAACTGGGTATTCATGGGATTCCCTACTAACTGGGGTCAAGGTGTTTTAGGTCAAGATATTATGAAATATTGTGCAGGAGAAATTGAATGGGATGCACTTGTAACTAATGCTAAAACAGCTTGGGAAAATGCAAGAAAGTAAATAATTTAAATAATATAGGAAACACATTGTGTTTCCTATATTAATGAAAGAGGAGGTATCTCTAATGAAGGAAAACAAAAATTCATTGGCATTTTGGCTGTTTGTAGCGCCGACATTGATAGCACTTTCGACAGTAGTGTTTATTCCGGCACTAATGGGGGTTTATTATTCATTTACAGATTGGAACGGTATAGTTGAACCAAAATTTATAGGTATAAGTAATTATTTGTTGATATTTAAAGACCAGTTATTTTTAAAAGCAATATGGTTTACTGCTAAATTCGCTGTAGTTGCAGTTGTAGTTCTTAATGCTACAGGGCTTGGCTTGGCACTCTTAGTAACAAGCAAATTAAGAGGCAGTAATTTACTTAGAACAGTATTTTTCATGCCTAATCTTATTGGTGGTTTAATCCTTGGATTTATATGGCAATTCATATTTTTAAAGGTATTTGCTTCTGTTGGGGATTTAACAGGAATATTATCATTAAAAACATGGCTTGCAACACCAATTACATCATTCTGGGGATTAGTAATATTAATGGTATGGCAGACAAGCGGTTATATTATGATAATCTACATTGCCTACATCCAAGCAATTCCAGGAGAAGTAGTCGAAGCTGCTCACTTAGATGGTGTATCACCTTGGCAGAAATTTAGATATATTACATTTCCATTAATAGCACCAGGTTTTACAGTTAATATGTTTTTAACTCTAGCAAACTGCTTTAAACTATATGATCAAAACTTATCGTTAACAGGCGGTGGACCTTACCAGTCAACACAGATGGTTGCAATGGAAATATATGATACAGCATTTGCAAGAAATCAAATGGCATATGCACAAGCTAAAGCTTTAGTATTCTTACTATTAATTGCAATAATTTCAGTAATTCAGGTTTCAATCACTAAGAAAAGGGAGGTTGAGCTATAATGATGAAATTAAGAAAGAAAATTATGTTGGGTGTTTTTGGAGCTATACTAGGAATTATTTGGCTCGCTCCATTTTATTTAATTATTGCCAATTCATTTAAAACAAAGAAGGAAATGTTTAGTAACCTTTTAGGTTTCCCAGCTTCTTTTAATTTAGATAATTACGTAACAGCAGCAAAATCATTAACATTACAGGTAACATTTATAAATTCACTACTTGTTTCAGTTATTAGCGTTTGTTTTATAATTGCTTTTGCGGCATTATCAGCTTATGCACTAGAAAGAACAAGAACAAAAGCTAGTACAATAATATTTTATTTATTTGTAATTGCTATGTTAATTCCTTTCCAAACAATTATGATACCATTAGTATCTCTTGGAAGTAAGTTAAATTTATTAAATCGTGTAGGATTAATTTATATGTATTTAGGTTTTGGAGCAAGCCAAGCAATATTTTTATACCATGGCTCAATTAAATCCATACCACGTTCATTGGATGAAGCAGCTAAGATAGATGGATGTACTCCTCTTCAAACATTCGTAAGAATAATCTTACCTATGTTAAAACCAATAACAGTTACAGTTGCAATACTTGACATTATCTGGATTTGGAATGACTACTTGCTTCCATCCCTTGTAATAAACAAAAAAGGTTTAGAAACAATTCCTCTAAAGATGTTCTACTTCTTTGGTGAATACACTAAACAGTGGCACTTGGCATTAGCTGGTTTGGTGCTTGCAATTGTTCCGGTAATTGTTTTCTACTTCTTAATGCAAAAACAAATAATTGAAGGTATGACCCAAGGGGCTGTTAAATAGATTTTTAATTTTTAGTCCATGTCAGGGGTATTTTATTTATGAAAAGACCTTTAGTTGTAGGATAGTACTTATAAAGTAATTGATTTAGTTGATCGAATTTTTTAGATGAAGATTCTGACATATATTATATTTAAATATAATATATGTCAGAATCTTCATCTAAAAAATTGATTTACTTTGTCGAAGGACTTTATTGGTAGTTTCGTGCACTAAAGATCTTTTCTTTTTTTTAGATTATAATGTTTTTTTGAGGGTTACAGCCTAAAGGGCAAAGCGTCACAAAGAGAAACTCAAAGAGAATCCTAAAAGTTATAATAAAATATCTAGCCAAAAGTATAATTTTAATATATAATATGAAAGTAAAGTGATTTATTAATTTTTGAAAGGGGTGACATTGTGTCTACAGTAAAAATGGAACCAATGATAGAAATATTTTTGGAAGAAACAGCGTCATTAATGGTAGAATTTGAAGAGGTAGTCTTCACAGACAAAGAAGAATTTGAATCAAGTGATGTAAATCAAATCTTTAGAGTAGTACATACAATTAAGGCAGATGCAGCAATGATGATGATT
The DNA here is from genome assembly GCA_031549965.1 of Mobilisporobacter sp. Classification (GTDB taxonomy): domain Bacteria; phylum Bacillota; class Clostridia; order Lachnospirales; family Lachnospiraceae; genus JAVBPB01. The sequence continues at coordinate 17,998 of JAVBPB010000081.1, read as the reverse complement.
GAAAATATTTCAGACTTAGCACGTACTTTAGAAAGAGTATTATATTTTGTTAGAGATGAGAATAAAACAAAATTAAATAATGAAAGATTTAGAGGAATATTAGAAGAATGTATAGATTTTATAAAATGTGAATTAGATAAAATTGGTTCAGGCTATATACCTAATGGTGACAATACAGTATTAATAGAAAAGGTAACCAAATATTTAGACTTTCTATCAAATAAACAAGACCTTGAGCCAATAGAAGAAATTGTAGAGCCTATATATTATATCAGCAGTACAGAACCCGTAGAGCAAGTTCAGGAAAAGAAATACTATTGTGCAACAGCAAGATTTGTAGAAGATAATATAGAAATATGTGAAAAAGCAAATCAATTAGTTAATATAATTAACTTGGTATATGATTCAAATTGCTCATATTTTCCAAATACTAAGGAAAAAGAATTGGCTTCAGATATAATAGAGAAGGAAGGTTTCAAAATAATATTTGGTGCAGAATCCAGTATTCAGGATATTGAAGATATTATTATGGATCCTGAGTTATTAGTTTTACTTGAATTGGAACTAATTGAAAGTTATGAAGAAATGTCAAGACTAGTTAGACATTATAAGATGAGATTTGATTTTGAACAACAGAAAATAAACCGTGATAAAAATTCCAGTATATTTATAGAACTAAATCAATTATATACTCAGGTCAGTATGATTATTGATGATATGAATAAGAATCTTGATAGAAGCGTAGTATTAGTTTCATCAGGAGGAGATATTCAGTTAGAAAAATTAGTTTTTGAAAAATTGTCAAGTTCAATTGTTCACATAATAAGAAATGCAATGGATCATGGAATTGAAAATAGAGAAGAAAGAATTCGGGCTAATAAAGACATTAATGGTACCATAAGCATTGAATCGGAGGAAATTGATGAAGCAGTTAGAATAACAATTTCTGATGACGGAGCAGGACTTAATAAGGAATATATTCAAAAAAAAGCAATTGAAAAGAATATGATATCTGAAAATGCCGTATTATCAGATAAAGAAATATACTCGTTAATAATACAGCCTGGTTTTACTACAAAGGAAACTGCTACTGACTATTCAGGCAGAGGGGTTGGACTTGATGTGGTAAATGTTAACATACAAAAAATAGGTGGTTTACTGGAAATTAGAAGCAAAAGCGGATTGGGAACTACTTTTAATATTATTGTGCCTAAAAAATTATAAGTAGGCGGAAAGAAGGGAAATAAATGAGAATACTAATAGCCGAAGATGATATGCCTAGTAGAAAATTTATAGTAAAGTTTCTGTCAAAATATGGAACAGTAGATGCTACTGTAGATGGAGAAGAAGCATTTGAGGCATTTTTAATGTCTTTAGAAGAAGAAAATTATTATGATTTAATATGTTTAGATGTTATGATGCCTAAAATTGACGGAATAGAAGTTCTTAGACGAATTAGAGACACCGAAAGAGAAAGAGGGCTTGAAAAGACTAAGATGGCAAAAATTATAATGACAACTGCACTAAATGACTCTGTTTCAGTCAAGACTGCTTTTGAAATAGGTAGTCAGGGCTATGCAAGTAAGCCAATTAATACTAATAATTTTGAAAAAGTCCTTGTTAAGATGGGACTAATTTAGGAGTTATTTTATGAAAAAAAATAACAATAAATCCTTAATAAATGCGTTAGGTATTATTACCATTATAATATTTATATTGCTTATAACAATTTTTATCTTTTCATTATTAATAAACAAAAAAGAGGATAAAGAGGCAATGAGTTATAATCAATCAAAAAATAATAATAACTTTGAGCAGATTGAGAGTATTGAAAATATATTACAAGAAGATACAAGCAGTCAAGATACATTTAGTGATGAAGAGAATACTAAGGAAAGCCTTGCAGAAGAAAAAACAGAAGATATTATCAAAGAAACTACAATAGAAACTACAACAGAGAACACAACGGACTCTGCTTCTAAAACAATTGAGTCTTCTTCAAATGAAACTGAAGAAAGTGTTGATATTAGAGAGCGAGTTAAAGTTAAAGGTATATACGTAACCGGCCCAGTTGCAGGTTCAACTAAAATGATGAATAATTTAATTGATTTAGTGGAAGAAACTGAATTAAACGCTATGGTTATAGATATTAAAAACGATGCAGGAGAAGTTACGTATAAAATGGACGTTGACTTGGTAAAGGAATTAAGAACAAGTGTAAGATATGTTTCAGATATGGAATCTCTTGTAAAAGAATTAAAAGAAAAAGGTATTTATACAATTGCAAGAATAGTAGCATTTAAAGATCCTCTTCTAGCTAAAAGTAATTCTGATTTGAGTATAAAAACCAAGGATGGAAATATATGGAATGACAGATCTGGTATGGCATGGGTGAATCCATATAATAAAGATGTATGGGATTATATTATAGACATAGCCAAAGAAGCTGCTGTAATAGGTTTTGATGAAATACAATTTGATTATATTAGATTTTCAACAGATTCAGGTCTTAAAAATGCAGATTTTGGACCAGAGCAAGGTAAGAAAACAAGAACAGATATAATTACTGAATTTACAAAATACGCTTGCAAAGAGCTAAAGCCTTTAGGTGTATTCGTTTCGGCCGATGTGTATGGTATAGTTATTGACAGTAAAATAGATGCAGATATAGTGGGGCAAGATTACAAAGAAATGTCTAAATACTTAGATTATATATGCCCAATGATATACCCATCACACTATGGAGATGGTTCATTTGGAATTGATTATCCAGATTTACATCCATATAACATCATACTGAATGCTTTAAAATTATCAAAAAAAGTTTTAATTAGTACAGATGAAAACAAGGAAAGTCTATCAAGTGTGCGTCCTTGGTTGCAAGACTTTACTGCTACCTGGCTAAAACAGCATAAAAAATACACAAAAAAAGAAATTAGGCAACAAATAGATGCAGTATATGATTCGGGATATGAAGAATGGATTCTTTGGAATGGAAGTAATAACTACACAAAGGACGGTCTTTTATCTAAATAGCTATAATTTTATATAATTATGATAGACAAGTAAACCCCTGCCATTATAGACAATAAGTCTTTAATAGCAGGGGTTAGTTTAATAAATAAAAGTTTTATAAAAGTCTTGTAATATCATCAAATACATATGCAACTTCCCTAATTTCTTGAGAACTCATATACACTAGCCTTGAAAAAGCAACCTTACCTCCCAGACTATCATAAAATCCTCTGGTTGGTGCATCTTCAACAATCCATAAAAGCATATTCTTTATGCCTTTTTCATGAATAGCATTGGCTAAAGTTTTAACGAGTTTTTTACCTATTTCTTGCTTTTGAAATTCTGGAAGGACAAAAATGGAAGTAAGCTGGGAACCATAAATATTTTTTACAGTATTAATATCTGCCGCCGCAAAACCTACAATTTCCCCAAATTCATTTTCAGCCACATACATAATACACTCAACATCGTCATTATAGTATAGATTATTAATCCATTTATCCTTTTGTCTTTCATAAGTACGTCTGCTTAAGGTGTCATTAGGAATAACACCTTCATATGTTTTTCGCCTTGTATCCACGTGTATTTTAGCAACCACTTCCATATCTTCTTTTTTTACTGGTCTGATTAACATAAAAATTCCTCCCTTATACATAAGTTTAAATACACTTATAATCATTTCAAAAATTTTTTTCAAGAATCATTATATATATTTATTATATCATATTTTATTATATAACTGCAATGAAAGATTTTAATTTCTATAGTTTTGTTGGCTTTAAATGTTACTATTCACAGCCAATGTCGCTGACTTAAGGTTTTTGTCCTACGGACGCTTTATTAAAATATATCAAAACCTAAAATATAACATAGATGTAAATAAAAGTTTCTTCATCTTACTTGAAAATAATCTATAAATCAATTATAATATAAAAAAACGATAGAGGAGGAAAGGTTATGTTTGAAAAAAGAAGAAGTAAAAGATTACCAATATCTTTAAAGCTAAATATTTCTGATTTATTTAAGCAGGATAATAAGCATGTATCCTACATAGAAGCTCCAATTGAAGTAATTGATATCTCCAGAGTTGGTATAGGATTTCAAACTGAAAGTGTACTTCCTATGGGATATTATTTTAACGCTAATATACAACTAGGAAGTGAAAATGAAAGCTTATATGCAGTTGTTAAAATTGTAAGAAGTCAATTATTAGAGAATGGTTTTACAGTATATGGATGTGAGTTTATCGGTTTAGCCCCAGTATTATCATATATTTTTGACGATTATGAAAAAAAATTTGAAGATGAAGATATACAGGAATAATATTGAACTTATGTAGATATCAAAGTATTTATAGTATAAAATAATTTGTGATAATCTATAAAAAGGATGCTGATTAATTAGCATCCTTTATGTAACATTAAGCAAATTTTAATAATATTTTATAAAAAATAATGAAGGAAGGTAGACTATGAAGAATTTAACATTTAGGGGCGGTTTACATATGTATGACGGTAAAGAACTTACAATGGATAAACCAATAGAGATATTGCTTCCTAAGGGCGATTTAGTATTCCCTTTACAGCAGCATATTGGTGCATTAGCTAAACCTGTTGTATCAGTGGGGGATAGCGTTAAAATGGGACAACTAATAGCAGAGTCGGCTGGTTTCATATCTGCCAATATTCATAGTTCAGTATCAGGTAAGGTAAAGGCTATTGAACCTAGAATGACAGTAGGTGGAAATAAGGTAAATTCAATAATTATTGAAAATGATGGAGAATATTCTTCGGTTGAATATATCCAAAAAGATATTAATACCATTACCAAGGAAGAAATTAGGGAAAGGGTTAAGATGGGAGGTATTGTTGGGCTTGGAGGTGCAGGTTTTCCGGCTCATGTTAAAATAACTCCTAAAAATGAAAGTGCTATTGAATATATAATAATAAACTGTGCTGAGTGCGAACCTTATTTAACATCAGATTACAGACAAATTTTAGAAGCGTCTGATCGATTAATAGGAGGAGCAAAAGTTTTACTAAAATTATTTGATAATGCAAAGGTATATTTGGGTATTGAGGATAATAAACCTAAAGCCATAGAAAAGCTTATGGAATTAACTAAAAATGAATCTAAGATGGAAGTTAAGGTATTAAAAACTAAATATCCTCAAGGAGCTGAACGACAATTAATTTATGCAACTACAAAAAGAAAGGTTAATTCATCAATGCTTCCAGCAGATGCAGGATGTGTAGTACAAAATGTAGAAAGTGTAGTTACTATTTATTCAGCCGCAATTCTTGGGAAACCTCTTATAAGAAAAGTAATTACCGTAACAGGAGATGCAGTCAAAAATCCTGTGAATTTTAAAGTAAAGGTTGGAACTAATTATAGAGAATTATTAGAGGCAGCAGGGGGATTTATTAGTGAACCAAGTAAGATAATTTCAGGTGGACCTATGATGGGAGTTTCATTGTTTACTCTTGATTTGCCTGTAACAAAAACTTCATCAGCACTTCTTTGTTTAAAAGAAGATCCTGTATCTATGGGGAAAGTAACCAATTGCATCAGGTGCGGAAAATGTGTTAACTATTGTCCTGCTAATTTAGTTCCATCAATTTTAGCTGATTTAGCCAATAGAAATAAAGAAGATGAGTTTGTAAAGGCAAGCGGAATGGAATGTTGTGAATGTGGAACATGTTCTTATATCTGTCCGGCTAAAAGGTCATTAACACAATCCATAAGAGCAACCAGACGAAATATTTTAGCAAATAAAAAGAAATAGGAGGGTAAGGAAAAATGAGTCAATTATTTCACGTATCATCATCACCTCATACAAGATCTAAATACACAACCAGTAATATTATGCTGGACGTTATTATAGCTTTAATTCCTGCCTCAGTATTTGGAATATGGAATTTTGGGCTTAGTGCATTGATAATTTTATTATTATCTATACTTAGCTGTGTAATATCAGAAGTTTTATATGATTATTTTATAATTTTAAAAAATAAAGGTAATAAAAAATTATCTATTAAAGAGTTTTCTGTTTTGGATTATAGTGCAGTACTAACAGGATTGTTATTAGGAATGAATTTACCGTCTACTGTGCCTTATTTTATTCCGGTTTTAGGAGGAATATTTGCAATTATAGTTGTTAAGCAATTATTTGGCGGATTAGGACAAAATATAGTAAATCCTGCATTGGCAGCAAGATGTTTTTTACTAATATCATTTACCGGCAGAATGACTAATTTTGAGCTTGACGGAATTTCAAGTGCTACACCTCTTCAAGAGCTTAAAACATCAGGACAAACTATAGAGTTTATGCAATTACTTATTGGAAACAAGGGCGGGGTTATTGGTGAAACTTCAGTAATCTGTTTGATTATAGGAGCGGCATATCTACTTGTGAAAAAGGTTATATCCTTTAAAATACCAGCCGCTTATATTATTTCATTTGCAATTTTTGTTTTTATTTTTGGAGAAGATGGTTTTAATATTAATTTTATGCTTTCACATTTACTTAGCGGAGGGTTAATACTTGGAGCATTTTTTATGGCAACGGATTATGTAACAAGTCCAATTACTCCAAAGGGTCAGATAATCTTTGGAATTTTAATTGGTTTACTTACAGGGATTTTTAGAATCTTTGGTGCATCAGCAGAAGGGGCATCATATGCCATTTTATTAGGTAATATATGCGTTCCTCTAATTGAGAAGATATCTATGCCAATTGCATTTGGAAAGGAGAAATCTCATGGGAAAAAATAATATAATTAAAGATGCATTATCATTATTTATAATTACAGCTATTGCAGGCTTATTTTTAAGCTTTATATATCAAGTTACGAAAGAACCAATTGCACTTAAAGCAGAAGAAAGACAAAAGGAAGCATATATGGCTGTTTGCCAGTCGGCAAGTAATTTTAGTGAGATTGAAATTAATGCTAATGCATGGCAGGAGATCCAAGCTAAATATAAGCTTGAAAAGGTTATACTTAATTCAGCTTTAGAAGCGGTATCAGCAGATAATGAGCTATTAGGTTATGTTTTTACTGTAAGATCAAAAGAAGGCTATTCAGGTAATATTGATATTACAGTTGGAATAAGCTTAGATGGTACTATGAATGGTATTCAAATAACATCTATAAGTGAAACAGCAGGACTTGGTGCAAAAGCCAATACAGAAGAATATAAAAATCAATATGCAAATAAAAAGGTAAATTTATTCCGATATGTTAAGACTGGAAAAAGAGAAGATTTTGATATTGATGCAATAAGCGGAGCAACTATAACGACTAATGCTGTTACTAATGCTGTAAATGGTGCATTAAAGTATTTTACTGATTATCTAGCAAAGGAGGGTAATTAACCATGAAAAAAAATTCTCCTGCGGAAAGACTGCATAATGGAATAATTAAAGAAAATCCTACATTTGTACTTATGCTTGGAATGTGTCCTACCCTAGCGGTAACTTCATCTGCAACAAATGGATTAGGAATGGGACTTACTACAACCATAGTACTTGTTATGAGCAATTTTATTATATCTTTACTTAGAAAGGTGATTCCAGGCCGTGTAAGAATGCCGGCATATATTGTTATTGTAGCAACCTTTGTTACAATAATTCAGCTATTACTTCAAGGTTATATATCAAGTTTATATGACACATTGGGAATTTTTATACCCCTGATTGTCGTAAATTGTATAATTTTAGGGAGAGCAGAATCCTTTGCTTCTAAAAACCATGTTATTTCTTCAATCTTTGATGGAATTGGAATGGGCCTTGGATTTACAGTTGGTCTTACTTTAATTGGGTGTTTTAGAGAATTTTTTGGTAATGGTACTATTTTTGACCTAAGATTTATGCCGAATTCTTATGAACCAATTACTATATTTGTACTTGCACCTGGGGCATTCTTTGTACTTGCAGTTTTAGTTGCAATTCAAAACAAGGTAAAAAATAATGCCATAAAAAAACAAAAATCAAATAAAATATTAGAATAGGAGAGGGAGTATGAAAGAAATTTTACTTATTTTAATTGGCTCAGCATTGGTTAACAATGTTGTACTCAGCCAATTTTTAGGATTATGCCCCTTTCTTGGAGTTTCTAAGAAGATAGAAACAGCAGCAGGAATGGGTGCAGCAGTTGTATTCGTAATGACTATTTCATCGATGCTTACAAGTATAATATATAAATTTATATTACAGCCTTTTAATTTAGAGTATATGCAAACAATTGTGTTTATTCTTGTTATTGCCGCCTTAGTTCAATTTGTAGAAATGGTACTTAAAAAATATAGCCCTAATCTTTATAATTCATTGGGTGTATATTTGCCGTTAATTACTACCAATTGTGCCGTTCTTGGTGTTGCATTACTTAATGTTCAAAAAGAACATGGTATTTTTTTAAGTATTGTAAATGGGTTTGCAACATCTGTTGGATTCACTATTGCAATAATAATTATGGCTGGTATTCGTGAGAAAATAGAAGATAATAATATACCAGAAAGTTTTAAGGGCTTTCCAATTGTTTTAATAAGTTCAGGACTTATGGCAATTGCTTTTTTTGGATTTGCAGGATTGATAAAATAAAAAGGAGGATAAAACTATGGATATAATGGGAATAATTAGTGCTACAGCAGTAATCGGCACTACAGGTTTACTAATTGGATTGTTTTTAAGTTTTGCCTCTAAAAAGTTTTATGTTCATGTTGATGAAGCTGAACTAGGTGTGAGAGAATTACTGCCTGGGAACAATTGTGGAGGCTGTGGTTATGCTGGCTGTGATGCTTTAGCGAAAGCAATGGTTAATGGGAGTGCAATGACAAACGCCTGTCCGGTAGCAGGAAGTGATGTTGCCAAGGAAATTAGTGTCATACTTGGAGTTGATCTATCAGAAAAATTAAGAGAGGTTGCTTTTGTAAAATGTGCAGGAGACTGCAATAAATCAAAGCAAAAATATGATTATTATGGAGAAGCAGATTGCAACAAGTTAGCACCTGTACCAGGAAACGGCCCCAAGGAATGTACCTATGGATGTTCAGGTTATGGTTCATGCGTTAAAGTTTGTAATTTTGGTGCTATAGATATAATCAACGGAATTGCAGTAATAAATAAAGAATTATGTAAAGCTTGTGGACTGTGTATAAATACTTGTCCTAAGCATTTAATAGAATTAGTTCCCTATGATTCTAAAATAAAAGTAAATTGTAATTCCCTTGACAAAGGAAAGGAAACAAAATCAGCATGCAGCGTTGGATGTATTGGCTGTAAAATTTGTGTAAAAGCATGTGAAGAGGAAGCAATAATTGTTGAAAATAATTTGGCACATATAGATTATGGAAGATGTACAGGATGTGGCAATTGTAAACAAAAATGCCCTACAGGTGCAATTACTTAAAAAATAAAATAAGAGGAGAGGGATATTTATGAATATTGGAATTTTTACTGATACTTATTATCCTCAAATAAATGGCGTAGTTACTTCAATAAGAACCCTTGAAAAAGAGTTATCTAAAATGGGTCATAAAGTATACATCTTTACAACTACAGACCCAGGAGACGAGCAAGTAAGATATGGTGTATTTCGTATTCCAAGTGTTCCTTTTATCTTTTTACCATCAAGAAGAATGGCTATAAGCATTCCATTAAGACTATTTCTAAAAATAAAAAAACTAAAATTAGATGTTATCCACACCAATACTGAGTTTTCATTAGGAATATTAGGCAAGATGGTGTCAAAATACTATGACATACCCCTTGTACATACTTATCATACCATGTATGAGGATTACGTACATTACATTGCCTCTGGTTATATCGTAACTCCAAATATTGCAAAAAAATTAAGCAAACTTTTTTGCAATATGGCTAAAGAAGTAATTGCCCCAACAGAAAAGGTAGAAGGTGTCTTAAAAGAATACGGTGTTGGCCGGCCAATCAAAATAGTTCCAACAGGCATAGACTTTACACCCTTTAAAAAAGATACCTACACACAAGAGCAAATAAACGATCTAAAAGAAAAATATAATCTTATGAATTGCCCTGTAGTCTTATCAATTGGAAGAATAGCAAAGGAAAAAAGTATGGATATTGTAGTAAAAGCAATGCCAAACCTCTTAAAAAAATTACCTGATGCCAAACTTTTATTTGTAGGCGACGGCCCAGCCAAAAAGGATTTAGAACAACTCTGCAAAGAACTTGGCATAAGTAATTCTGTAGCTTTTGCAGGGGAGCAGCCTTGGGCTGACATAGGAAAATACTATCAGTTAGGAAATGTTTTTGTCAGTGCCTCCATAACAGAAACACAAGGTCTTACATTCATGGAGGCCATGGCAGCATCAATTCCCGTAATCGCCAAAAAGGACAAAAGTACAAAAAATTTAATTAAAAATAAAATGACAGGATTTTTATTTGAAAAAGAAGAGGAACTTTCAGATATTTTATATGAAGCACTAACTAATACCCCATTGGTTGATGAAATTGTAGTTAATTCCCTAAACTCTATTGATTACTTGTCATCGGAGAATTTTGCTAAGAAGATAGAGGAGATCTATATGGAGGTTTGCGGTATTACAAAGATATTTTATTGATATGATATAGATGTAATTTTGAAAAGTTCAAGACCATTACTTCTTGTTTATGGTGGATAAAGAGGCGATTTGGATTGGCTGATCTTTGATTTTATTAAAAATGATTTTAGTCAAACGAGTAGAATCCAAACGTACCTGTAAAGAATTTAGGAGGAACATGATAGATATAAATACAGTGCTTGTAAAAAAACTTATTAATGAGCAATTTCCTCAATGGAGCCACTTAGATATAACTCCCGTAAAAAATGGTGGTTATGACAACCGAACATTTCATCTTGGCAAAGAAATGAGTGTTAGGCTTCCAATTGATGAAGGCCACTCACCACAAGTAGAAAAAGAACAATTATGGCTACCAAAGCTTAAACCACACATATCTTTGCCAATACCGACTCCTGTTGCCATGGGAAAGCCATCTTCAGATTATCCTTTTTGTTGGTCAATTTACAATTGGATTGAGGGAGAAGTCTTAACAAAAGACAACATATCAGACATAAATACTTTAGCAAATGACTTAGCAAATTTTTTACTAGAATTACACAAAATAAATACTAAAGGAGCACCAGCAGGCGGAGATCATAATTATAAAAGAGGGTGTCATCCTTCCGTTATGAATGATTGGTTTTATGATAGCTTAAATACATTAGACAATTTCCCCGAAAAGGGAGTTGACAGAAAAATATGTATAGAAATATGGGAAACCTCCCTAAAATCGCAATGGACAAATCCACCTGTTTGGATACATGGAGACATAGCAAACGGTAACCTATTAGTTAAAGACGGAAAACTATCGGCGGTCATTGATTTTGGTATTATGGCAATTGGTGACCCTGCCGTAGACTTAACAATCTCATGGACATTTTTTGATTCTGCAAGTAGAAAGGCCTTCTTTGAATATACAGGATTAGATATAAATACTCTGGCAAGAGCTCGTGCATGGGCACTCTGGAAAGCTGTTATAACCTGTCACTACAATGGCATCACATCATCAGATTTCATACAAGCCAAGTCTGTTCTTAATGAAATTATCAATGATTATTACATGTAATTTTTGAGTACCCAGCTTTGCCTCAATAAACTGAATCTCCATGGGAGTGGGCTAATTATACTGAGAAAAGACCGTTAGTGCCATGGAAATGAGACTATAACCAGATTCTGGTTGTTTATAGGCTCATTGGAATGTTTGGCACGTCGGTCTTTTCTCAGTATAATTAGCCCACTCCCATGGAGTAGAAAGACTACAGGGCAAAGCGTCACTCATAGAAAAGACTAAAAACTATCTACCTGATAAATAACAACCCCATTAGGCTCTAAAATTTTCCCACTACATAAATGTTTAAATACCACATGGTTAGTAGAATCCACAAGTATATCAACATCAGAACAATTAAGCGTAATACAAATCCTTCTTCCAGAAGCATCAGTTTTTAAATATTCAATAACTCTGTCATTCTTATAGGAATTAGTAAATTGAATTTCATTACTTTTAAACGCCCCATCACTTTTACGAAGTCGGATTAATTCCCTAATAACAGAAATACGATCATTATATTTGCCATTTTCAATATCATCCCAAGGCATACATCTCCTGCAATCAGGATCATAGTCGCCTTCCAATGCTATTTCCGTACCATAGTATATACATGGACTTCCAGGCATAGTAAATAATATTGCCAGTTGTTGATAGAAAATATCTAAATTTCCAACTCTGGTTATTAAGCGGTTTGTGTCATGAGAGTCTAATAAATTAAACATTACATCATTACTTTGGTTCATGTACATAGTATAACATTTATTAATCATATATTCAAAACTATCCTTAGTAAAAGTCTTATCTATCCAAAACTTAGAAATAGCACTAACTAGTGGATAATTCATAACAGCATCAAATTCATCTCCTCTTAACCAGCTAATAGAATCATGCCATATTTCTCCAAGAATATAAAAATCAGGATTTATCTCTTTCATTTTTTTGTTTAGAATTTTACAAAACTGGTGGGATACCTCATTAGCAACATCAAGCCTTAATCCATCAATACCAAAGTTTTTAACCCAATATTCGCATATAGAAACAAAATATTTAATAACATCTGGGTTATTTGTATTCATTTTTGGCATAAAGGAAGAAAATGCAAAAGAGTAGAATTTGCCATCTCTGGTATCATAAGAAGTTTGGTCAAATGGCCATTTATTAACCATAAACCAATCAAAATATTCTGACTCCGGTCCTTTTTCTTTAACGTCAACCCATAATGGAAATAGATGTCCACAGTGATTAAATACTCCGTCTAACATAATCTTGATTCCTAAACTATGGGCTTCATCAACTAGTTCCTTAAAAATTTTATCATCACCAAAATTAGGATCTATTTTCATATAATTAAACGTATTATATTTATGGGTACTGCTAGATTCAAATATAGGAGTTAAATAAATGCCAGTGATACCAAGGGCCTTTAAATAGTGGAGCTTATTCTTAATTCCATATAGATCCCCCCCATAAAAATCTTGTCCCTTTACACTACCATTAGTCCACGGTAAAGTATTTGGAGGATTAATGGAACTATTTCCGTTACAAAATCTTTCAGGAAATATTTGGTACCAAACAGTATCATTAACCCATTTTGGTGTTTTGCTTATATCACAAGAATTCATCCAAGGGAAAATAAAGAATTGATCTAATTTACCGGGCATTTCCATTTGTTCCTTAGTTAAAAAACCTTCTTCATAATAATAGTAAGACATATTATTAGAAATAAGTTCAAAATAGTACTTTACCCTTTTAAATTCCGGCTTAATAATAATTGACCACCATTGATGGTTAGCCAGACGCTTTTTATTGGTTATTTCTTCTTTTGTACCAGACCATTGCCAATTGCCCCCAAGAATTCCTTTTGAAAAGGGATCTCCATGATGGATAAATACCTTATCAACGTCATATCCGGTTTGAATATTAATAATCAACTCAGTATCATTAAGGGGATAGCAATAGTTGTCAGAAGATTTATGATATACGGCTGCATAGTTCATAATTAATTGTTCCTTTCTCTAATTTTTCTTTCACCTTTATTCCTATGGAAAAAAGGGCGAATCATATTTCGCCCTTTTTTGATATTAGTTTAATTTCCAGATATCTTTATTATATTGTTCAATAGTACGGTCAGAAGAGAAGTAGCCAGCTTTTGCTATATTAACTAACATTTTTTTGCTCCATGCAGTTCTGTCTTCGTAATCTTTAAATGCTAAGTCTTTTGTTTTAATATAATCTTTAATATCTAATAAAGTCATAAACCAGTCTTTATTAATAAGTTCTTTATGAAGTCTTGTTAAATTCTTCTTAGTTCCAACCTTAACAACTTGTGGAGATATAATAAAATCAACAAGTTCTTTAATTAATTCATCATCTTCATATAAATCTTTTGAAACATAGTCAGCTTTTTCATAATGTTTAATAACATCTTCGCTTGATTCTCCAAAAGTATAAATATTATCAGAACCAACTAATTCATCAATTTCAACATTTGCACCATCTAAAGTACCAATTGTAACAGCACCATTTAACATGAATTTCATATTTCCAGTACCGCTTGCTTCTTTAGAAGCTAAAGAAATCTGCTCTGAAATATCACATGCTGGAATTAATTTTGTAGATCTGCTTACATTATAGTTTTCAACCATAACTACTTTTAGATATTTGTTTACATCAGGATCGTTATTTATGATGTTTTGTAAGCAAAGTATTAAATGAATAATATCTTTAGCAATTACATAAGCAGGAGCTGCTTTTGCACCAAATATCATTGTAATAGGAGTAGTAGGGCAGTTACCATTTTTAATTTCTAAATATTTATATATAATGTATAGAGCATTCATTTGCTGACGTTTGTACTCATGTAAACGCTTTACCTGAATATCGAAAATAGAGTTTTCATCTAATTCGATTTTTTGTTCTTTTAATAAATAATTCTTTAAGTCAACTTTTTTCTTCTTCTTGATTTCAAGTAATTCATTTAATACTTTTTCATCATCAATATATTTTAATAAGTCTTCTAACTTATCAGCATCTTTTTTATAGTCATCACCGATTAATCCGGAAATAAATTTAGTAAGTTCAGGATTACAGTGCATTAACCATCTTCTAAAAGTAATACCATTGGTCTTATTATTGAATTTCTCTGGATAAATATTATAGAAGTTCTTTAATTCAGAATTCTTTAATATATCAGTGTGTAATGCAGCAACACCGTTAACACTGTATCCAAAATGGATATCTATGTGTGCCATATGTACACGTTTTTGTTTATCAATAATATGAACACTAGGATCATTATAATTTTCTTTTATCTTCTTATCTAAAACTTTAATTATTTTAACAAGATGTGGAACTACAGTTTCAAGATAGGAGAGTGGCCATTTTTCAAGTGCTTCTGAAAGGATAGTGTGATTAGTGTAAGCACAAGTTTTTGAAACTATTTCAATTGCTTCTTCCATTTCAATATCATGTTCCATTAATAATCTGATTAATTCAGGTATAACTAATGTAGGATGTGTATCATTAATTTGAATAGCAACATGATCATTTAATTTTCTTAAATCTTGTCCTTTTTCTAAACATTCTGCTATGATAAGCTGTGCAGCATTACTTACCATAAAGTATTGCTGATAGATTCTAAGTAAATGACCTTGTTCATCGCTGTCATCTGGATAAAGGAATAATGTAAGATTTTTCTTAATATCTTCTTTATTAAATGTTATGCCTTTTTCAACTATATCCTCATCAATTGTATCAATATCGAATAATCTTAATTTGTTTGAGTTATTTTTATAGCCTGTAACATCAATTTCATATAAAACTGATTTAAGTTTAAAGCCTTTAAACTTAACAGTAAAGCTGATATCACTTTTTTGTAACCAGCTATCTTTAGTAATCCAAGGATTAGGAGTTTCAACCTGTTGGTTCTTTTTAAATACTTGTTTAAATAAACCAAAGTGGTAATTTAATCCGATTCCGTCTCCATTTAACCCAAGTGTAGCAATTGAATCTAAAAAACATGCAGCAAGTCTTCCAAGTCCACCATTTCCAAGAGATGGTTCCATCTCAACTTCTTCGATTTCAGTTAAGTCTTTGCCATGTTTTGCTAGAACATTATTTACCTCATCATACATTTCAAGATTAATTAAATTATTGGATAATAATTTACCGATCAAGAATTCAGCTGAAATATAATATAGTTTTTTGTTGCCTTCGTTTCTTCCTTTTTGCCCAATTTCATTTTTAGTTAATTCCAATAATGAAACATAAAGTTGTTCGTTTGTGCACTCACCTATGTTTTTCTTATATTTAGTGAGTACGATTTCTTGTAATTTGCTTTCTAGCATTCTTATCACCTCAAAATCAAGTATAGTTTAGGAAAACGGTTTCTGCAAGTAGAATTTTATAGATTTTCGGGTATTATTTTTAGATTTGCAGGAATTGATTCAGGAACCAAATTTCTAGAAAAGTAAGTACATCTTTGAAATTAGGTTTATGAATATCAATATTAAAATGTTGCACATATCTCTATTCTTATTGTTTAATGTGTTTTTTCTATTTTGTGAATCCTATATTAATGGTATTTTTTTACATTTAACTGTTAAACTTGGGTTATAGTACAAATATACTGATTGACTTTTAATTTAAATTATTATAAGATTCCTTGTGAGGGAATAAATATAAGGGCAAACTTATTGAAAAGTAAGGACGCAAAGCTGGGAGCCTAAACAAAATATATCTATATATTAATATTATAAATAAGATAAGAATAAATATGTAGTAATAGCTAATGGTAGTTCGGTTGCAAAGTAAAGCATAGTTTTATGCTTTGTTTTGCAACCTTTTTATTTTCCCTTAAAAAATTCGGGCATTTATATATTTGCCCTTTATTATAGATAAATTAAAAACTAAGGGAGAATAAACATGAAGAACTCAAGAAAAATAATAGCTATTATTATGGCTATAACCATTTTATTTACTTCATTTTCTAATGAAATATTCGCAGAGGATATTTTAAATTCAGATGTAAATAATGAACTAAATAGTAGTTTAACAAATGATATTAATGCAGAGATAACTAATTCAAATGAAATTAGTGAAGACAGTAATAATGAATTAGGTAATGAAAGTTTAGAAAATTCATCGGAAGAAACACCAGAAATTTTATGCGAAGTTGAAGAACTTAGAGGAGAAAACTATAAACAATTCTTACTAAGTGATAAGTCATATATGATAGCCATGTATGACGAGTCAATACATCAAATCCAAAATGGAACTTGGGAAGAGATTGACAATACTTTAACAGAAAGCGAGGTTACTGATAGTGAAGATTTTAACGGATTGGAAAATACCAATAACGATACCTTTAAAGTTAAGTTTGCAAAGTCATCATCTTCAAAAAAGCTATTAACAATTAAAAATGGTAATGGTTCAATTTCCTTTTCTTCAATCAAAGGCATTAAAAAAGTCAAAAGTAATAAAAAGAATGATAATAAAAAAGATAAAAAACAAAATAAGCAAACTGATATTAATGTAACACAAGAAAATATCCAAGAAATAGGACAAACTGTAGATGTTACTGAGAAGGGTACTGCTCCATCAATTACTAAAGAAGTTGAGACAGAAATTCAATCACAGCAAGAACAAGTAGATAAATCTACCATAGATGAAACCACTTATACAGAAGTAGAGACTATAGAAGATTCAACTATAGAAAATACCTCTGCTAGTTCACAAAATACACAATCACAGTTATCTACACAAGAATTAACAACTGAATCTTCAGTAGAGAAACTAACATTAGAAGAATCAATCTCTGATTATTTAGTTAAAGAAACTAATAACGATGGTACAAAAGAAATCATTGAAGAAACCTCAGAAGTAGAAATACCGGCTAATGAAGTAATGATAGAAGAAGTAAAATCAGATGTGCCTAAAGAGAATGAAGACACCAACAATAAATTTCTTAGTGTAGAAAAACTGAATACAGAAGTAAGATACAACAATATACTTCCAAACATAGATCTACAATACATATTAACAGGTTCACAATTAAAAGAAAATATTATTATTAAAGAAAATTCAGACAATTATGATGTTGCCTTTGAAATGAACCTAAAGAAGTTAGCAATAAAACAAAACTCAGATGGTTCAGTAGATATAATAAAAGACAATAAAAAATCCAAAGAAGAAATAGTTTTCCAAATCCCGACACCATTTATGTATGACGCTAATGGAGAAATATCAACTAATGTTTATTATGAAATAACTCCAAGTGATAAAAAAGACAGCTACATTTTTAAAATAATAGCAGACAATGAATGGATAAATAAGGAAGACAGAGCTTTTCCAGTA
>JAVBPB010000143.1:0-37157 GCA_031549965.1 Mobilisporobacter sp. | reverse complement strand
TCAAAAAGATAGTGCTATAGATTTAAAAAACCAGATATTTTATATATTATGTTTCAAGGGGTTAAAGCCTTTTTCATACCAATGTCTGTATATTCTGGCTGTTGCAGGAGTGTCGAACAACTAAGATGGTGGGAATTTGCTAAGGACACATACACAAAAAAAGAACTCGCTTCGCTCAAACAACTTTTTTTGTGTATGTAACGCAAATTCCCACCATCTAAGTTGTTCTGACACTCCTGCAAATGCCAGAATATACAGACATTGGTATGAAAAAGGCTTTAACCCCTTGAAACATAATATATAAAATATCTGGTTTTTTAAATCTATAGCACTATCTTTTTGATACTCATCTTTCATTAATTGGAACATATTCCTTATGAGCTGCAACACTTTTATAAGCTGGTCTAATAATCTTGCCCCCATTAATAATTTCTTCCAAACGATGAGCACTCCAACCTGCAATACGAGCAATTGCAAATATAGGTGTATAAAGCTCAAGTGGCAATCCTAACATACTATATACAAATCCACTATAGAAGTCAACATTAGCACTTACACCCTTATAGATTTTTCTCTCTTTAGCAATAACTTCCGGTGCAATTCTTTCAATCATAGAATACAAAGCAAATTCCTTAGAAAGCCCTTTTTCTTCAGAAAGATTTTTAACAAATCCCTTAAATACATTTGCTCTAGGATCTGATAATGAATATACTGCATGGCCCATACCATATATAAGCCCTGCTTTATCAAATGCTCTTTTATGTAATAAATCCACTAAATAATTACGAACAGCATCCTCATCTTCCCAATCAGTAAGTGTATTTTTCATATCCTCAATCATTCTTACCACTTTAATATTAGCTCCACCATGTCTTGGACCTTTAAGTGAACCTAAACTGGCAGCTATAACAGAATATGTATCTGTACCCGAAGAAGTTACTACATGAGATGTAAAAGTAGAGTTATTACCGCCACCATGTTCTGCATGTAATACTAAAGCTAAATCAAGTATTCTTGCTTCTAATTCAGTATACTTACTATCTGGTCTTAAAAGGTGTAAAATATTTTCTGCTGTTGATAAATTAGGCAGTGGTGAATGTATAAATAAACTATTTCCATCGTGATAATGGCTATATGCTTGATATCCATATACTGATAATACTGGAAATAAAGCAGTTAATTGTAAACATTGACGAAGTACATTTTCAATTGAAGTATCATCTGCTTTGTCATCATATGCATACAAAGTTAACACACTTCTTGCCAGTGTATTCATCATATCCTGACTAGGAGCTTTTAATATTATATCTCTAACGAAGCTTGTAGGTAATTCTCTGTAATTAGCTAATATTTTAGAAAGTTCGTCCAATTGTTCTTTGTTTGGAAGATTGCCAAACAACAAAAGATATGCAGATTCTTCAAATCCAAACCTCTTTTCTTTCATAAATCCGGCAACTATATCTTCAACATCAACACCCCGATAGAATAGTTTTCCTTCACATGGGATCATATCGCTGTCAACTATAGTATAAGAACGGATTTCTGATATTTCGGTTAATCCAGCCAGAACTCCTTTTCCACTAATGTCACGAAGTCCTCTTTTTACCTCATACTTTGAATAAAGTTCCGTCTGAATATTGCTGTTTTCCCTACAAAGTTCAGCTAACTTGGCTATTTCTGGGTTAATTATGGAAAATTTGTTTTCTTTCATATGAATACTACTCCTTTTCTTTTAATTTTATCTTTTCATCATGTTGACAAAAATGTTCTTTATGAGTATAGCACAAAAAAACATAAATTGGAACCTTTAATTTGTTAAAATTTAAATTTACAATTTTTTCTTCACATTTTCACTAATTTATGCTATAATGATTGTGCAAAAAATCTAAAAGGAGCATACTATGGGAAAATATTTTGGAACCGATGGCTTTCGTGGGGAAGCAAATGTGGATTTAACAGTAGAACATGCGTACAAAGTGGGTAGATTTTTAGGTAATTACTACAGTAAGGAACATAAAGCAAAAATTGTTATAGGAAAAGATACAAGAAGATCAAGCTATATGTTTGAATATTCCTTAGTAGCAGGGCTTACTGCAAGCGGTGCTGATGTTTTTTTACTCCATGTTACACCTACACCAAGTGTATCATATGCTGTACGTACTGAGGACTTTGATTGTGGCATAATGATTTCAGCCAGCCATAATCCTTTCTATGACAACGGAATAAAGATAATAAATGGAAATGGTCACAAACTGGAGAATGACATCGAACTTTTAATTGAAGAATATATTGACAGTACTGTAGATTATATTCCTTTAGCAACTAGAGAAAATATTGGTCGTACAACGGATCACTCACTGGGTCGCCATAGATATATTGGGTATTTAATGTCACTTGCAACCCGCTCATTTAAAAATATGCGTGTAGGTCTTGATTGCTCAAATGGTTCTGCTTCAACCGTTGCCAAATCTGTATTCGATGCTTTGGGTGCAAAGACTTATACTATACACAATGAACCAGACGGAACTAATATAAATTTAGACTGTGGCTCTACTCATATCGAAGTTTTACAAAAATTTGTTATAGAAAAAAAACTAGATGTTGGTTTTGCTTATGATGGTGATGCGGACAGATGTATAGCTATTGATAATACTGGCAGAATTATTGACGGAGACTTAATTCTTTATTTATGTGGTGTATACATGAAAGAAAAAGGTGAACTCAACAATAATACTATTGTTGCAACAATTATGTCAAACATTGGTTTATTCCTTGCACTAGACAAAAAAGGAATCTCATACCAAAAAACTGCTGTTGGTGATAAGTATGTAACAGAAAATATGATGGAAAATGACTTTTCACTTGGAGGTGAACAATCGGGTCACATTATATTCAGCAAACACGCTGTTACCGGTGATGGAATTCTTACTTCATTAAAAATTATGGAAGTAATACTTGAAAAGAAAATGAATATTCCTGAATTAATTAAAGACATAAGTATATTTCCTCAGCTATTAAAAAATGTCAGAGTTTTAGACAAAGCTAATGCTAAAAATGATCCTGATATTAAAAAAAGTATTGAAGAAATCACAGCTAAACTTGGAAATGAAGGAAGAATTCTTGTAAGAGAAAGCGGAACTGAACCAGTAATAAGAGTAATGGTAGAGGCAAAGACCGATGAAATTTGTGAAACTTATGTAAATCAAGTTATTGATATATTAAAATCTAAAGGCCATATAGTTGAATAATTTTTGCCTTGAAATATTAAGTAGATTATAAGATTGGCATTTTGAACTTAGAGTTTATCTCCTACAATGGAGGTTCTTATTAATATAATAAGACACTTTCTTGTAGGAGAATATCTAACGTATTTTTCTAATCTTTATATTGAAATCGATTAATTCTTTTTTTCTACCATTATCTCAATATCATCTCTCCCTAAAAATGCCAAGGCAACTAGATAGATCTGTTTTCCCATGCTTCTATAAGGTTTATCATATTCTATTCTTTTAATTTGATTCATACCTTGATTTAGTAATTTATGAAATACCGCTTCTTTTTCACTATTCTCAAGTTTTTCTTCAAAATCATAAAATTTTAACTCCATAATATAAATTTTATTGGCAAGCTCAAGAACACCATCAATTCTCCCTTTTGAGGTAGATATTTCGGAATTTATATTAAATCCTAATAAATGCATTATTGCGTAAAAAATGGAATGATAGTAAGCTTCTTTATTTATATGCAACTGATATGGTATAGAGGAAAATAAGCTTCTTAAAATTATAGGTATATTATCCAGATTTCCTTTTGAAAATGATTTTTTAATTTCCCTATAGAAGTTTTGAGTTGCCACATCGCCAGTGCCCGTAAACTCAGATAAAATATGCATGTTTAAAGCTTGCTTAACTTCATAGTTTGGAACTGTTAGTGAATATATAATGTCATCTTCTTCATAAAAAACATTTTTTATTGTTAGATAGCCTGTTTGAAATAATAAAGGCTCAATTTGAATATTTTGTATATCAGAAGATTCCAATACCCATTCACCAATCTCCAAATTTTGCATATTTAAAAAAGATTCCGGCTTATCTTTTATTAAGTCAATTAAAAATTTTGGAGTTCCACTAGTAAACCAAAAACCTGAAAATTTCTTTTGAATAAAAAAACTCAGTAGTGAAAAAGGATTTAAAACTAAATTCTTACCATCCCAAGAATATCCATTGTACCATTTTAATATTTCATCATGCAAATTTAAATATCTGCTAAAATTCTTTTGATTTGATAGTTCATTTATATAGTCACCAAAATATTTCGAAAATTCCAAGTGTGTAATTCCACATATATTTGCAAATTTCTCATTTAAAGTAATATCTAACAAACTATTAAGCTCTGAAAATACTGATGATTTAGTAAATTTAGAAACTCCAGTAATCATCATAAACTTTAAATATTGATCCATTGATTTTAGAATTCCATAGAACCCTTTCAATATCATTCTATTTTCCTCAGCCAGCTCAAGATTAGTTAAATGATCTAATATAGGTTTATCATACTCATCAATTAATATAACAACTGTAGTTTGATACTTTTGATATAATGATTTAATAAGTGTCTTTAAAGCATCTGATGGTATTTGATCTTTTGTTTGAAAACCTTCATTTAATAATTTTTCATTTATTTCAGATAATAAGGAAATTTCTAATTCTATGGATGTTTTATTAGATATATTGCTCATATCTAATCTAATAACGGGATGTCTTTCAAATTTGAAGTTTGAGTTATAAATCCATAAATTTTTAAAAAATGCTTTATCCTCGCTAAAAACTGATTGAATTGTATCAAGTAACAATGATTTTCCAAATCTTCGAGGACGGGATAAAAAATAGTAACTGGCATCTTGGATAAGATGATAAATATATTCAGTTTTATCCACATATAAATAATCATTATCTATAATTTTTTGAAAGCTTTGTATACCAAGAGGCAATTTTTGCATTTTAATCCCTACTTTCAATTTTTAATGCTAATATAAACAATGCATCAACCTTTAACAATTTTACCCTGATACATTTTTTTGTGCAATATATTAATCCCAAATGATTTTTGATATTTTTTAATTCTTTCCAATTCTTCTTTTGTAATTATTAATATGCTAAGACCATTTTCACCATTTCTTCCACATCTTCCTGCCCTGTGTAAATAATCTATTGGCTCTTCTGGTATACTTACATTAAAAACGGTTGTAATGTTATCAATATGAATTCCTCTTGCAGCTATATCAGTTGCTACTAAAAACTCTATTTTTCCGTTCTTAAAATCGTCAATTGCTTTTTTTCTATCTGCTTTTATATTTGACCCATGAATACATTCGGCTTTAAATTGATGATATTTTAACTTTTGAGTAGCCTCCTCAATATCCGAAAGTTTATTAATGAAAACCATTGCTTTTTTGGGTTTTAATATTTTAGATAATTTTCGCATAGTTTCAAGCTTGTCTCGTCTTTCAACAATAAAATACATATGCTCAATATTTTTAGGTATTTCAAGTTTTTCATTAGCTTTTATAATTTGTGGTTCTTTCATAATCAGCTTTGCTGCTTCTATAGTTTTTAGTGGAATACTAGCAGAAAATAACAAAAGCTGTCGCTCTTTCATTGTACATTTAATTACTGATTTAGTAAGTTCAATATTGTTTTCATCTAAGAGTTTATCTGCTTCATCAATTATTATTGTCTTAACTAAATGTGCACCAATCTTTTTCTTTTTAATCAGTTCCAAAATCCTTCCGGCAGTTCCCACTACTATTTGAGGTTTTTCTTTTAAATTTTCTATTTGCCTTACTATATTAACATTTCCCACTACCGGAGTAGATTTTATATTAATGCCTGAGTTTTTTGATAGCCTTTCTATTTGTCTGTGAACCTGCATAGCCAATTCATGGGTAGGAACAAGTATTATTACCTTGTTTCCCCTCTCAACCATATCCTTACGTTCATATAAAGGCACTAAATATGCTAACGTCTTACCTGAACCGGTTTCAGACTGAACAATTAAATCTTTTCCATCCAATATTTTTTTATACACTTCATGTTGCACTTTTGTAGGTTTATTAATTTTTTCTTTGCTTAATCCATTAATCAAAGAATCTACTAATCCCATCTTTTTAAATTCCATTTCACTCTACCTTTCATTTATTAGAATCGGTATCTGCTTCTTGATAAATCCTATTCATATGTTCTGTAATTATTTTTTCATATCCATTGTTAGTTGGTTTATAAAAAACTTTTTCTTTCAATTCATCTGGCAGGTATTGTTGAATTACATAATTATTTTTATAGTTATGAGCATACTTATATCCTAATCCATGACCTAATTTAGCAGCACCTTTATAGTGGGCATCCATTAAATATGGTGGTATTGTTTCTACCTTTTGAGTCTTTACTACTTCCATTGCTTCAAAAATTGCATTAACCGCCGCATTACTTTTTGGAGCTGTAGCAATATAAGCAACCGCCTGTGATAATATTATCTGACTTTCCGGCATACCAATTCTTTCTACTGCAAGTGCTGCATTAACTGCCACAACTAAAGCATTAGGATCAGCATTTCCAACATCCTCTGCCGCACATATCATCATTCTTCTTGCGATAAAAGTAACGCTTTCACCTGCATATAGCATTTTTGCAAGATAATAAATAGCCGCATCCGGATCAGACCCTCTCATACTTTTAATAAATGCAGAAATGGTATCATAATGATTATCACCGTCTTTATCATATCTAACAGCTCTTTTTTGTATACACTCCATTGCAACATCCAAGGTAATACAAATCTTACCATCATTATTCCTTTCAGTTGTCAAGATTCCAAGTTCAATTGCATTCAATGCAGCTCTTGCATCACCATTAGCAATATCCGCTAAAAACTCTAATGCATCATCATCAATTAACGCCTCATACACTCCCATTCCTTTGTCCTTATCGTACACAGCCCTTCTAATAAGCTCCATAATATCTTCCTTAGAAAGTGACTTAAGCTCAAAAACAATAGATCTAGAAATCAATGCCCCATTAACTTCAAAATATGGATTTTCCGTAGTTGCTCCAATAAGTATAATAGTTCCATCCTCAACAAATGGAAGCAAATAATCCTGCTGACCTTTATTAAATCGATGTATCTCATCAACAAACAAAATAGTTTTCTTTCCATACATTCCCAAATCATTCTTAGCTCTAACAGTAACCTCTTCCATATCCTTTTTACCTGCTACTGTAGCATTCAACTGAGTAAAATTGGCACTAGTAGTAGCCGCAATAACTTTAGCCAAGGTAGTTTTACCCGTACCAGGAGGACCATAAAAAATAATAGAACTAATCTTATCCGCCTTAATAGCCCTATACAAAAGCTTATCCTTTGCAATTATATGTTTTTGCCCCACAACCTCCTCTAAGCAAGTAGGTCTAAGCCGTGAAGCTAACGGAGACTCAGTTTTCATATTATTTTCTCTCATATAATCAAATAAATCCAAGGTATCTCCTCCTAAATAATAATAAAGCAACCAACTAAAGGCTCTCAATTATTTTCTTAACAATACTATTTACTCCCTCAATGCTCCTCACCTTAATTTGCTCTTCAAGTTCCCTAATCTTATTATCAATATATTCTCCATATATATTACTTTTAATGACATTCAAAGTTACCAAAGCCAAATCCTGATTATCATCATTAACAATAGAAACTATTCTTTCCATACCTGATAAAAGCAAAGAAATACTATTATCGTCAGATACAATTTTAGACTCCTCGGAAAATACCCTTGATAACTCAATTTCAAAATATTTTAATATATTTATGAAATCACCACAATTACTGCTACAAAATTCTATGTTATTTTCTTTAGCTGCCATCTCTAAATTCTTTGCAAGTTCAGAGTCCTCCTGTGCCCCAATATTAGATAATGAGCTTTTTATACCGTGAGCATATATAGCAAATGACTCCATATTTTTTTTATTTAGATACTGATTAAGCTTTACAATGGTTTTTCCTATACTTTTCTTAAATATTTGAAGCATTTCAAGATATTCCTCGATCTGACCTCCTATTCGCTCAATTCCCAAATCAATATTTAAACCTTTAATTTTTCTTAATTCATCTAAAATTTTTGTATGTTTTATATCCTGCAAATTGTCATCATTAGAATTTCCCTGAATTTTATCTGGTGGAAGCCATTTCAATAATATACTTACCAACTCTTTTTTATCTATTGGTTTAGATAAAAAATCACTCATGCCAGAATCCAACAACATCATCTTAGATTCTGAAATAGCGTTGGCTGTTAATGCAATAATACACATTTCCTTATGCTTTTCGGATATTTTTCTTATTTCCTTCATTGCTTCTATACCATTAAGTTCCGGCATCATATGATCCATAAATATAATATCGTAATCATTGGATTTTACTATATCTATAGCATCGAAACCTGAAATTACCGTATCTGCTTTTATGTTACACAAATTAAGCAATCCTTTTGCAACTTTTAGATTTGCTTCTATGTCGTCAACAACCAGAACTTTTGCATCAGGTGCCATAATATAGTTAAATTTTGTGTTCATACTTTCAATTAATGTAACATCACCTTTTATATATGGAATGTTTACATGGAATGTTGAACCTTTTCCATATTCACTTTTAACAAATATTTCGCCGTCCATCATGGTTACAAGACTTTTTGTAATCGAAAGGCCAAGACCTGTGCCTTTTATATTACGATTCTTTTTTATATCTAATTGCTCAAACGCTTTAAATAGAGAATTAATCTTTTCTTTGGTAATGCCAAGGCCTGTATCTATTATATCAAAAGTTATTATATCGCTTTCAAATCCTACATTTAGATTAACATATCCTTCTCTTGTAAATTTGAACGCATTAGATAATAAATTAACTATTATCTGTCTAAGCCTTACATCATCAATATAAATGTATCTTGGAACATTTTCATCTATATTGTATTTAAATTCTACATTATTTGATTTAGTTGAAAATTCAATCATAGAAACAATATTTTCAATTAGTATATGAAGATCTGAATGAGTTGGGATTATTTGTAGTTTACCTGCTTCTATTTTTGATAAGTCTAAAATATCATTAATAATATCAAGTAATGCTGTAGATGATGTTTTAATATCGTTAATATATTGTAATTGACCTGAATCGGTTACTTTAGCTAATAATAATTCTGACATTCCTATTATTGAGTTCATTGGAGTTCTAATTTCGTGGGACATATTTGCAAGAAATTGACTCTTAGCACTTGTTGCCTCCTCAGCCTGCTTTCTAGCTTCATCAGCTTTAACCGTCATTTCCATAAGTTCTTTTGTTCTTTCTTCAACTTTCTTCTCTAAAGTTTCATAAAAATGCGACTTTTCAATTTCAAGAAGTTTTAAATCTGTTATATCAACAGAATGCTGTATATGTACTACTCTATTATCAACCCATTTTATTAGCCTGTCTGTATTTCGATAATATCTGCTGGTAACAGTATTATGTTCCTCCCAAACTATTGGGGGACTGTCTATATTTTTAAGCTTAAATACTGGGCAAAAGCTACAGGCATCAGTCATACCTGACTGCAATACTTTATAGCAAATTTCTCCAACAACATTGTCAATTTCAAAATCATTTAACATTTTTTCATTAATAAATAATATCTTACCTGTTTCTATATCCGAAACATAAATTAATGCATCAATGTTATCAAGTATACTCTCTAAGGTTTTTTCACTTTCATTTGTGTCTTTTAAATTAACTAAGCTAATAAAAAGTCTAGTATAATTATAACAGATATCCTCTATATATTGAATCTCTTCATCTGTCATAGGTTTGTCATCTTTAAGTTCAATATAAAACATTCCAAGTAAATTTTTATCATCATTTAAAAAGAAGGTCATGGCATTTTTACTATTTATTTTTTTAGAGTCATCAATAAAATATTTATAATACTCTAATACATCCATATGTGATACTAGTGGATTATTGTTATATAGTTTTCTAATGGTATTAACAGCCTGTCTTAAAAATTCATAAACCTCATATTTATCTTTATGCTCAGAAAACTCTCTGGAATAATATTTTAAATTTTCGTCTATATTGGCATCAAATAAATATATTCTTTCTATATTCTCTACAATTAAAAATACATCAAACATTTTTTCAATAACTTCATCAAAATTATTATTATTTTCAAAATAATCATTTAATTTCTCAGTAAATTCCCTCATTAATAACATTTGTTTAAACTCTTTTTTCATCTATTTATTCTCCTAATGTATTTCAAATCATAATTTTATATTGGATTAGTTTTTAGATATTATAGTAACCTGCATATATTATAAACTATTTATTTTAACTGGGCAACCTAAAGTTAATGAATTAATAAAAGTTTATACTCAACTTTCCCATTTCTTTTTATCTGAAATGTTTGAAAGTTGAGTAATATAAAACAATTATAAATTCTCTATTCTTTTATTTATAATATCCCAGTTAATACATTCTAAAAATCTATTTATATAGCTTTCTTTATCTGTCTTATAATCAAAAAAATATGCATGTTCATACATATCAAGCACTATTAATGGATAAGAGAAGGCTATTATTCCCAAATCATGAGAATCTAAACTTATATTCATATACTTTTTTGTTCTTTGCTCATATATAAAAATCACCCATCCCCTGCTTGCCATTGCTGTGGCAACAAAATCATTTCTCCATTTAGCATAGCCACCAAATTTTTGCATAATATTTTCTTGCATATATTTTGTTGTATACCCGTTAATTCCAGATATATTTTCAAAATATAATTCATGTAAAATAACTCCATTTAAAGCAAAAGTTTCTCCTCTTTTTAAACATCTAAATTCGCTATATGTACTATTAGCTAATTGCCACTCTCCGTTAGCTAACAGAAGTTTTTCTATTTCATTTGTTTTAATTACGTATCCTTGATATAACTTTTTATGTGCTTCAAATTGTTCTTTACTTATAACTTTTACTGCATTAGTATAATCAAATTGCATTTCTTTTATTGGCATATGCTTACCTCGTATGTTTTTATATTTATTTTATTTCCATCTTTAAATAAATATGTATATATTTAAGACATAAAATTATTTTTAGGAAATAATTCTTCTACTAACATAGCCTTTACGTAACCTACTTCATCCAATATAATAAAACTGTCATTATTAAGCATAAATTCTTGATAATAGTTAAATTTTACTTTATTAATCTTTTTAGAATTAATAAGATAAATGGCACATAAAGCAATACTATATGCATCTTTTTTATATTTGTTTTGAAATGATTCACTAATGTATATCTTGCCTGAATAATCATATTTTCCTTCTATTTTATCCTCAATTAAATAAATTAAATTGTCACCTAAATTAATCTTTACTCCCATAAAGACCCTCCTAATATATTTTATAAAATTTACTTTCTTAATTTGATAACTATAATTGACTTTTCACTTTAAACGCACAAAAGCACCACATTTTCATGTGATGCTTTTATAAATTATTTATTCAATTATGTCTTCACTTGTATCTTCCACATCTATTGTATCTTCAATTTGTTGGGTAGTTTCTTCCTGAGTATTTTCTGTGGTTTCTTCCAAAGTTGATTCCAAAGTAGTTTCGCTTGTTTGTTCTTCATTAGGATATATTGAAGTCAAATCAATAAATACTCGAGGACTTATTACTACTTTTACATTTTCACTAATGTCAAAAAATACATCTACATAATGCTTTCCTTCGCTAATTCCTTCTAAATCAACATATGGATTTAAGTTTTTATCTTCAATACTGTTTAGATCACTTTTTAATCCAATTAATTTAATAGCTCTTATACCTGACTCAATGAAATTCACCCTCATATCTGTTGGTATGTTTTTAACTGCAATTTCATCAATATTAAAACTTAATTCTTTCGTAGTCAATTTTTCAATAAGCACCTTTAGTGTCACGTGAAGATCTTCATCGGCTATTTTTATATTTTCAGGAAGAAATTCCGAAATGTTTAATTCTTCTTCAATATTTGCACTTGCATTGGATATGTCATTTTTAATTGTAATTGAACTTATATCTTTTAAGTTGCCGTCAATACCTGCAATAGTGATTTGCTTAGGCTCGTATAAAAGACCAGTCATTTTATATCCATCTGCCGGCTCTCCTGTTGTAGTAAGTATTAAATCTACTGTTTTTGTCTTTAATAAATCAACCGATACTTTAATAGAGCTTTGGCTAAATATCAGGTTATTTGCTTCAATTACATAGCCATTTTTATCATATACCTTTGGCTCTGCATTAATATTTATTATTTGATCAGCATTATCAATATCTACCTCTACACGGACTTCGGAAATTATATCAATAACGGAAGCTCCTGCTGAAACGGTTATTAGATTTGGTTTTGCTGAAATATCTCCAAGTGCATATCCCTCTGTTACATTTCCAGTAGTTTTAACTTTTATTGGAAATTGAGCTGATACTCTATCTTCTAAGGTAAGTTTCATGGTATTTACTTTACCCTTTGTTATTACAAGCTCATTTGCATATTTAAGTGCTTCTATTTCGATAGGTACAGCATTAGTTAGTGATAACTTTGATAAATCTGCTGTTGCCTTAAAATCTGTGGCACGTAAAACATTCATTCTTGATCGGTTACCTCTAACTGTAAATGTAATTACATCTCCTTCAGTCACCTTATATACTTTATCTAATGTTGAAATAGCTGATTCATTAATTATATCTACAGGCATAGTAAAAGTTTTCGTAATAGCTGGGTCGTCAATATTTAGAATTACTATCCAGATAATAAATGCTAGAATTACAGATAAGAGTTTCATTCCAAAGTTATTATAAAGATTATTTATTAGCTTTTTTTTCATTCTTTTGTCTCCCCTTCCATAATTTTAATTTTTTACTATCGAGGGTTTTCTTTTGAACATGAATTAATTGCTGGCGTAAATAGTCTCCATCCACACTTCTTGCTAGTTCTCCTCCCACTGCAATTGATACTTTACCAGTTTCTTCTGACACAATTATTGTTAAACTGTCTGTAACTTCACTTATACCAAGTGCTGCCCTGTGTCTGGTTCCTAAGTCTTTACTTATCTTTGTACTGTCTGATAATGGCAGATAACATGTAGCTGCTGCAACTCTGTCATTTTTTAATATCACTGCACCATCATGTAATGGTGTATTATGCTCAAATATATTAATTAATAGTTGACTGCTAATCACTGAATCAATTATAATACCTGTTCTCTCATATTCATTTAGAAGTATTTCCTGCTCTATAACCATTAATGCTCCGGTTTTTGTTTTAGCAAGTTCATAAGTTGCACGAATTATTTCTGATACTGTTCTGTCAGAAAATCTTTCTCCCCTGTCTTTTTGATCATCAACAAATAAAGAGGTAAACCAGTTTTTTCTGCCTAATTGTTCTAAAGCCTTTCTAAGTTCAGGCTGAAATACAATTACTATTGCAATAATACCAACATTTATAGCTTTTGAAACTATCCAAAGTATTACATTAAAGTTAAGTATGGAGGCTATTAAAATAAAAACTGACATAAACACTAAGCCTTTAAATATAACCCATGCTCTTGTAGTTCTAATCCATACAATAATATAATAAATTAGTACGGCTATAATTATTATTTCAACCAAATCAGTTATCTCCATCTTTGGTAATGATAACCATACTAAATAATCATTAATAAACCTTTTAATAGTATCCATTTGTCACACCCCGCCAACTATATTTTGTTACACTTTCAGCTTTCCATCAATTTTATTTAGCACCAAAGCTAAGTATGGAAAAGTTGAGTTAATACTATAATTTAGAAATCTTCATCATCTATAGTTTTATTTACGCTCTTTTGAATACTATCTGTTCTACTATTTATACCTTTTCTTGCATTAATTCTTTTTACATTTACTTCTGGTGTTGTTACTGTTATTTTAGGTACTGCTTTTACATAATAATAATATTCATCATCTTCAAACTGAACCTTTTCAACTCTTGAATAGTCAACTGTTATTCTAAAAAACTGTATTATATAAACAATTCCTGCCGAAATAATTGTTCCTATTAACATGCCTATAAGATTGGTTGTTATATTTAAAATAAGATCTCCTATTAAAAATACTAATATATTTACTGTAGCACCTGCTACAATTGCAATATCCCATACATGATCTATTGACATTCTTCCAATAAAATATGTTGTAAGAATTACACAAGCAAATACTATAATTGTAAGTAACATAAGCTTATTGAATAATATTGCATTAACTAAATATATATAAGTTTGTATTAATTCTTCAGGGGCAGAACTTGTAATCACTGTAAAATTATTCTTTATTAAATCAAATAAATAGTAAATTAGCACACCACAAGATACTGGTGCTATTGAAATCGGAGATAGTATTAGTCCTGCTACAATTGGAATTACAAAAGGAACTTTTAATATATAAAGTATTGGTATAGCAACTAAAAGATATCCAAGTTTAGGAGTAAATCTTACAAATAAATAATATACTATTCCAAAGACTATTAATACAATTAAGGACAACTCTTTGGATAATGCGTATACATGTACCAAAGAAACGAGCCCTGTTAATAATACAAATATTTGAGATGGAGTAAATGCCAAAACCAATGACAAAGCTAGTATTATTAAGATGCTTTTTAATCGCTCATCGTATCCTATGCTTTGATTTATTATATATAAAACTATAAATGAATATATAAACTTTATAGTTGGTTCTAAGTATAATTCATATTTTTTATATAATGTTTTAAATCTCTCTTTAAAAACCAGTAAAGCCATCATCTTGATATGTCTCCCCTCTTTCCTCTTCTGATATTTGTTTTTCTGAATAAATCTTTCTTAGTTTTTTCAAGTTATTATAGTATGATTTTAATCCTTTTCTGGATTTTTCATAATTAATAGTAGATAAAATTATTGATATGGATAAATAGATTCCCATTAATATCAAATAAACTCTTAGTACTTGACTTCCCAATACTTTGTAGTCTAAATTAATAGCTTCTCCAATTATATATTCCAAATTATATATTCCTATTAAAACTAAAATCAAACCATAACCTATTGTAACACTGACAATGCTTTTTAGTAAATTATACCTGATATAATCCGATTTATAATATTTACTAATAGGTATATCTTCTTTACCCTCGTTTTTTTCATATATTGCAAGTTTTGTCATTAGCTTAATCTTTTCTACATTTAACATAGCTCACCTCTTAAGCAAAAATACGCATTATGATATTAATTATATAACCTTTTTAGTTTATCACAATTTTACAGGGTTTGTAAAGCCTTTATTTTCATTTGTTTTTGTAAATTTATACTCCGAATAAATTATCAATGTCCGTTTCATTTAGCATACGACTTGTCTTTTTTCCAGCATTTTTTAGCATACTGTTCATTTTATCTTCTGCTGACTTCTTTAGAATTTCTTCAACATTTATTTGACGAAGCTTAAAAAATAAGATGGGATCTTCATCAAATCTTGCACCAATTCCATATAAAACAGCCGCTACATGCTTACACATATATGCCCAGTCAGGACAGGAGCAATTAAATTTGATTTCTTTAGGTGAAGGAAATAATCCGCTTTCTTTTAATACAAATATTTCTTCCAACTCCTTAGGGAATTTTCCTTCTGCAAGTTCTCCCACACTTTCGATTTTATTTTGACAGGCTTTTACAATAGTATCCCATTTCTTTTTTTCAAGTGGAGTTATTTCTATACATACGTTATATGGCTTTGAGCCGCTTCCTGATACTAGTGCTGTAACTGTTCCTGAATCAATCTTAAGATCTAATATAAATCCATTTCGTATATAGCTGCGTCCACGGCCAATTCTATTTGAATAATCTGCATAGCTTTCAAGATTCTTATTCCATGCCATCCCCCACCAGGTTTTTGCTATTTTATTTCCTTCAATTGTTACCGGATGGATATCTTTATTTTTCTTCTTAAGCTTTTCTATTTCTTTTGCTGCTTTAGCTTTTTTTTCACCAACTGATACATACTGATAATCCCACATAAATATTCACCCCACTAAAATAGTTGAATCATGGATAATAGTTCATCATTACTTAATTCTGTAATCCAATTTTCACCAGAATCAACTATTATATCATTTGCAAGTTTTTGTTTTTCTAAAAGCATTTCGTTAATTCTTTCTTCTATTGTACCCTTTGTAATAAATTTGTGTACCATTACATTTTTCTTTTGTCCAATTCTAAAGGCACGATCTGTAGCTTGATTTTCTATGGCAGGATTCCACCATCTATCAAAATGGATTACATGATTTGCTGAGGTAAGGTTTAGACCTACGCCACCTGCCTTTAAGGATAATACCATAAAAGGAACATATTCTTCTCCGCAAAACTGCTCTACTAATTCCCCTCTCTTTTTTATAGGAGTGCTTCCATGTAAAACAAGACCTTTTCTTTCAAATATGGTTTCTAAAAAATCCGCAAGTGGTGAGGTCATTTCTTTAAATTGGGTAAATACAAGAACCCTCTCCCTTTTTTCATATATTGTTTCACATATTTCTCTCAGTTTTTCAAACTTTCCGCTCATGGAAGAATCAAATTCCTCTTTTCCTAAGTATTGATCCGGATGATTACAAATCTGTTTAAACTTCATTATACTTGCCAAAACTATACCTTTTCTTTGGATTCCATCTGCTGACTTAATTGTACTGACAAGTTCATTAACCAGATTTTTGTAGAGTGCAATCTGCTTTTTGCTAAGGGATGTATATGCATTAACCTCCACTTTATCCGGTAAATCTGATATAATACTTTTATCTGTTTTTACTCTTCTTAAAATAAATGGACTTACTGCCGAACGTAGTTTAGAGTAATCATTTAAGTCTTTTATCATATTTGAAAATTCCTTTGCACTACCTAAAAAACCTTTATTGAGAAAATCAAATATTGACCATAAATCACTTAACCTGTTTTCAATAGGGGTTCCTGTCATGGCAAGTCTTGAGTGTGCCGGAATCTGTTTTATTGTTTTGGTTTGCTTTG
Source organism: Mobilisporobacter sp. (assembly GCA_031549965.1). Lineage (GTDB taxonomy): Bacteria > Bacillota > Clostridia > Lachnospirales > Lachnospiraceae > JAVBPB01. The sequence continues at coordinate 20,014 of JAVBPB010000143.1, read as the reverse complement.
TGTTAGGACTTTTAATTGCCTGTGCTTCATCTAATATTAATAAATCCCATGTAATTTCCTTTAGTGCTTCAAGTCTTACTGCCATACCATATGTTGTAATGTATAGGTCAACATCTTTTTCATCTATGGATAAATCTTCTGCTTTCTGGGTATGAAGTATTTTATATTTTAATTTTGGAGCAAATTTGTCTATTTCTTTTTGCCAGTTTGCAATTAATGAAGCTGGAATTATTAGTAAAGTCTTTGTTTGTTTATTCTCTCTTAAGTGGTCTAAAAGTGCAAGAATCTGTACAGTTTTTCCAAGTCCCATGTCATCAGCCAGTAAAGCTCCCATAGACAGTGTATTAACAAAATAAAGCCAGTCAACTCCGCTTTTTTGATATCCTCTAAGGGTTGCCTTAAAGTCTGTTCCAATATTTAGGGCTTCGATTTCTGTTGGGTTCATTAACCTATTTTTTACATCAGCTAACCACTTTCCATTGGACACTTCAAGTATGTTTTCTTCTTGGGACATGTTTAATGCTTTTTCCATGGTAAGCTGAGAACGCATGGCTTCTGCCATTGATAATTCACCATTTTCAGACAGTTTTGAAGCTGTTTCATAGGCTTCTAACAAAGATTCCAGCTTTTTATGATCTACTTCAACCCATTTTCCTTTAATTAAAGCTAATCCTTCTGATTCGTTTAAAAGCTGTTTCATTTCTTCTATGGACATTTTTATATCTCCAAAGTATAGTTCAGGTCTGCAATCTATTAATGCCTCAAGACCAACTCCTGATTGTGTCTTTTCTCCAATAGTAACCTTTAGTTTTGCATTGTTATACTTTTTCTTCCACCAGTCAGGAATTCGGCATAAAATACCACATTCTTCATAAAGTGGTATTTCCTTTAAAAAAATGTATGCTTCTTTTGTTGTAAATTTTAAAGGTGAAAATAATTCCCCGCTTTCTACTAATTCTGAAATAAGACTACTTTTGTCTGCTACCTTACTTACTGTGGATAGAAGTTTTAGCAGTAGGTCATTCTGATTTTTATATTCTAATAAAGCGTTTTTTAGTGGTGTATGAATAGCTTTTTTTCCTTTTTTCTCAGTTGTACTATAGGTTGCCAGAAAGGCAAAGGGACAACTTTCATCCAATTTATTTTCTACCAAATGAAAAAATACCCTTCCTGCAATATTTAATGCAGGATCTTGTGATTTTAAATAATCCGAAATACTTCCTTTGTAATCTTTAATTTCATTTTGAAATACATCTATAAGCTCATTAAAACGGCTGGTTAACCATTCCCCTGTAATCCATTCACATCCAATGGCAAAGGGTACATTTTCTGACAGGGATAACAGGGTTTCTGTGGTGATTGGCTGTGGTGAACGGGTAATTTCAATATCTGAATCTAAAGCCAGAGTTTTAATAAAAGAAGAAGTAATTTTGTGCAGAAATTTAAGAGATGAAGACATTGCCTTTTGTTCATCTAAAAAACCAAAATGATAGAAAGTTAGTATGGGATTTTGTTTGAATTCTAAATATAATTTTTCATCATAATAACTAGTTTTTTCTTTTGTAAATTCTGTATCTATTAAAAAACCTTTTTCGGTATATATTACAATCAATTCTTTGTTCAATTCCATAATGGTTTTCTCCTTCTTAATGGTTCTTTATCTTTGTTATTTTGTATTTTTATATTCTTTAAAATGCCTCTATATACAGGATTTACTGCAAAATTCATATATATTATATCATAGAATATGTAAAATACAATGTTTTTTGGAAGTTATTTTCCTTTAATTAATATTGGTTCTGAATAGTTTTGAGAAATAAAACTCATAATTTAATGTTCAAATCAAAAAACTATGTTATTTTAATCTGAATGTGTTATAATTAATTTAGTTTTAAATTTAAAATTGTAAATAAATCAGGGAGGCAATAAAAATTTCGTAAATAATTGAGAACTATATTACTTTTTTAAATATTAATGAAAGGATGTACTATTATGGCATTAAAGCAAAAAAATTTTTATACTGAAAATGATTACTATAATTTACCTGAAAATGTCCGAGCTGAACTTATAGATGGTCAAATTTACTTTCAAGCAACACCAAGCAGAATTCATCAAGAGATGCTTAGCTTTCTCCATGTTGCCATTTATCAATATATTAAGTCAAAGGCTGGCTTATATAAGGTATATCCTGCACCTTTTGCAGTTAAATTATGGTCGGATAAAACAACTATTGTAGAACCTGATATAAGTGTTATATGTAACCCTGATAATCTTACTGATGCAGGCTGCACTGGAGCACCTGATTGGATTATTGAAATAACATCACCAAGTAATTCAAGTCACGATTATGTCAGAAAATTAAACCTTTATGCTGAAGCAGGTGTAAAGGAATACTGGATCGTGAATCCAATCAATCAAACTATATATGTGTATCAATTTGAAGAAGGTAAGTTTAATACTATTTCGTATTCTTTTAAAGATAAAATTAAAGTAAATATATACAATGATTTATTTATTGACTTTAAATCATTTAACGTCTAATTGTTTTATAATCTAAAAACTGGAGATATGTTTTTTGAGTAGTAAAAATCTACCATTTTAATATAAAATGGTAGATTTAAGTTGATTTATTTATTTATTCTGGTTCGTATGTATAGTAATCAAATTCTGTTAGTTTCACTAATTCCTTTTTACCTACATTTAGCATTTTTACATTACTCTTTTCATTTTCAATCTTTATAGTTTTTTTCATTTTTCCAGTTAGCAGATTATAATCTTCAATTACTTCTTCAAAAGTATCTACATTATAATTAGCTATTGTTGCTCCTATTAAATACCAATCCATATTTTGGAAACGAAAACGCAATTTTTTGCTTTTTATATATGACTTGCCATCATCTGATAAATTCATTAATATTGAACCATTGTCAATAGATAATAATGAGGTTGTATCAACCAATTCATTATTAACTTCCAAAACTGGAATTACTGCATCTGATATTATGGATAAATCATAGCTATTTTGATTATTTCCAAAAACAACAAATAAAACTTTTTTTTCATTTTTATTTATTATATTTTCTATTACTGCAACAATATCAGATATTTTATCTTCATTTAAATCTCCCTTATCTGATCCAATAATCTTCCAATTTCTAGGCACGAAACTTTCTAAAGAATTACCTGTTGCAGATATTATTAAATGTTTCTCTGGTGAATATTTTTCGATTTTTGAGTCGTAATTAACTTTAGTAAACTTTTTTTCACCATTCCAAAAAGAAAAGGTATTATCATCTTCTTTATATTCCAGAGATAAGGTTATAACATTATCTTCAAATCTTATAGTGCCATTACCGCTGTTTCCATATATTGTGTCATTAAAGAAAAAAGTACCAGTATTTTCATCCACTATGTTTAATATAACCTTATCAAAATATGTTGTTTCTGTCTTATTAGTATATGCAGTTATTTTTATGTAAGGAACGTTATTATTCATATCCATATATACCATAAAACCACAGGGATTTAATGTTTTATCATCCAGTTCTATATATTTGTAAGTTTCATCAATCCATTCATAATTAAAATAATTATTTACTAATTTATTAATTATTTCTTCTGATATATCTTTTTCTTTATATTCTGCTGAATTAATATCAAAACCTGATTCTAAGGCGTTAGAGTCCATATCATCTTCTGTATCTTCGTTATTTATTATTTGCATATCTTTTATTATTGATTCTGATTTATTTTTATCGCAGGAAGTAATAAAAAAGCATAATGTTACCATAACAAATATTAACAATAAGGATTGGTCTTTTTTATGAAGTTCCATATAATATTCTCCTTATAATTTAAATATTAAATTATCTAATGAATAGTGTTATAACTGTTGCTTGGTTTAACATTTAATTTCATTATACACTATAAACAGAAAATTTAAAAGAATATTTTAACATTAATATTTTTTATATTCATGGCTATACTATTATTGAGGTGATAAATATGAATAAGGGTAAAAAAAGTGATAACCAAACTAAAGATATTGAAAACATTTTTACAACAAGAGAACATCATGGGATAAAGTCAGATGTATTAGGTAGTTATACTGGTACAGGAGATAAGGACGAAAAACCTGAACAGGATGCTGACGATTTATAAGAAATGAGCTGCCATATAGAGGGCAGCTCATTTTTTGCATTTTAGATTTTGTTGAATATAACACTTATATTAATTCCACTGTTTCCAAATATCAGGATGATAACCAACTGTTGCGAACTTACTATTTCTTACAATTGGAGTTTTTAATACTATCTGATTTTCCAATATTTTTTCATCTTTATCTTCTTCTACAATATGTTTAATCAATGCAACTATCTCCTTATTCTTACATTCGTTATTAATAAGGAGCTCACGACTTCCTACGGCTTGTTTTACACTGTTATATTCACCCTTACTCATACCTTTTTCTTTCAGATCAATAAATTGGTATTTTATGTTTCTTTCTTTAAAGTACCTTTCTGCTTTTTTTGTATCAAAGCACTTTTTTGTTCCAAAAATCTGTACATTCATTAAATTACCCTTTCTAAGATGGTACCTATATAACAAAAGTAAATAGTAATAATACTAAAATACCAAGTACAATACGATACCAGCCAAATACTTTGAAATCATGTTTTTTAATATAACTCATTAAAAACTTAATTACAATAACAGATACCATAAATGCAGTTATCATTCCAAGTATTAAAGTAAGTAATTCTGTACTTGAAAAGGCTAAACCAAACTTAAGTATTTTAATTGCACTTAATCCAAACATTACCGGTACTGCAAGGAAAAATGTAAATTCAGCCGCTGCTACTCTTGACACTCCTATTAGTAATGCACCAATTATAGTTGCTCCAGAACGGGATGTTCCGGGAATAATGGATAATACCTGAAATAGACCAATGATTAGTGCTGTTTGATAAGTAATATTTGATAATTTCTTAATGGATGGCACTCTTTTTTTATTCCAGCCTTCTATAACTATAAATGCTATACCATAAAAAATAAGAGTTGCAGCAATAATAACCGGAGTATGCAGATGTGCTTCTATAAAATCATCAAACAATATTGTTACTACAGCCCCTGGAATACAGGCTACAACTACTTTAAACCATAGTGAAAAGATATCTTTTTTAATTACAGGCAGAGATTTGTCGCTGAATTGAAATGGAAACATTTTGTTCCAAAATAATAAAACAACTGCAAGAATTGCCCCAAGCTGTATTACAACAAAAAACATTTCCTTAAATTCATCACTCATATTTATTTTGATAAATTCATCCACTAGTAGCATGTGTCCGGTACTACTGATTGGAAGCCATTCTGTAACCCCCTCTACAATACCAAGAAAAATTACTTTTAAAATTTCTATAAAATCCATTATTTTTGTCCTCCTTAATTTATTTTTTAATAGTATTTATCAATATTTTTATGCCTGTATATATAGAAGTCAAAATTGAAATACTATAATTCTCATTTTTTACATCCTTTCACCTTGTTTTCAAGGTACATTATATCATAAAAACTTCAGAAAAAGAAATATAATCATTGTGATTATAAAACTTTTCTGAAGTTTCATATTGTAATTGTCTTGTTTGGCTGTCAGATTGTTTAAATAATATATATTAAAAATAGATAACATCATCCAAAAGATTATATATTTCCTCTTTACTTAAAAACATCATTGCATCAATTATTGATAATCCGGGTGTGAAAATCTCCCGATTTTGTTTATACGGCTTTAGATTCAGTGAAAGAAATCTTAAATCTATATTTTCTCTATTATATTTTTCTCTGCTATAAATGGAAATTCCTCCTGGAGGGTTAACATAAATGTTCATACCAAGTGCTTTTGTGATATTTAATGCCCAATCATCCGGTTCATTTACCTTTGGAATGGAAAGATTCATTTCAGAGAGTGTATCAAATTGACATTTTATGTCTAAATACTGGCAAACTTGTTTTATGATAGCTATATTAAGTTCTGATAATAACTCATACTTATAATTAAATATTTCTTTTATTATTCCAATTACAATACTGTAATTTGGTGCTTTTCTATAGTAGCTAAGCTGTCCATATATTCTCTCCTGCCAGAATTCTGAATTTTTAATATAAATCTCATTAATGGGCGTATTTACAGGTGCTTTATTAATTGGCACATTAATATATATTGTACCATCTTTTGGGTGTAAAATACGGTTTCGATTAATCCATCCTCTTCTTATATATTGTGGTGTATCAAAAAAGATAAATCTATCTGTATGCTTAATTAAAGCAAAATATCCTAAATATGGGTAAAAATACGGTTGCATAACTGCTATTTTATTCATTATAAATGCTTCTTTCACTCAATAATTCTTAATTTAACTCTATATAAATCAGCAAACCATCATTTCAAATGATGGTCTGATTGCAGCTCACCTAAAAAAGTGTTTTTATTCAAATAATCTTGATTGATAACCAAGACATTGGTAACCATTTCTGTTGATTATCGGAATAAATTCTTCTGCTATATTTAATTGATGACGAACCCAGTAGCAAATACTTACACTCATGTCAAGAGTATTTGTATAATCCATCATCTTCTTAATGTAATGTATTGACAAATCCCTATTTGGTGCTGTACGGCCACGTTGCTTTTTATGATCTGCATTTGATGGTGATATATAATATTCATATAATTCCTTTTCCAGTGATTTATCATAATAACCAAGTAACTGTCCAATCATTGAAAGGTTTTCCATACATGCAGTTAGAAATTCAGGTTTATAGTTAATTATACCATTGGCATGTAAAAGGTCAAAGAATTCTTTTATATGTTCATCTGTAAGGTAAGGTGCAACAATTGGCTGAATAAGTGCTGAATCGGATAAAATGCCATTTTCCTGACAAAGCTTCACTGCTGCCAGACGTTCATCAAGTGATGCAGCGTATGGCTCAAGTATTGCTCTAAAATCTGTAGGCATTATTGAAACACTGGTATTGAATTGCATTTTATCTTTTAGCTCTATAAATAAATCAAGTATGGTTTCGCCCTCATATGCATAGTTTAGCTGTTTGATGCCAGCTTTACTTGCTATAAATAATCTTATTTTAGAGTCCGGATGCTTTTTAAAATGGTAAACAAATTCTTTAAGAATTTTATGTGCCACACCTGTTTCTAATGATGGTTCTTGAAAAGCTTCTGTTTTTGGAGAAAAATAATAGTAATGTTCTTCATTATGTTTCTCTTCTAAATGGCGTCTAATCAAAAGATGGTAGTTTGTATATGTAATAAGCTGCTGTTCATGTACACCATCTGTAACTAAACAATACAGACAGCCTACATTACATCCTTTAACTGGATTTACTTCATAAGTAAGTGCAGGACAACGATTTGTGTAATTATGGATTTCAAGTTCACTATTGATATCAATCTCCTGAAATTCTAATTTAGGTATGGGAATAAGAGTTTGTGTAGAAATCCTTTGTTTAAATAATTCAGAGCCTCTAATTAATCCGGCAAGAGTTTCTTGTGAAGGTTCTACTTTAACTCCTAATTCAGTTAAATATTCTTTGTCCACAATATTAGGGGTAAATCCCGAAAGGTTGTACACATCTGTAGGTTTAGCATTCAAGTTGTTAAAATTTAGTTTATTGTTCATTTTTTGTCTCCTTATTTATTAAATTATTCTTCATAATTTGTAATTATATTATAATAAAAAATAATCTTCTAATTTTTCCATCTCATTTGTTACAATAGGAATAAATTTTCTATCATCACCCTGATTAGTAACTGGAAAACTAGACCCTCGAATTAATCCTGGTCCATAATATTTATCATCTATTAAGAGCAATGTTCCAACTGCATATTCTAAATATTCTTTTCCTTCCCAATATGTTTTAAATACCCTTTGCTTTTGAAAAGGCTGTAAAATCATATTCTCCAAAGATTCACTGTTAAAAATCTCTATCCATTTATTCTGAGTTATAGTGCATCCTGCAAAAACTTTTTCACTTTTACCAAGATTTGCATGTTTTAAAATATATCTATCCTTATTTTTTTTTGCATCTTTCCATATATCCAAGTCTTGGTTATAACAATAGGTTTTTACCAAATGATTACGTAAAAATTCTGTTTCTTCGTCTGTTAAAACAGTCTTAGTAAACCGGTCTTCCTGTAATACTGCAAAAAAACGTTTATCATGAGGAAACAGTGCAGACCTGAAGTCTTGTATATAATTACTTTCTAAAATCTTTTCAATCACTTCCATATCAAGGGAAAGTAAATCAATCTGATTTAGTTCATTAATTATAAGGTTGCCCTTTAATAAATGTATATTGTTCAAAATGTCTCCAAAAGGTACTATAATCACCTCTTTTCCAAGTGCTTCAAAAAATGGGCGATATAGATTTAGGGCCTCCTGCTTGTCAGCACTTTTTAGAACTACAATCCTTTTAACATCTCTAGCTATTTTAACTAAGTATTCAAACATAGAAGTAAAATAATCTTGTACATCCGTAATTCCACTTTTTTCTGCCATTAAACCGCCTTCGTATGCGGTAAACCAAGAAGATAAATACCCACTAAAACAAAATCTTGATGTAATTTCGCAGGCTTTCCATGTATTATCTTCACATAGTAAAATATCTGGTCTAAAAGTTCTTGGTATATACTCTTTTTTCTCACAAAGCTTTATAACCTGCATAGTTTTTTCAGACAATGGAAGAATATTACTATATTCCTTATAGCATTCAACAAATTTCATAATACAGCGATACATTATATTCCCAAATCTTTGAAATTCTTCATTTCTTTCTTTTGATATAACAAATGGAACCTCATGGTACCATCTCTTAAAATATTCCTTTTTTTCTTCATGTATAGTTAAAAAAATATCCTGATAATTTTCCACAGAAAATACCTCCTTACTTATTTCCTTTTTAACATTTTTTTCAGTATGTTTATAATATAATGATAACTGTCAAAATGGAATAATTTAGATCCCATCCAGTACACAAAAACCCCTGCTATAATTTGAATAAAGATCATGTATAAAGGAGAAATATTCATCAGGGATATTGGATATATAATTAAACCCATTACAATAGACAAGCCTAATGATGGTAGTATATCTGCCAACTGTTCCCAATAGGAATAATTAATATTCTTTTTATTTGGATATGCATTAATAAAAGCACCAAGCGGAGCTGAGATTGCCTGAGAAAATGCAATTGCTAAAACACCAAAATTAAGGGAAATAATCAATAATATTGTATAAACTACCTTTTTAAATATTTCTAATTTTAAAATTATATCACTTCTGCCCACTGCTTTGATTGCATTTAAATTTGCTGTATGCATTGGCCAAAACGCATAAATAAAGCAAAATATTCTCAAATATGGTACACAAGGAAGCCATTTATCGGTTAAAAGAAGCTTTACAAATGGTTCTGCACAAATACTTAATCCAATCATAGCAGGCCAAATAATATAGCTACTTATCTGTATTGCTCGTCTTGTCATAGCTTTTACCTGTACAGCATTATCTTGAACAGAAGAAATAGCAGGAAATAAAGTGCTGTCAATGGATGCATTTATATTTGAAATAATATATTCAGGAAATTGCTTTCCTCTGTTAAAAAAAGCTAAATTTTCTGATGTATATAACTTTCCAATAAAGAGTTGCCTCAAATTATTATATACTATATCAAGCAAGCTGGAAAGTAGTAATTTCCATCCAAATGAAAAAAGCTTCTTTAAACGCTTTATTGAAAATGCCAGTTTGGGACGCCAATTAATAGTACACCATAAAATACAAGTATCCACAGTTGCGTTGATTAACTGCTGAAAAACTAATGCCCAAATGCCATATCCCTTAACCACCAATATTATACCAACAATTGCTGAGGATATTGCTCCCCCCAAAGAAGAGAAGAAAAAACGCTTAAAAAGCATATTTCTTGATACATATGCTTGCTGAATATTTTTAACTCCGGATATTATTAGTATTAAACTTAATACCCGGATAACTGATGTTAATTCTGTATTAAAAAAATCTGATATAAATGGAGCTGTAAAAAACATTATGCCATACAACATAAGACAGATAATAATATTAAAACAAAACACGGTTGAAAAATCCAAATTATCAGCATTTTTTTTCTGTATTAATGCATTTCCCAAACCACTGTCAATAAAAACCTGAAGAATTGTTATAAAGATTGTAACCAAGGCTATAGTTCCATAATCCATTGGCATAAGCATTCTTGCCAGAATAATGGACACCACAAAATTTACTCCTTGAGCTGTGCACCGTTCCATGAAACGCCATAGAAAACTGCTAAACACCTTTTCTCTTATAGTCATAACCGTTTCCTTTCATCACCTGTTATATAAGTATGATATTACAAATTCTATCCACATCTTCCAAAGATAAATTTGAATATAAAGGCAGAGTAAGAATAGAATTTGATACAATCTTTGCTACAGGTGTTTTTGAATCATCAAAATTATAGCATGAAAGGCTATTGGTTAAAGGATAAAAATACTTGCGTGCATATATATTTTGTTCAATAAGAAGCTCATACACTTCATCCCTTGTATATTTATATCCATTAAACAAACAAGGAAAATAAGAATAATTGGACTCCACCCCAGACTGCTCTTTGCAAAGTTTAATGCCCTTTACCCCTGACAATCGTTCATTGTATCTGTCAGAAATAATCTTTCTCTTATTTATTTCTGCATCAACATTACGCAGGTTGCAAATGCCCATTGCTGCTTGTAATTCATTCATTTTAGCATTTCCGCCTATATCTTCTATGGTTTCCAATCCGGTAATGCCAAAATTCTTAAGTAAGGAAAGTTTTTTATTTAATTTCTTATCTTTGCTTGCTACTGCACCGCCTTCAATTGAGTGAAATACTTTTGTGGCATGAAAACTAAACATTGTAGCGTCACCAAAATTCGCTGAAGTTATTCCATTTTTTTTAACACCAAATGCATGAGCCGCATCATATATTACTTTAATGCCATACTGTTTGGCAATGTTTTCAATTATTTCGCAATCACAGATATTTCCGTATACATGTACCGGCAAAATTGCAGAAGTCCTGCCGGTAATACAAGCTTCCAACTTATTGACATCAATGGTGTAATCATTTTCATTAATATCACAGAATACAGGCTTTAGCCCCTTTCGTACAATCGCATGTGTAGTAGAAACAAATGTAAAGGGTGTGGTAATAACTTCACCTTGCAAATTCATGGCTTCAAGAAGCATTTCCAATGCCAGATGGCCATTGGCAAATAAAGAAATATAAGGTGTATCTAAATAGTCTTTAAGCATAAGCTCCAATTGATTATGTTTCACACCCATATTAGTAAGCCAATGACTATCCCATAGCTCTTTTATTTCTTCGATATATTCTTCCATATTAGGCATGGATGAATGAGTAATATTTATTCTTTTCAACTCGTACATACTCCTTATTATTGGATTATTCTGCTTTCCTTTTAAGTTGTAAATTTCCAGCTAAAACCATCAATCCAAAAAGCAAAATATGTATTGTTAATTAAATATAACCTTGTATTTTATGTGGTTAAAAATTTTTTTTACTTTTTTTATTAAACTAGCCTTTTTATAATATTTACTATTTAAAGCTTTAAAAAATTCACGTCGATCTATATATATACTAAACTCGTATTCGTCAATTCTATCTTCTATTTCATCATGATAGATATATTCTGAATATGAATCAAATTCTTTTAAAAATTTTATTGTTTCATATTTATTTTGTATCTTTAGATTTCCATCACTTTTTATTCTGTTGGTCCAAGACCCATTAGAACATATACGATAATTTGACATTACTTTATTTATGTAATACGTATGCCCATGAAGTAATGAAAAAACTAACAAATAATAATCTCCACATCCCCCAAATGAAAAATCTGGTCTGTTTATTATAACTTCCCGCCTGTACATTCTGGTTGCTGTTTGCGGGAAATCAACATGACTAATAATTTCTCTTGCTGATAAAATCCCCTGCTGGTTTTTATTTAAAATACTATAAATAGTCTCCTCTGTTTCAGAATTAATACAATTAAATCCATGACAACACATAGCACATTCTTTATCACTTTCCATGTAATCTGCCTGAATTTGAAGTTTATTTTCGTCTATCCAATAGTCATCACCCTCACAGTAGGCAATGTACTTTCCTCTTACCTGAGGATAAATAAACTTTTTAAAAATATTTATATTTCCTTTTTGATATTGATTTTCTTTCTGATATATAGGCCTTATTATTTCAGGATATCTTAACTCATATTCACGAATAATACTTGCTGTACTATCTTTTGAAGCATCGTCATGAATTACAATTTCAAAATTAAAATTTGTCTTTTGTTTTATAAAGCCATCTAGTGCTTTTCTTATATAGTCTTCATGGTTATATGCTAAACATATAACTGAAACTAAAATTTCCACTATTATCACTATCCTTCATAAAGATTATTAATATATAATTTATCGAATTTTGTTGATAACTATAATGATAACATAATAAATTTATATGTCAATTGTTTTTTCTATTTTATTACATTAGCTTGTTCATATTTTCATTAAAAATATTTAAAGAAACTTATCATATTTCTTAATAGGAACTAATAAAATATATAAACTAACTTATCAAGGGGGCTGCTAATATGTCTAAAACCAAAATTGTAATCATCCAGCTTAAGGAAATTGTTTATACAGCAATATTCGTAGGACTTGGAATCCTTTTGCTATTATTACTAGTCTTTATGTTTCTTCCGAAAAATAAAGATAATGTTTCTACAGAAGTTACACCTACATATACTGCTGGTGTTTACACCTCAGCGATTGTACTAAATGACACCTCATTAAATTTAGAAGTTGTAGTTGATAGTGATCACATTAACTCAATACGCCTTGTAAATATTGATGATTCTATGGCTACTATGTATCCACTCTTAGAACCTGCACTTGACGAAATAACCAAACAACTTTATGATGGCGTAGACATTGATAAAGTATCATTTTCAGATGATAGTAAATATACCTCATCTCTATTACAAGAGTCTATAAAACTAACCTTAGAAAAAGCGACTCCTTGATATGAAAAAATCAGCTCCTCTTAAAAGAGCTGATTTTTTGTTTTATTTGTCTCCAATAAATGTAATTCCTATAACTCCAGGACCAGTGTGTGCACCTATTGCACATCCAACATATGTTTCTATAAAACGTTCACATCCATATTTTTCATTTAACATTTTCTTAATTAACTCAACAGATTCCTTATCATCACCATGGCAGATTCCCATTAATGCTTCTGATGGATTTTGGCGTCTTTGTCCAACCATTTCAACAAGCCTCTTTAATGACTTATTTCTGCCTCTGATTTTTTCTATTGCAACTAATGCACCATCATCGTTTATTTCGATTATTGGTTTAATATCTAATAGTCCCCCAACAATAGCAGAAGTTCTGCTAAGTCTGCCACCTCTAAATAAATAGTCCAAAGTTTCAACCGTAAAAACATGCTCCATATGATCTATATCAAATTGAATTGTTCTTATAATTTCTTCTTTTGCAGAACCATGTCTTAGTAATGTTAAAGCATTTAAAACCACCTGTCCAAATCCAACTGAAGCACATTTAGAATCAATAATTGTTATGTTAAAGTCTGGATATTCTTCTAAAAGTTCAGACTTTGCAATATTAGCTGCATTATAAGTACCTGCAAGACCTGTGGAAAAACAAATATAAATTAATTCATCTCCATCTTTTGCATATTGTTCAAAATTACTTTTAAACATAAATGAGTTTATATGATATGTGTGTATATCTGCCTTAGTTCTTAGAATACTATAAAAATCCTGTGGTAGTATAGTATCACCATCAAAATAGTCTTTGCCTTCAATCACAACCGGCGTAGGGATTACATGCAGATCAAACTCATCTATTATATATCTTGGAAGATCTGCTGCTGAATCCGTTATTATTTTTAAAGCCATTTTGTTACCTCCATTAATTAATATTTTGAAGCTCTTTAATCCACTCATTTACACTGGCATCACTTGGCATTCTTAAATCTCCCCTTGGTGATACTGAAACTGAACCAACCTTTGGCCCATCTGGCAAACATGAACGTTTAAATTGCTGAGAGAAAAATCTTTTGTAAAAGGTATTAAGCCATTTTAAGATTTCCTCTTTAGTATATATGTCTTCAAATGTGCTTATAGCAATTCGATAGATTTTTGATGGTGTAAAACCATATCTTATTATATAATATAAAAAGAAATCATGCAATTCATATGGCCCAACTATATCTTCAGTTTTTTGAGCAATTTCTCCCTGATTTGGAGGTAGCAATTCCGGACTAACCGGAGTATCTAGTATATCTAAAAGTACTTTTTTAAGTTCCAAATCCTTTGTTTCATCTGCATAATATTGTACCAGAAATCGTACCAAGGTTTTTGGTATTGAAGTATTTACTCCATACATTGACATATGATCACCATTATATGTTGCCCACCCAAGACAAAGCTCTGATAAATCTCCTGTTCCTATAACCATACCTCCCACTTTATTGGAAATATTCATAAGAACTTTGGTTCTTTCTCTTGCCTGTGCATTTTCAAAGGTTATATCGTGGTTATTAATGTCTTGATCAATATCTTTAAAATGTTGTATTACTGATTCTTTTATATCAATTTCCTTTATTGTTGTATTTAGTTTATCCATGAGTTTTAAAGCATTATTGTAGGTTCTGTCTGTTGTTCCAAAACATGGCATTGTTATGGCTAAAATATTTTCTCTGCTCATATTTAAAAGATCAAAGGCATTAGCTGTAATTAGAAGTGCTAAAGTAGAATCTAGTCCCCCTGATATACCAACTACTGCATATTTTGTATTTGTATGTTCTAATCTTTTCTTTAAACCCATTGCTTGAATTGTAATTATTTCTTTTAGTCTTTTTTCTAATATATGCTTATCACTTGGTATAAATGGACTTTTACTATATATTCTATTAAGTTTAATATCTTCCATATTAAAAGCAAAACTTATTACTTCATAGTTATCCATGTTGGTATCCATGGTAAATGTAGTCATTTTTCTTCTTTCGATGGATATTTTATTTAAATCTAAATCTGTAATTACAGATTGATTTAAAAACCTTTCAGATTCCAATAAAATTGTTCCATTTTCTGAAATTATGTTATGTCCGCTAAATACTAAGTCTGTTGTAGATTCTCCTTCACCCGCATCTGCATAGATATATCCGCAAATTAACTTTGAAGATTGAGCCTTTATTAATTCCCTTCTATAGTCGGATTTTCCTGTAATTTCACTGCTTGCTGATAAATTAGCTATAATTGTAGCTCCATGAATTGCATGATAGTTGCTTGGTGAAAAAGAAACCCACAAGTCTTCACAAATTTCAACTGCAATTTTAAGTTCCTTTATATTACTGCAAGTAAATATTATATTGGCACCGAAAGGTACTCTATTTCCTGAGACATTTATATATATTGGCTTATTGTTTCCTTTTACAAAATATCTCGATTCATAAAACTCAGAATAATCTGGAATATTTAGTTTTGGAACTAATCCAAGAAGCTCTCCTTGTTTTATTACTGCTGCTACATTAAATAGATTACCATTATAATCATAAGGTAAACCTACAATGACTAGTGTGTCTTTGTTTTTAGTACTTTGTATTATTTTTTCTAAAGCTTTAAGGGAATTTTTTAACAAGCTTTCTTGAAAAAACAGATCGCCACATGTATAGCCTGTAATGCAAAGTTCTGGAAATACTATTATTTTTACTGATTTTTTACTTAAGTCTTCTATTATATTAATTATTTGGGTTGCATTATGGTCGCAATCTGCTACAATAATTTTTGGGGTTGCTGCTGCAACTTTAATATAACCATGTTTCATTTATTGGCCTCCAAGTTTAAAGTGTTTTGGTTCCTTACTTTTCTTTTATTATTGAAAGTTTATTACAACTAGTATACCACAGTAAATTTCTATTTATCAATCATCATTTCATTATTATTTTTTAGTGTTATACTATTTTGTTACTATAAATTAGTTTTTTCTATTTGCATATCTATATTATCTCTTCCAATAAAAGCCATAGCCACTTGATATATTTTTTTGTTACTTCCCATATATTTATCTGCATATCCTCTATCCTTTAGTTGAACCATTGCCAAATTCAATTCTTTCTTTATGGCTTTTTCTTTATTTATATCTGTTTCATCTTTTCTTAAATCAGCATATTTAAACTCCATAATGTATACCTTGTCATCTAATTCTAATACACCATCTATTCGACCTCTGGAAACAGCAACTTCTACATTAATTTTAAATCCTAAAATCTGCATTATGGCATAAAATATTGAGTGATAATATGCTTCTTTGTTAATGTGTAAATTATATGGAATAGAAGAAAAAAGTCCTTTTAATATATAAAGAATTTTTTCTAAATCTCCTGTTACAAAAGCATCACGCATATTTATATATGCACTTTGCACCAAAGAATCTCCAGCTTCAGTAAATTCAGAAATTATATGCATATTAAATGTCTGTTCAACTTCGTAATTAGGAAATTTTAATAGATAAACCTCCTCTACACCATCATGTAACTTTTCCTTTATAGTCAAATATCCTGTCTGGAATAATAAAGGCTCTACCTGTATTTTTTTTATATCACTTGAATCTAATAGCCACTCTGTTATTTTTAAGTTTTGAATATTTAAAAAGCCTTCTGGCTTCTCTTTAAGTAAATCCATAAGAAATTTGGGTGTTCCACTGCTGAACCAAAATCCCGAAAAACGTTTTTGGCTAAAAAAGCTTAGTAATGAATATGGATTTAATAATAGAGTTTTTCCATCCCATGAATAGCCATTGTACCATTTTATAATTTCTTCTTTAATATTTTTATATTGTTTCATAGTATTTATATTTTGTAATTTCTCTATATGCTCACTAAAATACTCTGTAAATTCTTTATGTGTGATACCACATATATTAGAATAATCCTCTGTAAGAGTAATATCCATAAGATTATTCATTTCCGAAAATATTGATGTTTTGGTAAACTTAGTAACACCTGATATTAAGGCAAATTTTAAGTATGGATCCATGGATTTTAAAATTCCATAAAACCCTTTTAATACCATTCGATTCTTTTCTGCTGTTTCTATATCTGACAGATGATCAATAATTGGCTTATCATATTCATCTATTAATACTATAACTCCTTTGTTATACTTTTTATATAATAGTCTTATTAAATTCTTAAATATATCTGATGAAATATTATCTTCAATATTAAATCCTTCTTCTTCTATCTGTATTCTAAGTGCTGAAATTATTGATTTTTCAAGAATTTCATCGTTTTTACTGGATATATTGCTCATATCCAAGTGAATAACCGGATGTGATTTAAATTCATAATCCGAATTATATATCCATAATCCATTAAAGATTTCTTTATCTCCTTTAAACACTTCTTTAATAGTATCAATAAGAAGTGATTTACCAAATCTTCTGGGTCTTGATAAAAAATAATAGCTGGCATTATTTATTAATTTGTAAATATATACTGTTTTATCAACATATAAATAGTTACCTTCTATTATTTTTCTAAAACTTTGTATTCCTAAAGGTAGCTTTTTCATTTGATCACCGTCTTTCTTTTTGATCTGATTTATATTTTTTATTGCACTTAATAATAGGATTATACCTATAAGAATAAAATTAGTCAAATATAACATTCCAAAACCCTGAAAACTATAAAATATTATACAATGATAATATTTCAATACAATAAAAAATCTAACTTCCTAAAACTGATAGTAATAGAAAGTTAGTCTTTAATTTTTTAGATATTATTATCACACTATATCAATCTAAAGAAGTGTCGTTTTTAAAAATATTCTTTAAAATGGAGTCCTCTTTTATAACTTGCTTTGCCTTTTCTCTATTTTCTTCAAAATGAATATAGGTTTTTCGGCTTGGTTTGATAGATGGAGCCAAGTCTATAACATCAACATAGTCTTTTGCACTTAAGCGAAGTGTTTTTACAAAGTCAAAAAAGCCTGTGTCTGTGAGAAATTGGCGGACACGTTCGTATCTATGATTTTGTACCATACTCATAATATACGTTGAAATCCCCACTTGTATGCCATGAAGTTGTGGATTTGTTGTCATTTTATCCAGTGCATGTGAAATTAGATGTACACTACAGCTTGCAGGACAGCTATTGCATGCTATTTCCATTCCAATACCACTCATGGTAAGAGAATATTGACAGTCAAATGTGGCAGTAAGATTTTTTATATCTTAATTTTACCAAAATCATTTATTTCCAAATATGCTTACTTATTTACACTACCAATTTCTAAAATATAATAATCATAGTTTAATCTATAACGTCATCAATTAACTCACCAAATTTATTATAATCTTCCTTTTTTATAGAATTTAATAATAAATATACTAATTGTTTCGTTTTAGAATCTACCTTATTTATTGCTTTTTTTAACATTTTTCTAGAAAAATCATCATTTAAGCACCTATATATAATTATTTTAGCCCAATTTACAGCATTTCCTTTCATATTACTTACTCCTAAAACTGTAAATTCAAATGCTTTTTCAGAAGAAAACAGCTCTATAAGATGTATTAATCCAAACATTACCTCTTCATCCATTGTATTATCATCAAAAACACTACATAATTCAAAAATATCATTTTCTTGAATTACTTCAGATAGTATATTCAGACCTTCTTCAAATTTTTCAAACTCCTCCCTTGTTCTTAACAGTCTATTTTCATACAATTGTTCAATTAATCCCTTGTCCATTCTCTATCTCCTTCTATTTTTATTTTTCAAATAATTCTGGCATATACTCTTTATATTTCTTAATATATTCTTGTAACTTTGGCCTAACTTCAGTATATAAACCTTGGTTTTGATAAATTTCCCTTAAATTCTTAATATCGTAAGACAATGCATCTCTAGGCAACAATGAATAATAATATTCCTTTTGTGCATCTGTCATATTTCTTCCATATGTATCAGTCATACGATGACGTCCACCTGTTCCTGGACTAGTCATCTCCATATTCATACAAAGACCATCATTTTTTGAAACGCCTTTAGATGACATATATTCCGCTGATGGCATGTGGTGAGGAGTAATATTATCACCTCTTTTTCCTGCTTTAATAAGTTCATTATATGTTCCAATATCCCCTTCACTTGGTAATAACTTATTAGGATTAATATTATCCAAACTATGAACATGATTCCCTCCATTATGCACATATAAATCCCAACTTGATACAAAATAAGAAGCCCAATCCTCCACATGAAAGTTATAAACTATTATAGGTTCTTCATATCTTATTTTTTCTATAGCTGTTATTTTTACCGCATCATGAGCATCAATAAGCTTGTCTCCAATTACCAAATTTATTGCATTTACCCAGCCCTTATCTTCTACATAAAATGGATGGTACTTAGTTGTTTTTATCTTTTCTTTTTTGCCTATTTCTATTTCAAATATTGTGTGAACGGATGATGTTGATGTTTCTTCTACTCTCTTTAAACCTATTTCTCCGGTTTCTTCATTCATTGAGTATACTAAATCTCCAACTCTTACATCTCTTATCTTTACATATCCCTTTTCGGTATGTACTAACGTATCTTCCGTAAAGCAATTCCCAAATAAGCATATAGATTTCATTTTTTCTTTTATGTTTGATAGGGTTTTTCGTGGATCTAACTTTTTGGCTAATGTTCCTCCTACTTCAAACACTTTTTTTGAAGCTTTCATTCCCTGTTCTATTAATTCATTAAACTTTCCTGTTATGAGTTTCTTTCCATCCTTAAATAGATCCACCGCTTTGCTCATTTTCTTTCCCATTTTTACAAG